>CALMZR010000403.1 GCA_937870845.1 uncultured Chloroflexota bacterium
CTCGACGAGGGGCGTTCTCCGGAAGGGCTACGCACCCCTGGTCGATCCGCCGGGGAACCACGTTGTCGAGCTCGCATGAGCACGCGCGAAACCCGCATCAGCGGGCAACGCCGAGAGGCTGAGCCGGTGACCGTGGTTGGCGCGGGGCCGGCGGGATTGGCCGCTGGGGCGGAGGCGGCGCGCCTGGGCGCCCGCGTCATGCTGTTCGACGAGCAACCCGACCCGGGCGGGCGCCTGCTTTGCCGCGTGCAGCCGATCTTCTCGGGATCGGCGCATGGCGTCGAGCGTCCGCACCGGCTGGCCGCACGCCTGGCCGCGGAGGCGCAGTCCGCCGGGGTCGCCATCGAAACAGGCGCGGTTGTTGCGGGCTTTTTTCCGCCTGGGGAATTGCTCGTGGTTCGAGATGGGGAAGCGCGGCGCATCCGGCCCGACGCCACGATCGTGGCGACCGGTTCGACCGACCTGCCGTTTCCGTTTGCCGGGGGGACGTTGCCCGGCGTGTTCAGCGCGCGAGCGGTGCAGATGCTGCTGCACGTGCATCGGGTGCGCCCCGGCCGCCGCTTCGCCATCGTCGGCGGCGATGAGTACGCGGAAGAGCTGGCGGGCGACGTGATCCTGGCCGGGGGAGAGGTCGTCTGGAGCGGGATCGCGCCCGCGTCGTTTCTGCGGGCAAGGGGCGATGGCGGCGTGCGCGAACTGGCGGTCGGGCAGGAGCGGCATCGGGTCGATGTCGTCGTCATCGCGGCAGGGCGGCAGGCGGATCCGGCGCTAGCGACGATGGCGGGCGTGCCGCTCGGGTTTGCCGTCGCGATGGGCGGACTGGTTCCGCTCGTCGATGAGCGTCTGGAGAGCCCCGTTCTCCGGCTATTCGTTGCCGGCGAGGCGGCGGGGGTCGGGAGCGTGGCAGCGATCATCGCCGAGGGGCGGCTGGCGGGCGTGGCGGCGGCGGCGTCATTGGGGCTGGCGGGCGAAGGCATGGAGGAGGAGGCGCGTGTCGCCGGTGGGGACGAGCTGGAGTGGCGGCAAGAGCTTCGCGCATCGCGGCAGATCGTCGCCGTGCAGCCGTATGAGCAGGCTGGGATCGCATGACAGAGTCACGAGACGGGTGGGAGCGGGCGACGGTCATGGTCTGCCGCTGCGAAGAGGTGCTGAGCGAGGAGATCGTCGGGGCCATCGCGTCCGGGGCGATGACGGTCAATGACGTGAAGCGGTGGACACGGGCCGGGATGGGGGTGTGCCAGGGGGTCTTCTGCGTGCCGGCCATCGCGGTCATCGTGGCGGAGGCGACCGGGGCGGCCATCGCGAACGTGGCGCCGATGACGGCCCGGGCGCCGGCGCGGCCGATTCGGCTCGAGGCGCTGGCCGGTCTGGCCGAGGGTGCGTTCGACGATGCCCGATCGTTGACGACTGAGGAGGCGTAACCATGAGCCCGCAAGGAACCGGAGAACGCTCCCGGTTGACCATCGACTACCGGAACAGCATGGCGGATGCGGTCGGCGAGCAGCATGGCGTCAGCGACGCGATGCTGGACGAGATCGCGCCGGAGGTGGCAGCGCAGCACGAGCGGCTGGTCGCCGAGCACGAGGCGGGCGGGCAGCGGTGGATGGACCTGCCGTCCGATACCGGGTTGGTGGAGGAGATCGAGGCGTTCGCCGCCGAGGCGCGGGGGCGGTATCGGGATTTCATTCTGGTCGGCATCGGCGGGTCGTCACTAGGGGCGATCGCCACGGTGCAGGCGTTGGCGCATCCGTACCGCAATCTGCTTTCGGACGAACGGCGGGGTGGGCCGCGGTTTTTCGTGCTGGATAACCCGGATCCGGAGAAGGTCGCGGCGACGCTGGCGACGGTCGATCTGCCGAACACGCTGGTCAACGTGGTGACGAAGTCGGGGCAGACGGCGGAGACGATGGCCAACTTCCTGGCGGCGCGGCAGGCGCTGGAGGCGGCGGTGGGCCGGGAGCGCGCGCGCGAGCAGATCGTGGCGACGACCGATCCGAAGGTGGGGTTGCTGCGGGCGCTGGCGGACGAGGAGGGGTATCGGACGTTCCCCGTGCCGCCCGGCGTCGATGGCCGGATGACGGTGTTGAGCGCGGTGGGGATGCTGCCGGCGGCCCTGTGCGGGTGCGACATCGGCGGGCTCCTGGCGGGGGCGCGGGCGATGCGCGCCAGCACCGAGTCAGGGGACGTGCGGCGGAACCTGGCGTATCTGCTGGCGGCCATTTCGATTCTGGCGGACACGCGGTTGGGGAAGTCGATCCTGGTGACGATGCCGTACGCGGATGCGCTCTTTGGGTTGTCGGATTGGTTCCGGCAGCTCTGGGCGGAGAGTTTGGGCAAGAAGCTTTCGCTCGACAACGAGGTGGTTTTCACCGGGCAGACGCCGATCAAGGCACTGGGGGCGATCGATCAGCACTCGCAGATCCAGCTCTACACGGAGGGGCCGAACGACAAGCTGATCTCCTTGATCGGCGTCGATGCGTACCGGGCGGAGGTGACGATCGAGGAGGCGCCGGCGGGGGCTCCGGAGCTGGACTACCTGAAAGGGGCCGAGCTGGGGCAGCTCCTGCGTCGGGAGCAGCACGCCACGGCGTGGGCGCTGACGGAGGCGCAACGGCCGAACTTCACCATGTCCGTGCCGACGATCGACGCGGCGATTCTTGGGGAATTCTTCTATCTCTACGAGCTGCAGACGGTGATGGGGGGCGCGTTGCTGAACGTGAATCCGTTTGGCCAGCCAGGGGTGGAGGCGGGGAAGAACGCCACGTACGCGCTGATGGGGCGGAAGGGGTATGAGGATTTGCGGGAGGAGCTGACGGCGACGGATGGAGCGGGGGAGCGTCACCGGTGGGGGGGGGGGCGACCCCCACCCCCCCACCCCCGCGAATAGGAGTCCCGCTCGTCCCGGAGTCCCACGGGGATCCCGCCGCAGCGGTAGAGACGTTCGAACGCCCCCCGCAGAAGCCCCTGCGGCACTGGTTTCCACCGCTTCGATGTCGCGTCGGAGGTCGCAGGAGTACTCCGGTCTCATCTCGCCCCGCTGCGACCGCAGACGGGCTTACAGCGCGCGTCTGGAACAGGCAGAGCCTCTTCTCCGCTCCTTACACGAGGCCATCCTGCGTCTCTCAGGAGCTACGGATCCCGAAGCGTGAAGCGCGTTATGTAGTCGCGAGTGAAAGCCACGCGCTCTTCATCGCTCAACTGCCGGCCAAGTTCGGCAGACCTCGCGTTGAGGAGTGCGCTCATGGCGGCTTCTCCTGGGATCAGCTTGACGCCCGCGTCCTGTAGTTCGGATGGCGTTAGTCCCGCCAGCTCGGCAGGCATGTTTTCGCCAAGGAAGATGACGCGTCCCATGTCGGCGGTCTCCTCGTCGTAACCGTCCGGCCAGAAGTACCACCACAACGGGATGCGTACGCCGGCCTACGTGGAGGATGCCCTCGCCCGGCTCGGCGAGGCGGGCACGGTCCTCCGCGGCGAGTTCCGCCCCGGCGGCGCCGAGCGGGAGTGGATCGATCCGGACGTCCTGCGGATGCTCCGTCGGCGCTCGCTAGCCCGCCTCCGCAAGGAGGTCGAAACGGTCGATACGGCCGCATTCGCGCGCTTCCTGCCGGCCTGGCA
>CALMZR010000404.1 GCA_937870845.1 uncultured Chloroflexota bacterium
GGCCATGCCGATGGCGCCGAACATCTCGTCCAGATCGCCATCGGCCAGCGACTCGGCGGCGATGGTGTCCAGGAGGGCCTGGCTCACCACCACGCCGACCTCGCCACCCAGGAAGGCATCGAGCGGGAGCTCCTCACCGGAGTCGTCGCTCAGCTCTTCGGCAACCGCTTCGTCGATCGCCTCGCCGAAACCCGCGCGGTCGAGCAGCTCATCGGCGAGCACCCACTGCGCGGACTCGTCGTCCGTCGTGGTCACGACGTAGGCGAAGGAGTCGGCCGGCGCCGCCTCGGCGGTGGTGAACGCTACCGAACTGTCCTGGGCCAGGGCCGGGGCCGCGGACGCCAGCGTCGGAGCCACGGTGAGCATCGCGAGCAGGACGGCAAGCGCGACCCGGGCCGCCGCCCCGACTGCGAACGTCGGTCCCGACACGGCACGCTGACAAGGATCACTCGGCACGGCAGCACCTCTCATTTTCCATGAACCTGCCCGAAGCGCGTATGGCCGTCAGCGCCGCAGGAACAGATTCAGCACGATCGTCAACACGATGCTGATGACGATCGACGACACGATGGGGACGAAAATCGTCACCGAACCGCGCTCGACTACGAAATCTCCCGGCAGCCGGCCGAGCCGATCGAGACCGGGAATCCGCGGCACAACCACGAGTACGGCTCCGACAACCGCCAGAACCAGGCCCGCCACGAGCAAGAAACGGCCGGCGCCGGCAAGATCGCTCATGCGTGCAGGCGCCTATTCCTGGATGCGATCGTCGATCCCGGCCGCGATGTTGAAGATGATCATGAACAACGCGGCCAGCAGCATGACGATGACGATCAAGGCGACGACGGTGATGCCGCCCCGTATCAGCCCTTCCAGCCACTCCGGCATCGGCATGACCTTCCAACGCACCTCGGCATGAGTCCGGCAGCAGTATAGCTATCGCCTATCGGCTATCGGCTATCGGCGCCATGCAGGGTTCGATAGCGATCAGCAGATCCACGGTGGTTGTGGCGCGACCGTTACAGAGCCCCAATGCTGATAGCCGATAGCCGATAGCTGTTGGCTGCGTCACACCCCGACCGGGGCCTCAGTCCGCTCGGTCTCGAACATCAGCTCGTTGCCGTCGGCGTCGATCGTCACCGTCTCGCCGTCACGCAGCTCACCTCCCAGCACAAGCCGGGCCAGCCGGTCCAGCACGTCGCGCTGGATGACGCGCTTCAGCGGACGGGCGCCGAAGGTCGGATCGTAGCCGCGCTCAGAGATCAAGGCCCGCGCCTCCGGTGTGACCTCCAGGTGGATCTGTCGCTCGGCCAGCCGATCGTTGACCAGGTCGAGCTGGATGTCGACGATGTCGCCGATCTGCTCTTTGGACAGCGGCTTGAAGATGATCACCTCGTCGATGCGGTTGAGGAACTCCGGCCGGAAGTTGGAGCGTAGCGCCTCCATGACGCGCTCGCGCATCGCCTCCTCGTCGTCCTCGCCGGACGTCATGATGTACGTCGAGCCGAGGTTCGAGGTCATGATGATGACCGTGTTCTTGAAGTCGACCGTCCGTCCCTGGCTGTCGGTGACCCTCCCGTCGTCGAGAATCTGCAGCAGCACGTTGAACACGTCAGGGTGCGCCTTCTCGATCTCGTCGAACAGGATCACGCTGTACGGCCGGCGGCGCACGGCCTCCGTCAGTTGACCGCCTTCGTCGTAGCCGACGTACCCCGGCGGCGCCCCGATGAGACGGCTCACTGCGTGGCGCTCCATATACTCCGACATGTCGATGCGGACCATCGCCTGATCGTCGTCGAACAGGAACTGCGCGAGCGCCCGCGCCAGCTCGGTCTTGCCGACGCCGGTCGGCCCCAGGAAGATGAAGCTGCCCAGCGGGCGGTTCGGATCCGAGAGACCGGCGCGCGAACGGCGGATGGCGTTGGCAACCGCGACGATCGCCTCGTCCTGACCGATGACGCGCTCGTGGAGGCGATCCTCCATCTTCATCAGCTTCTCGATCTCGCCTTCGACCAGGCGGCTGACCGGAACTCCGGTCCAGCGCGAGACGACGCTGGCGATGTCCTCTGCGTCGACCTCCTCCTTGAGCAGCCGTCCGTCTTGCGACGCGGCTTCCTGCTGCTCCGCCTCGCGCAGTTGCTGCTCGAGCTGGACAAGCGTGCCGTATTGCAGCTCGGCGGCGCGGTTGAGGTCGTAGGCGCGGCTGGCCTGCTCGATCTCGACCTTCGTTTGGTCGATCCGCTGGCGCAGGTCGGCGATGTGCTGGAGCGTTTCGCGTTCGCCTTCCCAGCGGGAGCGCAGCGCGTCGCGGCGCTCGCGAAGATCGGCCAAATCCTTTTCGAGGTTGTCGAGGCGCTCGCGGGAGGCGGCGTCCTTCTCCTTGCGCAGCGCCTCGCGCTCGATTTCGAGCTGCATGATCCGGCGCTCGGTCTCGTCCAGCTCGACCGGGAGCGAGGTCATCTCCATGCGCAGCTTGGAGGCTGACTCGTCGACGAGGTCGATCGCCTTGTCCGGAAGGAAGCGGTCGGTGATGTAGCGATTGGCGAGCACCGCCGCCGCCACCAGCGCCGAGTCAAGGATGCGCACCTTGTGGTGCGTCTCGTAGCGGTCGCGCAAGCCGCGCAGGATGGAGATGGTGTCCTCCACCGACGGCTCGTCGACGTAGACCGGCTGGAAGCGGCGCTCCAGCGCCGCGTCCTTTTCGATGTGCTTGCGGTACTCGTCCAACGTGGTGGCCCCGACGGTGCGCAGCTCGCCGCGCGCCAGCATCGGCTTGAGCATGTTGGAGGCGTCCATCGAGCCTTCGGCGGCGCCCGCCCCGACGACGGTGTGCAGCTCGTCGATGAACAGGATGATCTGGCCCGCGGCGTCGGTGACGTCCTTCAGCACCGCCTTGAGCCGCTCCTCGAACTCGCCCCGGAACTTCGCCCCGGCGATGAGCGCGCCCAGGTCGAGCGCGATGACGCGCTTGTTCTTCAGGTCCTCAGGCACGTCGCCGCGTACGATGCGCTGCGCCAGGCCCTCGACGACGGCCGTCTTGCCGACGCCGGGCTCGCCGATGAGCACGGGGTTATTCTTGGTGCGGCGCGAGAGCACCTGCATCACGCGCCGGATCTCCTCGTCGCGGCCGATGACCGGGTCGAGCTTGCCCTGCTGAGCCAGCTCGGTCAGGTCACGGCCGTACTTCTCCAGCGCCTGGTACTTGTCCTCGGGGTTGGGATCGGTCACGCGTTGTCCTCCGCGGATCTGCGAAAGCGCCTCGAACACGCGATCCCTGGTCACGCCGAAGCGGGCCAGCAGCCTGGCGGCGCCCGACTCGGGCGTATCGATGATGCCGAGCAGGAGGTGCTCGGCGCTGACGTACTCGTCGCCCATCTGCTTGGCCGCGTCCTCGGCCCGCTGCAACACCTTGCGCAGGCTGTTGCTCGGCGACGGCTGCTGGGCGTACGACAGGGTCGGCAGCCCATCGACCTCGGCGGCCACATCCCGACGAACCGCAGCGGGATCGACATTCAGCTTGCGCAGGATCTCGGGGACCAGCCCATCGCTCTGGTCCAGCAGGGCGAGGAGCAGGGCAACGGGCTCGAACTGCGAGATGTTGCGTGACTCGGTCTCGCGCTGGGCCCCGATGATCGCTTCCTGCGCCTTTTCCGTGAATCGGGTGGTGCTCGCCATTCTCGTTCCTTGTCGTACGTCGCCAGCAGGACGGCGGACGCTCGCGCTCGGCGGCAAGCACCGCTCGCCGTCGCCGCGGCGCAGCGTCAGCAGTATGCCAAACCAGGAGCCGGGCTCGGGCCGATCAGCAGACGCGACATCGGGGCAAACGGGGGCATTTCACGGCTCCGCGCATCGTACCCGGCCGTCGCCGGCAATCCCGGCGGCTCGAGGACCGCCGCGCCGTGGCGCTCGCACGCCGCCGGCCACGGTTCCGTCTACGGGCTTCCTGACTCCCCCGCGCCCAGCAGAGCCATCACACCATCGAGCTCGCGCAACAGTCGCGATCGATCCGGACGCCCATGCGACGCGTCCTCGGCGCGCAACTCGTCGCGCAGCGCCCGAATCTGCTTCGTCGTCTCCAACGCCAGTTGAACGCCCGCGAGGTTGAGGCCTCGCTCCCCCACGAGGTACTTCACCTGGCGCAGGCGCTCCAGGTCCTCGTCCGAGTAGAGCCGGAACTTCCCCACGGTACGGGAAGGCGCAATTAGCCCTTCCCGTTCATACTTGCGCAGCGTTTGGGGGTGCATCTCCAGCAGGCGAGCCGCCACGCTGATGATGAAGACCGGCTCGCGGCCGGGTCCGTTCATGCCGCTCCTCCTCCCAGATTATGCTAGGGATAGGATAGAGATTGATACGGTCTATGTCAATCCTCAGCCACGTTGCGCGCGGGGACGCCGGCGCCGACCGATGATGACGGCGCGCCGGACACGAAGGATCACCGCATCGACGTCCACACCGTGACGTTCGACGACGAAGGCGGCGTGCAGCGGCTGCGGGATGGTTCGTCGTGGCGTTACGCGCCGCACGGGTTCCTCGCCAGTGGCCGAATCGCCGGCCAGCCAGTACCGTGTCTCACCGCCGACGTCCAGGCGCTCGCCCACGTCGGCTACGAGCCGGATGCAAAGGACATGTACGACATGAAACTGCCTGCCGAACGTTTCGGGATCGAGCTGCCCGAGTCATACCGGGAGCGCCCGTGATGCTCGTCTACGCCCATCGCGGCCTGTCCGGGCGCTTCGCGGAGAACACCCTGCTCGCGTTTCGCGAGGCGCTTGCCGTGGGAGTCGACGGCATCGAGCTGGACGTCCACGCCACCGCCGACGGCGTTCCCGTCGTCATCCACGACCGCGACGTTTCGCGAACCACGAGCGGGTCGGGCAAGGTTGACGAGATGTCCCTGGCGACGCTGCAATCGCTCGACGCGGGAAGCGGGGAGCGCGTGCCGGCGTTGAGCGAGGTTCTCCAACTGGTCGGCGACGCTGTCCACCTCGACATCGAGATCAAAGGACTCGACGCGGAGCGGGCAACGCTCGATCTGCTGGCGGCGTTTCCGGACGCCCGCTGGGCGATCTCGTCGTTCAATTGGGACATCCTATGCCGCATTCGGCTGCTGGACGCGAACGCCGAGCTGTGGCCGCTGGCCGAGCACGTCGACGACGCGCTCCTATCCACTGCCGCCGAACTGGCCTCTCCCGCCGTCTCCCTCTGGGCGGGCGACTACACGGAAACGCACGCCGCCGCCTTGAGGGACGCGGGGTTGCGGGCCGTGGTCTGGACCGTGAACGACACGGCGCAAGCCGCGCAAATGCGCGACCGGGGCGCCTGGGCGCTGTGCACCGATGTGCCGGATCATATCTTGCGGGTCCTTCGGGACTGACGCCGCGCTCGTGGCGACGCGGCTCACGGAGAGCAACCGATAAGCAGGAAAGGCAAATTGGTGTTCGACTGGATCGCGGAGTGGGTCACGGGGGTCATCGAGGCGCTCGGCTACCCCGGACTGACGGCGCTCGTGGCGCTCGAAAACGTCTTTCCCCCAATCCCCTCCGAGGTGATCCTGCCCCTCGCCGGCTTTCTCGCCAGCCAGGGACGGTTCTCGTTCATCCTCGTGCTGGCAGCCACGACGATCGGCTCGCTGATCGGCGCGCTCGTTCTCTACGGCGTCGGCGCCGCCGCGGGACGGAGCCGCGTGCGCCGGCTCGTCGAGCGGTTCGGGCACTGGGCGCTGCTCACCCCGGATGATCTGACCAGAGCTGAGGGCTGGTTCGATCGCTACGGAACGATCGCTGTCTTCACCGGCCGCCTGGCGCCGATCGTTCGCTCGCTTGTCTCCATCCCGGCCGGCTACAGCAGAATGCCGATCGGCCAGTTCCTGCTCCTGACCGGAATCGGCAGCGCGCTTTGGAATGGCATCCTCATTTCCCTCGGCTGGGCGCTCGGCGAGAGCTGGCACAGCATTCAACGTTACGTCGACTGGCTTCAGTACCTCGTCATCGCCGTCGTCGCCATCTTGGTCGTCCGCTTCGTCTGGCAGCGGCTGCGGGCGCGGAGCGTCGCGCGGCCGTAGTTCAGGCGTCGACGGGTTCTATCATCGCTGCTCGCCGATCCCGCTCAGCCACGGGCCATTGCGCCAGCCGTTCGCGGCCAGCTCGCGGAGAAATGGCCCGACATGCGCGGCGAG
>CALMZR010000405.1 GCA_937870845.1 uncultured Chloroflexota bacterium
CGGGAGGTCCGCATCGGCCGGACCGCGCACACGGTCGTCGGCGTGATGCCCGAGGGGTTCGGGTTTCCGATCAGCCACCGGTACTGGGTGCCGTTCCGCATCGATCCCACGGCGCGGATCGAGCCGGGGTCCGGTCCCAACCTCGAGGTGTTCGGCCGCATCGCCCCCGGCGCGACGAAGGAGTCGGCGCAGGCGGAGCTCGCGGTGCTCAACCGGCGCCTCGCCGCGGAGGCGCCGCCGGAGCTCGCGCAGATGGACGCGCGCATCGTCCCCTACACCGACATCTTCGTGAACGAAGACATTGTCTCGAACAATTCCAGTGGCGCCGCGGGGTCGATTACGTTTCGGGCTGGCCGCAGCGTGATGATCAGCGCCAACATCACGACCGATGACGGGAACCTGACTGTCATCGCAAACGAAATCTCCCTCAGCGGCGTCGTCGACGCGGAACGGGACGCGGGATCGGCCGTCCTGGAGACCACCGGCTCAATCGACGCCGGCAGCGGAAACGTTGACCTTCAGCCGTCGCGCTCGCTCGGCAAGGTCGCGATCCAAGGTGAAGCTGGTGCGCGTTGATGTCATCGTCAGATGCTACCAGATCGTGCCAGCATGACGTGCTGTTCGTCAGTCGGCCGCCGACCCGACGCCGCCCCTCAGGTCGTCAGGTCCCGCCGTCCCAGCCCCCAGGCGCCGATGACCACGCCGCCCACCGCAAGCGCGACGCCGGCCGTCGCCAGGGCCAGTGCGACCCACGCGCGCCGACCCTGGAGACTGCGCGCGTAACGGATCGATATGACTGCCACCAGGGCCGGGTAGATGTAGACGATCAGGGCCGCGAGCGACGCATCAACCGTCTCGAGCCCGGCGTAGTACGTGCCGGTGTTGCCCATGTAGAAGATGCCCAGCGCGAGTAGCGTCAGGACGCGACGGCGCGACAGTGAGCGCAGGGCGCGACGCTGTCCCGGCCACAGCAGCAGCCAGCCCCACGACAGCAGCGCCGCAAACACGAAGCGCCACGACAACAGCGTCATCCAGTCGATGCCCTGGGCATAGATGGGCTTGGCGAACAGCGCGCCAGAGCCAAAGCCGAAGGCAGAGACGACGATCAGGGCGATACCGATGAGCCGGGTCCGGTCCATGAGCGTCCGAGGGTAGACTGCGGCCCGTGAACGTGCGGGTGGTTGCGGACGACCTGATCTGGGCCTCGCGCCTGGATGCCGCCGTTCGTCGCGCCGGGGCGACCCCGGTGCGCGAGGGTGGCGACGCGACGATCGTCGATCTCAACGGCCGCGCCTATGACGGGATTGCCGCGGTCGCCGCAGCCGTTCAGGCGGGCACGACGGTGATCGCGGTCGCGCAGCACGATGACAGCGCGACCCGGAAGCGCGCGCTGACCGCTGGAGCGCGGCGCGTCTTCTCCTACAACAAGATGTTCAGCGATGGGCCGCAGGTCGTGGCTGACCTGCTCGCCGGCAAGTTCGCGAGCAAAGAGGCCGCGTGAGCACAACCTCGATCCCCGCCGACCGCTACGCCGCGCGCCTCGCCCGCGCCCAGGAGGCGCTGCCCGCAGAAGACGCGTACGCGCTGCTCATTGGCGTCGGGGCCGACCTGCAGTACCTGACCGGCTATGGCGCGCACGAGCTCGAACGGCTGACAATGCTCGTCCTGCCGGCGGTCGGCCGGGCGACGCTCATCGCGCCGCGTCTCGAGCTCGCGCCCGCACAGGCGTGCACCGCAGCGCAGGCCGGCCTGATCGACCTCGCGCCGTGGGAGGAAACAGAGGATCCGTTCGCGCTCGTCGCCGCGCGCCTGGAGGCGAGCGACAGCCGGCCGGAGATCCAGATGGGCGCGCTGGGTGGTACGTGGGGCCGCCTGGGCGGGCTGCTCGTGTCCGATCGGCTCTGGGCGACGTTCCTGCTCCGACTACAGGCAACCTTGCCTGACGCTGCGTTCGGGCTGGCGTCGACCGTCCTCGCTCCGCTCCGCGCAACAAAGGACGCCGAGGAGATCGAGCTGCTGCGGCGCGCTGCCCATGCGGCCGACCGAGTGGTGGAACAGATCGCGGCCGGGCCATTGATCGGCCGAACGGAGGCCGATGTCTCCAAGGAGGTGCTCGATCGGCTGGTCAAGGAGGGCCACGACGAAGGCTCGTTCGCGATCGTGGCCAGCGGTCCCAACTCAGCATCGCCGCACCACGGTCCAGGGCCGCGCGTGATCGAGGCGGGCGAGCCGATCGTGCTCGACATCGGCGGTCGCCTCGAGGGCTACTGGTCGGACACGACGCGCACCCTGTGGGTCACGGGCGAGACGGACATCCGCCCAAGCGACGAGTTCACCGCGCTGTACGAAGTTCTCGAGGGCGCGCAGGCGGCGCAGCGCGCCGCCGTGAAGCCCGGCCTGGCCGCGGCTCAGCTGGACGCCGTGGGGCGCGACCTGATCGCCGATGCCGGCTACGGCGAGAACTTCATCCACCGCACCGGCCACGGTCTCGGCCTCTCCCTGCACGAGGAGCCGTACCTGATCGAAGGCAACACCCTTCCATTGGAAGAGGGCATGGTCTTCAGCGACGAACCGGGCGTCTACTTCCCCGGCCAGTTCGGCATCCGCATCGAAGACACCGTCGTCTGCACCGCCGCCGGCGGCCGCCGCCTGAACGAAGCGACCCGCGAGCTGCGAGTGATGGCGTAATTTTCGAGGCGGAAGGCGGAAGGCGGAAGGCGGAAGGCGGAAGGCGGAAGGAGAACGTCATGAACGGCGATCAGCGAGCTTTCGGACCATCGTCCCTCCCGCCTTCCGCCTCCCGCCTCCCGCCTCCCATCCGCATCAACGCCGACCGCCTGCACGAGAGCCTGCGCCAGTTGTCCCAGATTGGGGCCACCCCCGGCGGGGGCGTGACCCGGCTGGCGCTTTCGGATGAGGACCGTACCGCGCGCGACCTGCTCCGCCGCTGGATGGAGGAGGCCGGGCTGCGCGTGCGCGTCGACGACTTCGGCAACATGACCGGTCGGCGGCGCGGCGCAGAGAGCGGCGCCGCCGTGGTGATGGCCTCCCACATCGACTCCGTCCGCCGCGGCGGCCGCTACGACGGCGCGTATGGGGTGATGGCGGCGCTGGAGGTGATGCGCGCGCTGAACGACGCGGGCGTGACCACCCGCAAGCCGCTGGAGCTGGTCAACTGGACGAACGAAGAGGGCGTTCGCTTTGAGCCGGCCATGCTCGCCTCCGGCGCCGTTGCCGGCCGCTTCTCCCCCGACTACGTCTACGGCCGCACCGACCGCGACGGCAAGCGCTTCGGTGACGAGCTGGAGCGCATCGGCTACAAGGGCGAGCGCGGCAATCGCCCCGGCCCCATCGCCGCCTATCTGGAGCTGCACGTCGAGCAGGGTCCCGTGTTGGAGGACGCCGGTATCCCGGTCGGCGTCGTCGAGGGCATCGTCGGCATCACCTGGGCGGAGGTGACCGTGCGGGGCCACGCCGACCACGCATATCCTGAAGCCGCCAACCGGCGAATTCGACGGCCATGCGGAGAACGAACATCTCTGCATGCGTCTTGCCGCCTCGACCGGCATGATCACGGCGCGGTCGGAGGTGAGATGGTTCGAGGATCAGATCGCCATCGTCATCGAGCGCTACGACCGCGAAAGAACGGAATCCGGCATGATCCGTGTCCACCAGGAGGACGTCTGCCAGTCGCTCGCAGTCCTGCCCACGCTCAAATACGAGAACGAAGGCGGGCCGTGCGCACGGACGATCGTCGAGCTCATCAGGACGTTCTCGGGTCGATCCGACGAAGATGTCAGTCGTTTCGTCGATGCCCTCGCTTTCAACTGGCTCATCGCAGGCACCGACGCGCACGCGAAGAACTATTCCATGCTGATCGGCGCAGAAGGCAGAGCGCGCCTTGCGCCGCTCTATGATGTCGCCAGCATCCTCCCCTATGGCTTCGATCTGCAACGGGTGCGTCTCGCCATGAAGATCGGCGACGAGTATCGCCTGCAGGACATTGGTCCACATCGATGGCAGAAGCTGGCGGCCAGTCTTCGCCTCGATGCTGAAACACTCATGAGGCGCATCCGCGATCTGGCGACCGCTCTGCCGGACCATCTCGCCGATGTCCGCCGGACTGCGAAAGATCAAGGTCTGGATCACCCGCTTGTTGCCCGTCTTTCAGACGCTATCGTCGAGCGATCGCGGTATTGCCTGGCCACGCTCGACCCTGCCCTGCCCGCGGCGGGGTCCCGGTAGGATCGTTGGCCAATAAGCTCCAACATCGTTGACGAGCGTGATCGTACAGGTCTTGGCGAGCGTCGGATGCTCC
>CALMZR010000406.1 GCA_937870845.1 uncultured Chloroflexota bacterium
GGGAGGTAGGAGCGTATACGCTCAGTTGTCCCAGTTGTGACGCAGCGGCTGGGAGGGGCTGGGGGAATGGACCGGGAAGGTTATTCTCTGGACAGGTTGCGTCGCCCATCCCAGGTGATTCAATAGCACCACACACCGCAAGGAACATCGTCATGGCCAAAGAATTCACCGACGCGAACTTCAAAACCGAAGTCCTGAGCAGCGACAAGCCGGTCCTGGTCGACTTCTGGGCTCCTTGGTGCGGTCCGTGCAAGATGGTCGGCCCGGTGATCGAGAAACTTGCCGCCGACCTCGCGAGCACTGTCAAGATCGGCAAGCTCAATGTCGATGACAACCCTGCGGTCGCTCAGGAGTACGGGGTGATGAGCATCCCCACCATGATCCTGTTCAAGGGCGGCCGGGTGGCGGCCAAGACCATGGGTTTCCAGCCCGAGCCCAAGCTGCGCGAGTTCATCACCAGCAACAGCAAGTAACCATCGTCCGCTTCAAGAAGGCGAGCTGGGGCTCGCCTCTCCTGGCGAAGGCGTCGAGGCCACTGGCTGGCCTCTACTTCTTGGCTTCTTTGCCCATGGTTGAGAGGAGCGAGGTGGAGGAGCCGCGTTGGATACCGCGGAAGAGCATCTCCATCTCGTCCGGATTGTCGGAGGTGGCTAGGGCGTCCTCGCGGCTGATCTGCTGCGTCTCGTAGAGCTTGAACAGCGACTGGTTGAAGGTGATGCAGCCGAAGTGTTCGCTGTCGCGGATGGCGCTGTAGAGTTCAGGAGTGCGTCCCTCTTCAATCATCTGCTTGATGGTCGGTGTGGCGATCATCACCTCCAAGCCGGGGCAACGGCCAGGCTTGCCGAGCTTGGGCACCAGACGCTGGCTGACCACCCCCTGCACCACCATCGACAGCTGCATGCGGATCAGGCTGTGCTGGTAGGGCGGGAAGAAATTGATGATGCGTTCCATGGTCTGCTGCGCGTTGATGGTATGCAACGTCGACAACACCAGATGCCCGGTTTCAGCCGCGTCGATCGCCGCCTGCACGGTCTCGGTATCGCGCATCTCTCCGATCAGGATGACGTCAGGCGCTTCACGCATGGCATTCTTGAGCGCGCTCTTGAAATCCCGGGTATCGATGCCGACCTCGCGCTGATTGATGAGGCAGCGCTCGTCGACGTAGGCGTACTCGATCGGATCCTCGATGGTGATGATGTGCCGGTTGGTGTTCCGGTTCATGTACTGGATGATCGAGGCCAGGGTGGTCGACTTGCCCGAGCCGGTGATGCCGGTGACCAGCACCATGCCGCGCCGCATCAGGGCGAGACGCTCGAAGGTGTCCTGGGGTAGGCCGAGATCCTTGAAGTCAGGGACGATATTCTGCACCAGACGCATGACGAAGCCGATGTTGCCGCGCTGCATGAAGACGTTGACGCGGAAGCGGCCGACGCCCTCGGATTCGTAAGCGCAGTCGACCTCGTGGTTCTTCTTGAAGATCTCGCGATTGTGGTCATCGACGATCACCTTGAAGGCTTCATTGATGTCCTCCCGGGTCAGAATCGTGGTGCCCAGCTGGCGCACATTGCCATCGACGCGCACGCGCGGCGGGCTGTTGACCTTGAGAAACAGATCCGAGGCCTTGAGCTGGACCACCGCGCGCAGGATGTCGAGGACGTTCATAACGCAGGCTCCGCCCGCAGGATGAAGCCATTGTCGGTCGCCGCCTGCGTTATTTGCTGTTGGTTTCGAAGGGCTGCGCCCCTCGTGCTCCTCTGGCACTCCCGCTCAACGGTTGTCTCGCAAGCGTGCGCATTAGTGGGCGGGAATGTCATCGGACGATTTCTCCAGGAGCCGGGACCAGCACCAGTAGCCGGTCTTCGAGTTCCCGCAGACCGTAGCCGCTGACGCCTGAGATGGCCAGCACTTCCTTGCCGATCAGCCGCCCCACCTCGTGGCACAGCGTCGCCATGTCCTCCACCGAATCGGCCTTGTTGAGCACGATGAGCTGGGCCTTTTCCGCCAGCAACGGGCTGAAGCGGGCCAGTTCGCGGTTGAGGATGGCGATGCGCTGGTGGATCGATGCGGCATCGCCGTCGCTGGCGCCGAGAACGGGCGCGGTAGTCGCCGAAGGCCAGGTGTCCGAGGCGGCCTCGGGCCAGAACCCGGCAGCGCCCATTTCCGATTCCGACACGGGCGACAGAGCCGGCTCTGTCGCGGGTGCGCTGGCCGCGGGGTTTTCCCAGCCGCTCTCTGCCGCTTCCGCGCTCGCCGCAGCCGTTGGCCAGCCTTCGTGATGGATGCTTTCGTCCGCCGCGGACTGGCTCGCTCCCCAGGCGGGAGCGGGCTCGCTGGGGCGCGTGGCGTCAGCCTGAGAATCGAGCCCACCGTTTTCGACAAAGCGATATCCGCAGCTCGTGCAGAACTTGGCGCCGATGCGCGATTCCGAGCCGCAGTTGGGACACGTCTGCATGCATCCATCCTCGTTTTCGCGCATCCGACGCCGGGCGCGGCGCGGTCCCTGACGACATGGTACATCGGGAGCGCGCGGCTCAAGTGCCTCGACGCATGCCGCGGTGGGTCGCAAGCACGAGGCGATGCTGCGACACTGTGCGACTGCAATCCGGCCAGGATCGTATCATTGCGCGCCGACGCATCCGAGGGGCGAGGAGGAGCACGCCAGCGTGAGCGACCTGTTGCAGGGTAAGACGCCGATCCGGGCGCGCCACATCCGGCCGGGGCAGGGGCAGTCCATCGAGGTCGAGGCCGGTCAGTTCCTGCAGATCGAGACCGTGCAGGGCAAGCAGGTCGCCGATTTCGTCGCATTTCGCCGCCAGGACACGGGTGAGTTCCTTTCGACGGCGGCGACGCGGTCGACGAATGCCAACATCGTGCCGCAGCTGGGGATGACGCTGTACTCGAACCGCCGGCAGCCGATGTTCGAGATCGTCGAAGACACGGTCGGCCGCCACGACATGCTCTATGCCTGCTGCGATCCGGTGCGTTACGAGATGCTGGGGGCGGAGCCCGGTCATGCCTCGTGCCGCGCGGCGCTGACCGAGGCGCTGGCGGAACACGGGATCGGATACGACCGCATCCCGGATCCGGTCAACTGGTTCATGAACGTCTCCATCCAGCAGCGGGGAGAGCTGGAGATTCGCGAGCCGTTGGCCGAGGCGGGAGATTACGTGCTGCTGCGTGCGGTCGAAGATGCGATCGCGGCGGTCTCGGCCTGTCCGCAGGACATGGGGGCGACGAATGCCTCGAACCCGACCGACCTGGTCGTGCGCGTCTATCGCGACGCGCCGCTGCCGGGGGCGCCGGCGGTGCAGGCTGGGACGCTCGCTGACGAAGATCAGGCCGCGGCGTCGGCAGAGGGCTCCGAGGCGCCGGAGGACGCGTCTGTGACGGTGAAGGCGGCGACCATCGATGCAGCGCCCACGCCTTCGGCGGCCGCGGAGCCGCGGTCGGCGTCGGTGTCGAGCGGGGATGCCGCCGCGTATGGCCGCCCCGCCAAGCTCAGCGACACAGCGGAGGCGAGCGTCATTCGGGTCGAGAGGTCCGACGCCGGTCGCTGATCCCGCGGCTCGAATCAGCGAGGAAGGCAGGAAAGAAGCGCCGGCAACCGCGGCAGCGGTCATCGGCGCTTCTGGTTGAAGGTGGGCGGTGTTCGGCAAGCTGTCGCGCCCGGCCGTGACCCGGTGTGCGGCGGCAATCCACGGCGGATTGCCGGTGCGCGCGAACCTCGGCGGCGTCACGTTGGAGCGCGACGGCCGATCCGCCGCCCGCATCGCGGACCAGGTCCAGAGCGAGCCGACGTTCGCCCGGCAAGCCCGCGGGCCGGCCGGACGAGTTCCCGGGTGAACGCCCCCCACGGGGTCAAGAGGAGAACCGCAGGCAGGGATGCGAGGCGGATTCCGTTCCCTGCCCCCATGGTCTGGGCCGCACCACCTCCGTACGTACACCCTACCGGACGCGGCGCGCGCCGTCAACTCCCGGCGGCGGTGGCGGGATCGGAGATTCGCCAGAATCGTTCCGTAAGGGTTCCTTCACCTCCGTCTCGGGCGTATGCGGCCAATGCCTCGTCGATCTCCGCGCGCGACGTGCCGACGCCGACGTAGGCGCGGAAGACCGTTTCGAGCTGGGATGGGTATCGCATGATGGCGTCGATTTTCGCACCCCAGGTCGATTCGACCGGGATCCGGGCAACGGGGTCGAGCGGCGTCGATCGCGCGACGTCGGCGAGGCGCGAGTCGAAGGCGTTCGGCTTCAGCGCGTACGGGATGTCCTCGTAGAACCAGACGTCCCAACCGGCGGCGGCGAGGTCAGCGGCGGCGCGGAATACCGTCTGGTGGTCCACATGGCGGCCGACGCCGAGTGGGGCGTAGACGCGAGTCGCTGGGTCCGGGGCGCCCTGCAGCGCAAGCGAGGCGATGATTTCTCCAGGAAGGGTGGATTCCGCGGCGGCCGGCGTGCCGAAGAGGTCGTCGTCCGATAGGTACACGCTCCCTCGGTAGATGGCGTCGCGGAACGGGAGAACGTCGGTGACGGCGCCAAGCATCGCGGCGGCCGCGTGCTCTTCAGCTCGCCGGCTAGCGATGACGTCCGCCGCGTCGAGGCCCCAGGCGTCGTGCAACGAGCGGGCAAACGGCGTCAGCGGTTGGGCCGGGTCTGGTTCCGAACCGAAGACGACGAGTGATTCGGGCGAGGTTCCGTGGTCCGCAAGCAGCCTGACTGTACCTCCAGCCGAGAGAGGGACGTCGTCGTAGTGCGGCGAGAGAAAGAGGTGGCGGGTTGGGCGCGAGAGGGACGCGGGCAGCAGAGCCGCTGAGGTCATGACTCACGATCCTCCGGTTATTGGCATGCCAGGCTGGTCGGGGCGGCGAGGGCCGCGGACCCGATCGTCGCCGACGCGTCGCGTGTACTTCAGCCGATCGAGGTGTTCCAGCGCGGCCTGGGCGTACTTGCGGCTCGTGCCGAAGTGATCGCGGAACTGAGCCAAGGTCATCGCGCCGTTGGCATCGATGTATGCCAGAGTCCCGGCGACCAGCTCGCGCCAGGCGTCCGGCGCGAAGTAGACGCCGTCGGCGATCTTTTCGACCTCGCCCAGGATCTCCAGCACGGCGAGCGTCTCGGGGTCGAGATCGAACTCGTGCGGTCCCGGAGGGGAATATGGCTGCGATTGGGCCGCGGCGACGAAGGCGTCGGCCCGCGCACGCTTGGCTGGGGAGAGCGAGAGCCGAAACTCGGGGAGGCGCAACGTCGCGCCGTCGTCAACCAATGCTTTGGACGCGGCGGCCGTGGCGACCATGTCGTCGAAGAGCCGGGGAGTGAGGCTGCCCAAGCGGCTGCGTGCTTCCTCGCGGGCCATTCCTGGCCGGGCCGGTTGGGCGGAGTGGTAGGCGTGCAGGGCGTCGGTGAGACGTTGCAGCATCGAGCGCCAGAGACTGCTCGCCAGCACGAAGTTCGCGGGTGCGGGTGGTCGATCGTTGCCGCCAAGCACGACAACGTCGCCTTCGGCGATGAGCTGGGCGAGCGCCGCATCGATCTGACTTGGGTCCAAGCCCGGCGTCCGGGATGAGAGGTCGCGGATTTCGGCGGGTTGCTGCTCCAGCGCCTGGAGGACGATCTCGTCCGGCTCGCCGGCGGCGAGCGTCTCAAGGGCGGTGAGCGTTTCGGGGCGAAACCGCCGATGTCGGATCGGGTTCGGGTCAATCACCTCCCCGCCGCCGATCGTTTCGCTGGGAGATGGCCGGCGAATGATGAAGCGGTCGTGCTTCATGACCGCGATCGGCGCTCGGAAACGGATCTGGACCCAGGCTTCGTCGCCCGGCGCGATCGATTCCCGGTCGAGGAGCGTGACGCGCGCTGGGAACTCGGCGGCGCCGGTGAAAAAATCGACCTCGTCGTTCTGCTTCAGGGCGATCGGCGAATCGGGGAGGAGGCGCATTCGGGCGTCGAGCCGCTGGCTGGGCGTCATGAGTCGGGCTGGCGCCAAGACGTCGCCGCGGGCGATCTCTTCGACCGTGATCCCGGAGAGGTTGACGGCGGTGCGGCTTCCCGGCAAGGCGCGGCTCACCTTCTCCTGGTGACTCTGCAGACCGCGCACGCGGACGCGGCGGTCATGGGGAAAGAGCCGCAACTCGTCGCCAATGGCGATGCTCCCCCCGCTGAGCGTGCCGGTGACGACGGTGCCAAAGCCGGCGACGGAGAAGACGCGATCGACCGGCAGGCGAGGCGCACCGGCGTCCGCGCGTCCAGGGGCGTCGGCAAGGACTTCCTGGAGTTGCCTCAGCAGTTCGGGAAGCCCCTCCCTGGTCAGGGCGGAGACTGCGATGATGGGCGCGGCGGCGAGGGAGGTCCCGGCGATGCGCTCGCGCACCTCCTCGCGCACCAGATCGAGCCAGTCGGGGTCGACAGCATCGAGCTTGGTGAGGACGACGACGCCGCGATCGACGCCGAGCAGGTCGAGGATGGCCAAGTGCTCGGCGGTTTGCGGCATGGGGCCCTCGTCCGCGGCGATCACGAGGAGGGCGGCATCGATGCCGCCGACGCCGGCCAGCATGTTCTTGATGAACCGCTCGTGCCCCGGAACGTCGACGACGCTGACGCGCTGGCCGCCGGGGAGGGTGAGCCAGGCGAAGCCGAGGTCGATGGTCATCGCCCGCGCCTTTTCTTCGGCCAGGCGGTCGGGATCGATGCCGGTCAGCGCCTTGACGAGGGTCGACTTGCCGTGGTCGACGTGGCCGGCGGTGCCGACGACGAACGGCTGGCTCGCCTCGGGCGCGGTGGCCGGCGCGTCCACGCCGGATGGTGTTAATGGGCGCACGGAGCTAACGAGCGGCGCGATAAGGCAAGTGCATCATGCATGGGATGGTGGTTGACGGATGGCCTCGCGTCAAGGTTGGGGGGGAATCATTCCGCTACGAAACTCCGCAGCAGGTCGCCATCGAACCAGCCTCCGCCGACGGGGACGGCAAACCCGCTGACTTCGATCTTCTCGATGCGCTCGTCGTTTCCAGAGACGCGCGCGAAGAGCGTGCTCGGCCGTCCGATTTCGGCGCCCTGCTCGATGCGGATCTCCTCCCCCCAGGGGATCAACCCATGACGCGTTAGATGCAGCGCCAGCGGCCCGGCGGCAGAGCCGGTGGCCGCATCTTCCGGGACGCCATCAGCGGGAGCGAACATGCGCGTCTTCCACGCCGATCCCTGCCCAGCAGACACGTTGAATCCGATGATGCGCGCTCCGATTTCCCGAGCGAGCGTCGCCAGGGCGCCAAGATCCGGTTGCAGCGAGGCGACGTCGCCCGGATGGTCGAGGACGACGTAGACATGGGGAATACCGTTGTCGTACGTCGTGATCGGGAGGAGCGAAGCATCCACCCGGAGCGCACTCAGCAACTGGTCCGCATGGCGATAGGGCTCGGATGTCGGCAACGGCTGCTCCATCGTGCCCCTGGCGGCAGGCCCACGAGGCGACTCGACGCGCACGGGATGGGGCCGCGGCCGCTCTCGAGCACGACGCGATCCTTGCCAAGAGATTCCGCGACGACCGTCGCCGTGCCCAGCGTCGGGTGGCCGGCGAACGGGATCTCGTTCTCGGGCGTGAAGATACGCATCCGGGCATTCCCGCCGTCGCGTGCGGGGTACCGAAACACCGTCTCCGCGAAGCCGCTCTCCTTGGCCAGGGGTTGCACCATCGCCTCCGGGATGGCGGCGCCATCCTGAAAGACGGCGAGTTGGTTGCACGCCAGCGGACGGTTCGTAAAGACATCGACGATCAGATAGTCCCAGCGGACCACGGTTCGGTTCTCCTGTCAGTGCAAGACCACGGCGCGCTCGCGGGCCAGTTCATCGCGTTCCGATCCGGCCAGCAGCCCGGCGTGCAGCATCCTGCCCGTCTGGATGATGGTCGCCAGCTCGTCCACGGTGATCGTCTGCGGGCCGTCGCAGAGAGCGCTGTCGGGGTCGGGGTGCGCTTCGATGATCAGGCCGTCGGCGCCGGCGGCGAGACCGGCGAGGGCCATGCGGCCGACGAGGGTGCGGCGTCCCGTGCCGTGGCTGGGATCGACGATGACCGGCAGGTGGGACAGCTCCTTGACCAGCGGCACGGCGTTCAGGTCGAGGGTGAAGCGGGTGGCGGAGTCGAAGCTTCGAATGCCGCGCTCGCAGAGGACGACGTTCGGGTTGCCCTGGGCCAGGATGTACTCGGCGCTCATCAGCCACTCCTCGATGGTGGCGGCGAACCCGCGCTTGAGGAGGACCGGCGTGTTCGATTGGCCGGCGCGGCGGAGAAGGGGAAAGTTGGCCATGTTGCGGGAGCCGATCTGGATCATGTCGGCGTAGCGGGCGACGAGTTCGACGTGATCCGGCTCCATGGCTTCGGTGACGATGGGCATGCCAGTCATTTCGCGCGCTTCGGCGAGGTAACGCAACCCCTCTTCGCCAAGCCCCTGGAATGCGTAGGGGGAGGTGCGGGGCTTGAACGCGCCGCCGCGCAGGACGTCGGCGCCGGCGGCTTTGGCCGCCTGCGCCGCGGCGAGGAGCGCCTCGCGGCTTTCGATGACGCACGGCCCGCCCATGACCACCGGGCGGCCGCCGCCAACGCGCACGCCGCCGACCATGACCACGCTCGGGGCGTTGGGGCGTCCCTCGCGGCTGGCGAGCATGTATGGGCGGTGTTTCTCCAGGACGGCGGAGACGCCGGGGAGCCCGTTCACGGAGACCTCGCCGACGATGCCGACGACCGTGCCGCCATGACCGTCGTCGAAGGTGCGGCTTTCGCAGCCGGCCCCGGCGGCGGCGGCGAGGATGGCGTTGACGGTCGATACCGGCGCGTCGGCGGTCAACGTAACGATCATCGGACTTCCCTCCTCGTACGGGGCGGCGGGCAACAAAAAACCGAGGCGTTTGCCTCGGCCCCCGGCGCTGCGTTCTGGACGATTGGGACGGTTAGCGGATCATCGCCTCTCGTCCCGCCAGCAGCGCCGGGGGAACGTAGCCAAAAAAGACGTAGCCGTACCAGCGAGCCGCCGGCTCGTGGATGCGGATGGTCTCGGATGGCGCCCCGTCGCTGGTGTGCATGGCGGCACGGTAGCGGGGCGCCCGGCATCTGTCAAGGCGTCGGTCCAGTAAACTGCCGTCGCCTGATGCGAAGCGGCGAGAAGCGCCCGCGAGGATATCCGTGGAAGGAACCCCAGCGCCCCTCCAGCTCACCCGCAGTCCGCGCCTGGACAACGCGCTTCGCTTCGGGTGGGACGCGTTCTCGCGCACGCTGGCGGCGTCCGGGGCCGAGGAGGCGGCGCGCTGGCTTGCCGCCCGCGTGCATGATCCAGAACTGGCGGACGTTGCCGAGCCCCTGCTGGAATCGTCCATCTCGGCTGACCTCGAGGAGTCCGCCGAAGCGTTGTTCACGTTGGCCGAACTGGCGGAGGAGACCGGGGATGATCTGCTGGCCGATACGCTCTGGGAAGGCGTGCTGGCGCGGGCGCGGGATGCGAACAATGAGGATCTGATCATCGAGGCCACGCGCCGGCTGGCGGCGCTCGCCGAGCGATTGGGCGACCCGCTCGCGGCCGCGGAGTTCTTCATCGCGTTCTTGAACTGGCGGCGGCAGGACGGGCACGCCGCGGACCCCGATGACGTGCTGGACGCGTTCAACGAGATCGTCCGGCTGGCTGAGGTTGATGGGGCCAGGAAGGCGGCGGCCGAGTACGAGTATCGGCAGGCAGGGTTTGCGCGCGTCCTCGAAGCGGAGGATCCGCGCGCGGTCGAAGGGGATTGGGAACCTGGCCGGCCGGCATACGAAGCATGGGAGTGACCTGCCGCGTCCGCGCCGCCGAACGTGGCACAATGGCGCGTTGAAACACGGCCAAGGCATTGGAGACGCTCGTGAACGTTCTGGAAGGCCTGCAAACGATTCGATTGCGCCTCGTCGAGAACGGGGCCGCCCCCGAGACGTTGACGCTCGTCGACGCGATCATGCAGCGCGCGGCGCTGCCGGCGGCGGCGCCGGCCTCGGCGCAATCACTGCTGCAACTGACGCGGATGCTGGCGAGGACGCCAGCGGCGAGCGCCAACATCACCGTCTACAACGATCTGCTGCGGCTGGAGGAAGACCTGCAATCCGCGGCACAGGACTACCATGAGCGGGCCGAGGCCGAGGCGGCGAAGCCCGTTCCCAAGACGAAGAAACATTACAAGCAGATCCGGGAGCGCGAGGAGCGTAAGCACAAGGCGTCGTGAGCGGTCTCACCGGGGCCGCGGCAGAAGTTCGCTGAAAGGATTGGAGGCCATGGCTCAGGTCATCGAGCGCGTGCAGGAGCTTCTCGATCCGGCGGAGATGATCCCCCGGGTGATCGGCCGCTACTCCCCGTTGCACATCGACCACGGCGAGGGCGTCTACGTCTGGGACGTCAACGGCGAACGCTACGCCGACTTCACCTCCGGCATTGCGGTGGTCAACACGGGGCATTGTCACCCGCGGGTTGTGGCGGCGATCCAGGAGCAAGCGGCGCGCATCATCCATGCCCAGGCGAACATCCTGGCCCACTCCCCCATGATGCGGGCGGCAAAGCTGCTGACCGAGACGACCGCGCCGAACCTCAATCAGGTCTTCTGGACGAACAGCGGCGCGGAGGCGACGGAGGGGGCGATCAAGCTGGCCAAGATCGCTACCGGCCGGCCAGCCATCATCGCCTTCCGGCACGGGTTCCACGGGCGAACCCATGCGGCGATGGCCGTTACCTCGTCGCGGGTCAAGGTGCGCGGGCACTACGAGCCGCTGATCCCCAGCGTTTACTTCGCGCCGTTCCCGTACGTGTTCCGCAGCCCGTACAAGGGCGCGCCGGAGGACGCCGACCTCTACTACTTCGCCGAGCTGGAGATGCTCTTCGACCAGATGGTGATGCCCGACGACGTGGCGGGCCTGCTGGTGGAGACGATCGTCGGCGAGGGCGGCTACCTCGTGCCGACCAAGCGCTGGATGCAGATGGTGCGGGAGCTGTGTGATAAGCACGGCATCATGCTCATCCTGGACGAAGTGCAGTCGGGCATGGGCCGCACCGGGAAGATGTGGGCCTACGAGCATTTCGACATCGTGCCGGACATCATGACGGCGGCCAAGGGGCTGGCGTCCGGGATGCCGGCGGCTGCGGTCGTCTCCGACCGGGCGCACATGGACAAGTGGGCGCCCGGCTCGCATGGAGGCACCTACGGCGGCAACGCGGTGGCCACCGCGGCGGCGGCGGCGACGTTGGAGGTCATGCGGGACGAGGCGCTGCCGGAGAACGCGGCAACGATGGGCGCGATCCTGATGGAAGGGTTGCGCGAGATCCAGGCCGACTATCCCGTGATCGGCGACGTGCGCGGGCTGGGATTGATGGTCGCCACCGAGTTCGTCCACCCCGACGGCTCGCCGAACCCCGACGCGGTCAAGCAGGTTGTGGCCGAGGCGTTTGAGGAGAAGACGCTCCTCATCACGTGCGGGACGTACGATCAGGCGATCCGCATCGTGCCGCCGCTGGTGGTGAACGAGGGGCAGATTCGGGAGTTTCTGGAGGTGTTCCGAAGGGCCGTGGCGTCGGTGGGCTGATGGCTTGGATAGGAGCGAGCGTCGCGCCTCTTCTTCGCTTGCCCCTCCCCTAACCCCTCTCCCCGCGCGGGGAGAGGGGCTTTTTGCGGCGCGTGCGGTTGCCGGATTGGCTATCATGGTTGGTTGCTGGAGGACGTTGGTTTTCGAGGATTTTGTGAGATGAGCACGTTTCTGGAGACGCTCGGGGATATCGAGCGGCGATTTGAAGAGCTCGAAGAATTGATGGCCGACCCGGCGGTGACGGCCGATCACCTGCGCTTGCAGGAGATCGGGCGGGAGCGCGCCGAGTTGGATGACGTGGTGACGGCGTTCCGCGAGCTGCGAGAGACGGAAACCGCTATCGCGGAGACTGAGGCATTGGCAAGCGATGCGGAGATGGCCGAGCTGGCGGCCGAAGAATTGCGTTCGCTGCGCGAGCAACAGGAGGCGCTGACCCAGCGCGTGCGGATGCTGCTGATCCCGAAAGATCCGAACGACGACAAGGATGTGATCGTCGAAGTGCGGGCCGGGACGGGCGGCGACGAGGCGGCGCTGTTCGCGGCGGACCTGTTCCGGATGTATACGCGCTATGCGGAGCGCAACCGATGGAAACCAGAGGTGCTCTCAGCGACCGAGACGGACGGCGGCGGGTTTCGCGAGGTCATCTTCGAGGTGCGCGGCAAGGGGGCCTATAGCCACCTCCGCTACGAGAGCGGCGTGCATCGGGTGCAGCGGGTGCCGGTGACGGAGCGGCAGGGACGGATCCACACCTCGACAGCAAGCGTGGCGGTCCTTCCTGAGGCGGAAGAGGTCGATATCCAGATCAGCGACAACGATCTGCGGATCGACGTCTATCGCTCGACGGGCCACGGTGGACAGAGCGTCAACACCACCGACTCGGCGGTCCGGATCACGCACCTGCCGACCGGGATCGTGGTGACGTGCCAGGATGAAAAGTCGCAGCTCAAGAACAAGACGAAGGCGATGACCGTGCTGCGTTCACGCCTGTACGACATGGAGCAGCAGCGGTTGGCGCAGAAGCGGGGAGACGCGCGCCGGTCGCAGATCGGCAGCGGAGAGCGTTCTGAGAAGATCCGGACGTACAACTTCCCCCAGGATCGGATCACGGACCATCGCATCAACCTGAGCATGAGCAACATTCCTGGCGTGCTCGACGGCCAGATCGATCCATTCGTCCAGGAGCTGCGCAACGCCGACGAAGCGGAGCGGCTGCGCGAGGCTGGACTCGAAGAGCAGGGCGCCGCGGCCGACTGACCGGGCCGCGCCAATCCCTGTGTTATCGTTCCGGGCGAAGTCACGTTCAGCACATCGCGCCAGGAGGAAGAGTCGATGGTCGACGCTCTCGCCGATCGCCGGCAGCGGCACGATTCGGTGTCTCCGATCGCTCCCGAGGAGGTCGCCAACGTGCGGCGGCCGACCCTGGCGGCCTCGGTATTGCCGCCGCGCGCCTTCCACGACCAGAGCATTTTCGACTACGAGCAGGAGGCGTGGTTCGCCGGCGGCTGGGTCAGCGTTGGCCGCGAGGAAGACGCGCTGACGCCCGGCCAGTACTTCCTGACGCCGGTGGCGGGTGAGAACATCGTCATCGTGCGCGGGAACGACGGCGAGCTGCGCGGCTTCTACAACGTTTGCCGCCACCGTGGCGCCACCATTGTCGAAGAGGCGTGCGGCACGCTGCCCCGCTTCCAGTGCCCGTATCACGCGTGGGTGTATGACCTCGAAGGGAAACTGAAGCAGCCGCGGCATACGGAACTGCTCGTCGATTTCGATCCAGCGGAGTGGGGGCTCATTCCCGTTCGCGTGGCGACCTGGCAGGGCATCGTTTACGTCGATCTCTCGGGCAACGCTGAGCCGCTGCGCGAGTACCTGGGCGACATCGCCGTCGAACTGGATCGGTTCGACCTTGGGGCGCTGCGACGAGCGCGGCGGATCGATTACGACGTGAAGGCGAACTGGAAGGCGATCGTCGAGAACTTTTCGGAGTGTTACCACTGCCCTGGCGTCCATCCGCAGCTCAATCGCATTACGCCGTACGACTCCGGCAGCTACCTGCCCTCCAACGGGGCGGCAATGAACAGCTATATGGAGGTGCTGCCGCAGTTCGAAACCCTCTCCATGAGCGGGGCGGCGGATGGCCGGGCGCCGATGCCGGGCATGACGGGAGAGGACGACCGGCGGATCTACTACTCGGCGATCTGGCCGAACCAGCTCTTCAGCCTGCACCCGGATTACTTGATGCTGCATTGGGTGACGCCGCTGGAGCCGGGGCGCACCATGGTGCGCTGCGAGTGGTACTTCGAGCCGGCGGAGATGGCGAAGCCAGACTTCAACCCCGACGACGCCATCGAATTCTGGGACCTGACGAATCGGCAGGACTGGCACGTCTGTGAACTCCAGCAACAGGGAACGAAGTCGCGGGCGTACACCGCGGGCCGCTACTCCTCGATGGAGAGCAGCGTACATGGTTTCGACCTGCTGGTGGCGGATCGCTACGCCAACGACGGGATCATGACGCCGCAGGATCGGGTGAGGAAGCAAGACAGCGCCGACGCGATCCGTGAGCGGGCCAAGCGCAAGGCGCTGGGGAACGCGGCTGCCGACTAGAGTGACGGGGTATGGGCGAAGGGCCGTGAGAGCCGACGCGCTCACACACCCTGTCGCCCAAGGACCCAATCACCCGGCCCTTGTCAGCCGTCACCCGCGGTCAATCGCTGCCAGTCATGGCGAAGACGTCGTAGCCAGAGCAGAAGTGGGCGCGGTGGCCTTCGGCAAGGCGACCGTAGACATGCATGACCTGCCGGGCGATGCTCGACCAGTCGTAGCGCTCGACCGAGCGCCTGGCGTTTGCCGACATGTCGCCGCGCAAGCCCTCGTCGGTCAGAATCGCCTCGATGCCGGAGGCCAGGGCCGGCGCAGATTGCGGCTTGACCAGGAACCCCGTTGCCCCTTCGTCGATGGTGAATCGGAGGCCGCCGGCGCGAGAGGCGACCACCGGTGTGCCGCAGGCCAGCGATTCGACGGCGACGAGGCCGAACGACTCGTAGCGCGATGGCACGGCGGTGACATCCGCGGCCGAATAAAAGACCGGCAGCCGGTCCTGGGGCTGCGAGCCGACAAGCCGGAAGCTGGAAGCGACGCCGCGGGCGTCGATCGACTGCGCGACGTGCGCCAGGGGGCCGATCGGGGCGCCGTCGGAATCGAGATCGCCGCCCACAATGACGAATGTCGGGCGCGACCCGCTGGAGTCCAGAACGGCGGCGGCATCGACCAGGGTGTCGATGCCCTTGATGGGGTCGATGCGGCCGACGAAGAGGACGACCTTCTCGGCGAGTCCAAGACCGAGCTCGACCCGGCAAGCCGCGCGGTCCAGCGGTTGGAACACGCCGAGATCGACGCCGGGGGGGATGGTGCAGATCTTCTCGGTCGGCACGCCCATGCGCCAGATCAGGTCGGCGCGCTCGTCCGGATTGGCGGCGATGATGCCGTTGGCGAGGGTGAGGAGCCGCTTTTCGACATTGAGGCGAAGATCGGTCTCGCGGTCGGCCGCGGCGGCGACGGCATTCTTCATGTGCGCCGTCGTGTGGAACATCTGCACATAGGGAGCATCCCAGTAGCGCTTCGCTAACTCGGCGACCCAGCCGGAGAGCCAATAGTGGGCGTGAACCACATCGTAGCGGACGCCGGCGCGCAGGGAGTACAGCGCCATTTGTTCGGCGAATTCGGGTAGGTATGGGAAGAGGTCGGTCTTGGAAAGCTGTTCTGGCGGGCCCGCGTCTATGGTGATGACGTTGACGTCTGGACAGATAGCGCGCACTTCGGGAGTTTCGGCATCGGTGCGCCGCGTGAAAATGTCGATCGGCAGGCCGGCCTGGGCGAGGTGGCAGGCAAGCTCGCGAATGTAGACGTTCATCCCCCCCGCGTCGGCGCCGCCAAGCGTGGCGAGTGGAGACGTATGGACCGAAATCTGCGCGGCACGGCGCAGGGGCATGTCGGTTTCGTAGCCGAAGACCGACGGCCCCTGGTACGGGGCTATGGACACGGTTCCACCCTTCTCAAATCCCGGCCGCGACGGCGCAGCGGACGCGGGTCGATGTTGCTCCGATCGGTCGATTCTGCGCTGCAGAGCCTCCAGGTTGCGGAGCATACCAGCATCGGGGCAACGTCAGGGCGTCGACGGCCGTTCCGCTGGGCGCCGAACGTAGCCCGCGTGGCGCCGCCTAAGGCCACCGTGGCGATGAGCGACGTGGTCCAACCAATCTGCGCGCCCTGAGTGCCGAGATTCCTTCCGCATCGGAATGACACGAGTTCGGCGCGGCGCGCTATCCCCCGCTGGGGATGAGGAGGCCGTAGGCGCCGTCACGGCGTCGATAGACGACGCTGGGGATGTCTTCGTCGGCGTAGTGGAAGAGGAAGAAGTCGTGGCCGAGGAGCTCCATTTGCTCGATGGCTTCCGCGACGTCCATCGGCTTGAGGTCGAAACGCTTGGTGCGGACGAGGTCTCCGACGCGCTCGTCTTCTTCGAGGTCGACATCGTCGGCTGAGATCGGCAGCTCCGGTTCGACCGGGGCGACGCGGATCGATTCCTGGCCGGGGGCGCGGCGGCGAGTTCGCTTGTCGTGGACGCGGCGGATCTGGCGCTCGAGTTTGTCGAAGACTTGATCGACGGCTTGCGAGGGGTCAGAAGCGCGCTCTTCGGCGCGGAGGACGTCGCGGCCGGAGCGGATGGTGATCTGGGCGGCGGTGGTGTCGGGGCCGACGCGGTTGTGAAGGCCGCGCAGCTCGAGCTTGGCGTCGGTGACGCGGCCGACGAGGTGGTCGAGTTTGGCGGCGCGGCGGTCGACGAAGTCTCGCAGCGTTGCGTCGATGGCAACGCCGTTGCCGCGAACCTGAATGTCCATTGGCGCTCCTTCCCGACGACGAAACCGGGGAGGGAACGACCCTGTTCCCTGCCGCCGACGGTGAGAAGAATCGTGCTTGGCGACGACTCGAAAAAGTCCGTTACGGTGCCCGCGGAGGGACTCGAACCCCCGACGCCCACCTTAGGACGGTGGCGCTCTATCCACTGAGCTACACGGGCCGGCGGGCGAACACGCCTCGAGGATTGATCGTAGCACAGAGCGGTCCAGGCACGGAAACGAGCGGTTCTGGTAGACCCCGCAGATCGACCCGAGTTCGGCGCTGCGGCGCGAATTTCTCGCGCGGGCGACGATTGCCGGGGCTCCCCCGATGTGGTATCTTTCCGCCGTCCGGGGAGTAGCGCAGTCCGGTTAGCGCGCAGCGTTCGGGACGCTGAGGTCGGAGGTTCAAATCCTCTCTCCCCGACCGATTCGGGAGTGGCTTCGCGCCGCTCCCGTTGTGCATGGCGTCAAATGATCTGGCCATGACAGTCCCCGCTCCTCAATCGTCTCACCTGAATTCGATCGGCCGCGATGTGCCCGCCCAGGAGAGCGGAGACGCGGAACGGAGGGCGCGGTTTCGGCAGATTCCGCCGGTCTCCGCCCTGGTCGAGGCGGCGCGGCGGCAGGGGAGCCGCTTCAGCGAGGAGGTTCTCGCCCGCGCCGCGCGGGCCGAGCTGGAGGGGGTTCGTCGCGCGCTCGCCGAAGGTGAGGTGCTTGGCCGCGAGGCGATCGCGGAGCGGGTGACCGGGGCGATCCTCGATCTGGAGACCGCTCGCCTGGCGCCGGTGATCAACGCGACCGGCGTGATCGTCCACACGAACCTGGGGCGGGCGCCGGTCAGCGCGGAGACCGCGGAGGCGATGCGCCTCGCGGCGGCGAACCCGGTCGCGCTTGAGATTGAACCGGAATCGAATGAGCGTGGCGGACGGATGCGCGAGGTTGGCGGGCTGATGCGGGCGCTGACCGGGGCTGAGGCCGCGCTGGTGGTCAACAATTGCGCGTCGGCGGTGCTGCTGGCGCTGGCGGCGATTGGCGCGGGCAAGGGCGTGGTCGTGTCGCGGGGGGAGGCGGTCGAAATCGGGGGCGGCTTCCGGGTGCCCGACGTGCTGCGGCAGTCCGGGGCGCGGCTGGTTGAGGTGGGGACGACCAATCGGACCTATGCGCGGGATTACGCGGCGGCGACGGATGCCGAGACCAGCGCCTACCTCAAGGTGCATCCGAGCAATTTTCGCTCGTTCGGCTTCGTGCATGCGGCCTCCACCGGGGAGTTGGCGGCGTTGGGGCGAGAGCGCGGCGTGCCGGTGCTGGAAGACCTCGGAAGCGGGGCGCTGCTGGATACGACGCGGTTTGGTTTGGCGCCGGAGCCAACTGTCGGCGAGGCGATCGAAGCCGGAGCGGCCTTGGTGATGGCGAGCGGCGACAAGCTGCTGGGCGGTCCGCAGGCGGGGCTGATCGTGGGGCGCAAGGCGTGGGTTGAGCGTGTGACGCGGCACCCATTGGCGAGGGCGGTGCGGGCGGACAAAACGGCGCTGGCAGGGCTGGCGGCGACGCTGCGGCACTACGCGCGCGGCGAGGCGGAGACGCTGGTTCCGGTGTGGCGAATGATCGGGGCGGCGGAATCGGAGATTCGAGATCGGGCCGAGCGAGGGCGCCAGGCATTGGTGGGATCGGGGATTGATGCGAGTGAGGAGCCGGTCGTTTCGACTGTCGGCGGCGGGTCGTTGCCGGGGGAGACGCTGCCGAGTTGGGCGATCGTCATCAAACCCATGCGCGGAGAATCGGTGGACGAGGTTGCCCGACGCTTGCGGGTTGGCGATCCGGGCGTCTTTGGGCGGATCGAGCGGGATCGGCTGGTGTTGGACTTGCGGACAGTGTTGCCGGAAGATGATGACGTGTTGGTTGACGCGGTGCGGCGGGGGATTGCGGCGACGTAGAACGTACGAAGGCATATCGGTTGCCGTTGCTTTCCCCGATCCCCTTGCCTGTGGGACACGTACGCAGGAGACCTTTCCGTGCCTTTGAGACTCCCCGCTACCGGCCGGAGGCGGCCGTGGGGAGGTCGCCGTCGCGGCTGTCGCGGAAGTAAGGGCTGCGGGGCGGGTAAAACTGGCGGTGGCGCTCGTAGAGGGCGGAGAGCTGGAGGCGGAGGTCGGTGAGGGCCTCGGCGTCGTCGGCGGCTTCGGCGGCCGTGATGCTGTTCTGGAGTTGGGTCATCAGGTAGTCGAAGCGTTCCTTTTCGAGGCGGATGAGGGCACGGCGGGCGTCGCGCTCGATCTGGGCCGGGAATTGGCGAGGAGTTTGGTCCAGGCGTTCGAGCAGGGCTTCGGCGTGGTCGGCGACGAGATCGTCGAGGCCGGCGACAATGAGCTCAGGGGCGAGGTCGAGGGGGATCTCGGGATCCTTGAGGACGCGGAGCAGCTCGCGGTTGCGGGCGTCGGCGAGATCTTCCACGGGGACGAGGTCGAGGATGGCCTGGCAGATGGAACGGTAGCGGAGCAGCAGCGCGAGGAGGTGATTCTCGTTCGACGCCCGCTGCGACGTCGGCACAGGGGGAGCGAACTCGGAGGATCGCCGGACCCGGGAACGGATGGCGATGCTCTTGATTTCTTCACGGACCCTGTTCTCGGAAATCTGGAGTTTGCGGGCGACGATGCCGACGTAGTGATCTTGAATCGTCTTGTCGCCCGATGCTTCGATCAGCGGCGCCAAGTGTCTGAGCGCGGCAGATTTTGCCGCGCCATCCGTCAGGTCGATGGAGGATATCTGGGCGTCGATGTAGAAGTCCAGAAAACGGGTTGCCATCGCGACCACCGAAGGCCACGACTCAGGATTGAGACGGATCAACTCGTCGGGGTCTTTACCCTGAGGCAATCGGACGATCGAAATGTTGGTCTTGAACTGGCGCTGCCAGATCATCAGTCGCTCAGCATCTGGGCGATCTGATGCACGGGAAGCATCAATCGACTTGAGCTCGTGATCGAGGGCGCTCGGCAGCATCTCAAGCGAACGGATCGTGGCGCCCTGACCGGCGGCGTCGGCGTCGAGGGCGAGCACGATGTTGCGGCTGAGGCGCTTCACCAGGCCGATTTGCTGCTCGGTGACGGCCGTGCCCATCGCAGCGACGACGTTGGCGTAGCCGAACTGGTGCGCGGCGATGGCGTCCATGTAACCCTCGACGATGACGACCTGGTCGGCGCGGCGGATCGCGTCCTGGGCGAGATCCAGGCCATAGAGGAGGGCGCTCTTGTCGAAAATGGCCGACTGGGCGGAATTGAGGTACTTGGGCATGGCGTCGCCCATGGCCCGGCCGCCGAATCCGACGGTGCGGCCCTCGCGGGTGCGGATTGGAAAGAGGAGTCTGTTCCAGAAGCGGTCGCGGAAGGCGCCGTTGTCGCGCTCGACGACGAGGCCGGCTTCGACCGCCATCTTCGTGTCCACGCCACGCTGGCCGAGGTAGCGAAGGAGGGCGTCGCCGTCGGGCGCGAAGCCGAGGCCGAAGTGCTCGGCGGTTTCGGTGGAGACGCCGCGTTGGTCGAGGATGGCCCGGCCCGGGGCGCCGGCGGCGGTGTTGCGGAGGACGTTGGCATAGAAGGCGGCGGCCATCACGTTGAGCTCGATGAGGCGGTTGCGGTGGGCGTCGACTTCGGGCGGGAGGCTGGGGGCGGAGGAGAGCTCGATGCCGGCGCGCTTGGCCAGCTCTTGCAGGGCGTCGCGGAACTCGACGTGCTCGACACCCATGTAGAAGGTGAAGACGTCGCCGCCACGGCCGCAGCCGAAGCAGTGGAAATTGCCGGACTCCGGGAAGACGACGAAGGAGGGGGTCTTTTCCTGGTGAAAGGGGCAGAGCCCCTTGTATGAGCGGCCTGTTTTCTTGAGCTGGACGTAGCTGGAGACGAGATCGACGATCTCGGTGCGCTCGCGGACTTCAGCGACGGCATCTCGTGCCATTGCCCCTCACCCCCACCCCTCTCGCCGCGCACGGGGAGAGGGAAGTTAGACGGACCAGTGATGCGGGACAAAAATCCGTTCGTAGCACTCGATCGCGTAGCGATCGGTCATGCTGGCGACAAAATCGGCGACGCGGCGGGCGTCGTCGTCGGCGCGGGCTTGATACTCGGCGGGGAGACGGTCGGGGTTTTCGAGGAAGTGGGCAAAGAGTGCGCGCACGATGTGTTGCGCGCGGTGGGTGTTCGGGTCCTCGTTGAGCGGAGTGTACACGCGCAGAAAGAGGAACTCCCGTAAAGCATCGGCGGCGGATCGAATGGGAGCGGAGATGGCGATGTTCCCTGGCAGGCTTGACGTATCTGAGTGAGCGATGACGTCGGAGACGAGGGTGTTGATGCGGCTGGCGTGCGTGCGGCCAAGGATGTCGAGAGCGTCGGGCGGGCCATCGGAGAGCGCGATGAGGCCGGCGCGGATGGCATCGTCGAGGTCGTGGTTGATGTAGGCGATGCCGTCGGCGATGCGTACGACCTCGCCCTCGAGCGTGCCGGCTTGGCCGGCGGCGGCATGCGTGAGGCCGGAGCGGAGCTTGGAGTGGCGAAGGATGCCGTCGCGGACGGGGTAGGTGAGGTTGAGGCCGCGGCCGTCGCGTTCGAGATGGTCGACGACGCGGAGGCTTTGCTCGTTGTGGCGAAAACCGGGGTACGCCTCGGCGAGGGCGGTTTCGCCGGCGTGGCCGAAAGGCGTGTGGCCGAGGTCGTGGCCTAGGCCGATGGCTTCGATGAGGTCTTCGTTGAGGCGGAGGGCGCGGCCGATGGTGCGCGCGATCTGGGTGACTTCGAGGGTGTGGGTGAGGCGGGTGCGGTAATGGTCGCCGGTGGGGGCGATGAAGACCTGGGTCTTGTGCATGAGGCGGCGGAAGGCCTTGGCGTGGAGGACCCGGTCGCGGTCGCGCTGGAAGGCGGTGCGGAGGCCGCACTCCGGCTCCGGGTCGGGGCGGGACGTGTCGCGGCTGCGCGTGCCTGCCGGGGCGAGGAGGGCGTCATCGCGATCCTCTTGCGCCTCGCGAAATGTGGACATCGGCTCACGCTCCGGGCTGGTCGATGATGTCCATGGCGGCGAGGCTGGCGAGGAGGCGCTTGGGGCCGTGGCGGACGAACTCGACGGCGACTTCCTGGTCGCCGCCGCGCTCGCTGGCTTCGATGACGAAGCCTTCGCCGAACTTGGGGTGGAAAACCTTCTGACCGCTGGCGTAGGTGATGACCGTACCGTTTGGGCCGTTGTCGCTTGTGGAGGGAGACGCGCCGCGGACCTTGTCGCGGAGGCTGCCGGACGAACCGGGGCGCAGGGCGCCGCGGCGACCGAGTGTGCGCAGGAGGTGGTCGGGGATGGCTTGCAGGAAGCGGGAGGGGACGGAGTAGCCGAAGCGCCCGTAGGTGGCGCGAGAGCTGGCGTACGTGAGGTAGAGGAGACGTTCGGCGCGGGTCATGCCGACGTAGAAAAGGCGCCGCTCTTCTTCCAACTCTTCCGGGTTGAGGTGCTCGCTTTCGACGGCGCGGCTGATGGGCAGGAGACCTTCTTCGACCCCCGCGACGAAGACGACGGGGAACTCGAGGCCCTTGGCGGAGTGGAGAGTAATGAGGGTGACCAAGCCGCGCTCGTCGGCGTCCAGATTGTCGACGTCGGCGACGAGGGCGACCCGCTCGAGGTAGGGGGCGATGGTCTCCTTGGCGGGGCCGTCGCCAACGCGGTCCCATTCCGAGCGAAGCTCGAGGAGGTTGGCCCAGCGGTCGAGGTCTTCCTCGTCGGTGCGGTCGAAGGTGGCGCCGTAGCCGGTGCGCTCGAGAATGGCGTCGAACAGGCCCGTCAGCGGCATGTCGGCGGTAAGGTCGCGGAGGGCGGCGAGGACGGCGCCGACGCGCTGAGCGGCGCCGCGCGAAGCCCCGCTCAGAGGGGGGGCGGACTCGGCATCTGCCGCGCCGGCCAGCGCCAGGAAGCCGTCAAGCATGGTGCGGCGTTCGCTCGCGGCCCACGTGCGGATCGTGTCGAGGGCGCGCGGGCCGAGACCGCGGCCGATGGGAAGGTTGCCGACGACGCGCTCGAGGGCGATGGCGTCGGCGGGGTTGTGCAGGAGCCGGAGCACGGCGAGAACGTCCTTGATCTCCTTGCGCTCGTAGAAGCGGACGCCGCCGATGACCTGGTAAGGGATGCCGAGGAAGCGGAGCGCTTCTTCGATGGCGCGGCTCTGGGCGGTGGTGCGGTACATGACGGCGACGTCATCGAAGACGGCGTCGGTAACGGCGACGGTGCGGCGGATTTCGTCGGCGATGAAGGAGGCTTCGTGGGTCTGGTCGCTCAGCTCGCGGAGAATGATCGGGTCGCCGTCCGGGTTTTCGGTGCGGAGGCGACGGTCGATGCGGGCTTCGTTTTCGCGGATGACGCGATCGGCGGCCTCGACGATGCGGGCGGTGGAGCGATAGTTGAGCTCGAGGTGGATTTCGGTCGCGTCGGGGTAGTCCTTCTTGAAGTCGAGGATGTTGCGGATATCGGCCTGACGCCAGCCGTAGATCGATTGGTCGGGATCGCCGACGACGAAGAGGTTGCGGTGGCGTTCGGCGAGGGCGGAGACGAGGACGTACTGGACGCGGTTGGTGTCCTGGTATTCGTCGACGAGGATGTGGAGGAATCGCTCCTGGTAGCGCTCGAGGAGAAAAGGGGCCTCCTCGAAAAGGTTGATGGGTTGGACGAGGAGGTCGTCGAAGTCGAGGGCGGAGGCGCGGCGGAGGAGGCGCTCGTACTCGGCGTAGGCGCGGGCGATGATCTCTTCGTCGTACGTTTCGGCCTGGTTGCGGAATTCGTCCGGAGTGATGAGCTGGCTCTTGGCGGCGGAGATGCGGGCGCGGATGCGCCGGGGTTGATAGACCTTGGGGTCGAGGCCGATGTTCTTGAGAGCGGACTTGACGGTTTCGACCTGGTCGCCATCGTCGTAGATGGAGAACTGGGGGAGGATCCCGAGGCGGTCGGCGACGACGCCGGGGTTTTCGCGGAGGAGGCGGGCGCCGAAGGCGTGGAAGGTGCCCATGACGACGCCGTCGAGAGGGCGGCCGTCGCGGAGGCGCTCGATGCGGGCGCGCATCTCGCGGGCGGCCTTGTTGGTGAAGGTGACGGCGAGGACGCGGTCGCCGGGGACGTGGAGGACCTCCATCAGGTACGCAATGCGGTGGGTGAGGACGCGGGTCTTGCCGGAGCCGGGGCCAGCGACGACGAGGACGGGCCCGTCGACGGCGAGCACGGCTTCGCGCTGGGCGTCGTTGAGGCCCGCAAGGAGCGCGGTCTTGAGAGCGGCGGAGATGGAATCCAACGGTGGTTGTCGGCTCCGGCGAGAGGGCGGCGCGCGGGTCGGGACAAGTCTAGCATTCGGATTGACCCGCACCGACCTTCCCCAATGCCCCTCACCCCAACCGCAGCCCGGAGGGCGCCCGGCCGCGTGCGCAGGAAAAAGGGGCTTGCGGCGGGCGGGGCGAGGCTTCTGTAAATTGACGAATTGAGGGCGGGTTGAGTACCCTTTTGTGTAGATTTGCCGACGTAGCTCAGCGGCAGAGCAAGGGACTCATAAGCCCTTGGCCGGTGGTTCGATTCCACCCGTCGGCACCAAGCAATGTCCCCCAATCATGATCCCGAGAACGAAACGAGAGACCGCGCAGAAGGGGCGCAACCTCCCGATTCGCGCAGGCAGCTGACCCCGGTCGGCTTCGAACAGCGACTCCTGGCGCGAGCGCGGGCGGCCGGGCTTGGGCTTGGCGATCGGGTGATCGTCGGGTTTTCTGGAGGGCGTGATTCATTGGCCCTGGCGGCCGGGCTGCGGCGAGTCCGCGATGTGCTTGGCGTCGAGTTGCTGCTCGTGCATGTCGATCATCTGCTGCGCGCCGAGTCGGGCGAGGAAGCGGCGCGAGCCGCGATGCTGGCGCAACGTCTCAGTCTCCCGTTCACGTCCCGTGCTCTGAAGTTGTCTCCGAGCGAGATCCACCCGCACGTCGGGGTGGAGGAGGCGGCGCGACGAGAACGGTATGGAGTGCTGTTCGAGGCGGCAAGCGAGATTGGAGCGCGAGCAGTGGCCACGGGTCACCATGAGGCCGATCAGGCGGAAACAGTGCTGCTGCACCTGCTGCGCGGAAGCGGGGTCCATGGGGCTGCGGGGATGCGGGAGTGGGGAGGCGCGCCGTACCCGTCCGCGGCATCGCGCGACATATCCCCAAAAATGGGGAGACCGCCTGCTTGTGAGGTAAGTACACCGCGCGGGAGGGAGCCCGCGCTGTGGAGACCATTGTTGCGGGAGCCGCGCAGCGCCATCGGCGCCTACGCCGATTGCCTGGGGTTGCCGTGGATCGAGGATGCGTCGAACACGGACGTCAGCTTCCGGCGGAACGCGATTCGGCACGAGGTGATGCCGCTGCTGGAGGCGAGGTTTCCAGGGGCGACGGCGGCGCTGGCGAGGTATGCCGACCTGGCGGCGGCGGACGATGATGCGCTGCAGCGGATGACGGGGGAGGCGCTGGAGGGCGGGGTCGACCCGGGTGGACGGTTGCGAGTCGCCGCATTTGCCGAACAACCGCTTGGAATGCGGCGGCGGATCGTCCGGGGGTGGCTGGCGCGGGCCGTTGGTGCAGAGGAGATTTCCGCGAGTCGCATCGATGCGGTGACCGCACTCGCTCAGGCGGGGAGGGGCGGGAGCTGCGTGGAAATCGGTAGGGGCTGGACGGTTTGCCTGCGGCGGGGGATGCTGAGCGCGGAACGGTGGCGGGATGACCGGCAAGGGGGGGCCATGGGCGATGAACCGCGCGCGGACGGAGTGGCACGGATATTGATCGATGCCGGGCAGATCCGGGAGCGGACTGCCGAGATGGCGAAAGTTCTGGATGCCGAGTACGGATACGACGTGCCGCTGCTCGTCGGGGTTCTCAATGGGGCCGTGACGTTCATGACGGACTTGATGCGGGCGATGACGATCCCGCTGGAGATCGATTTCATGGCGGTGTCGTCGTATGGGGCGGCCACGCAGAGCTCGGGGGTGGTGCGGATCTTGAAGGACCTGGATCGGGAGATCGAGGGGAGGCGTGTTGTTGTTGTGGAAGACATCGTCGACAGTGGGCTGACGCTACAGTATCTGCTCGACGTGCTGGGTCGGCGAAACCCGCGGGACCTGCGGGTTGTTGCGCTGCTGAAGAAGGACAAGCCGGACGCGCTGGAGGTGGCGGTGGACGAGATCGGGTTCACCATTCCCGACGAGTTCGTGATCGGGTATGGGCTCGACTACGCGGGGAAATACCGCAATTTGCCGTATGTTGCGGTGCTGGACCCGCGGATGTACGCGGGAGAGTGAGGCCGCAAACCCGGTGATATACTCCCGGCGCGTGGGAGTGTAGATCGACACCGCCCAACCGCGCCGCGTTGGAGACCGTTTCATGCCCGAGCAACGTTGGATCCGCAGCAGCCTCGTCTGGATCGTCCTCATCGTCGCGGTGCTGGCCATGTGGGCGACCTTCGTCGGCAACGACGGAGCGCCGACCGCGCGCCCCGTCGGCCAAGTGGCGCAGGATGTCCGCGACGGCAAGGTCAAGACGTTGACGCAGGCGGAGGGGAGCCGGGAGGTCGAGGTCGCTTACCTGCCGGACGCCGGGCGCAAGAACGCGGTGACGACGATCCCCGCCGACACGGATCTGTTGACAGTGCTCGACAACTATGGGATCGACCCGGCGGGTCTGCCGTCGGGGATGATCGTGTTCGAGCCGGCCAGCCGCTGGGGCGCGTGGCTGGGGGCGCTGACGTTCGTGCTGCCGATGCTGATCATTCTGGGCATTTTCGTGTTCATGATGCGCCAATCGCAGGGGACGAACAATCAGGCGATGTCGTTCGGCAAGAGCCGGGCGCGGTTGTTCACGGCGAATCGGCCCTCGGTCGTCTTCTCCGACGTGGCCGGAGTGGAAGAGGCGAAAGAAGAGTTGGTCGAGGTCGTCGAGTTCCTGAAGTATCCGGAGAAGTTTGCCGCGCTCGGGGCGCGGATTCCGCGCGGCGTTTTGCTGGTGGGGCCGCCGGGGACGGGGAAGACGTTGCTGTCGCGTGCCGTGGCGGGCGAGGCAGGGGTGCCGTTTTTCAGCATTTCCGGCTCCGAATTCGTCGAGATGTTCGTCGGTGTCGGCGCCAGCCGTGTGCGCGACCTGTTCGACCAGGCAAAGCGGAATGCGCCGTGCATCGTGTTCGTCGATGAGATCGATGCGGTGGGGCGCCAGCGCGGGGCCGGGCTGGGCGGGAGCCACGACGAACGGGAGCAGACGCTCAATCAAATCCTGGTCGAGATGGATGGGTTCGATTCCTCGACGAACGTCATCGTCATCGCGGCGACGAACCGGCCGGACGTGCTGGATCCGGCGCTCTTGCGGCCGGGACGGTTCGACCGGCAGGTGATTCTGGATCGTCCGGACATCCAGGGGCGCATCGAGATCCTCAACGTCCACGTGCGCGGAAAGCCGCTGGAGGAGGATGTCTCGATCGAGGGGCTGGCGCGGCAAACGCCGGGATTCTCCGGGGCGGACCTGGAAAATCTGGTGAATGAAGCGGCGATCCTGGCGGCGCGCAGGAATCGGAAGACGGTCAGCCGAGAGGAGATGACCGAGGCGATCGACCGGGTGATCGCGGGGCCGCAGCGCAAGAGCCGGGTCATCTCCGACCGGGAACGGGTGATGACGGCGTACCACGAGGCGGGGCACGCGCTGGTGGCGCGGATGCTGCCGAACGCCGACCCGGTGCGCAAGGTGAGCATCGTGGCGCGGGGGATGATGGGCGGGTACACGCGGGTGGTGCCCGACGAGGACCGCTTGTTCAAGACGAAGGCGCAGTTCGAGGACGAGCTTGCGGTCTACATGGCAGGCCACGTTGCCGAAGAGATGGTCTTCGAGGAGCAGTCAACGGGAGCCGCCAACGACATCGAGCGGGCGACGGGGATGGCGCGGCGGATGGTGACCGAGTTCGGAATGAGCCGGACATTAGGTCCTCGGGCGTTTGGGAAAAAGGACGAGCTGATCTTCCTCGGCCGCGAGATTAACGAGCAGCGCAACTACAGCGACGAAATCGCCTACCAGATCGATCAGGAGATCCGGGAATTGATCGACGCGGCGCACGAGCGGGCGCGGACGATCGTCGAGGATCAGGCAGACAAGCTGACGGCGATCGCGGAGCTGTTGCTGGCCAAGGAGACGATCGAAGGGGAGGAGCTGGAGGCGCTATTCGAGACCCCGCGGCCGCGCCCAGACTTGATCGGGCCGCCGACGGGGCGTCCATCTCGTACGGCGACCGCGCCGCCGCCCGCTGAGCGGCCTGCTCCACGTGGGGGGCGCGAAGCGCCGCCAAACGCAGGACAGTTGCGGCCGCAGCCTGCCGACTGAGCGTTTGCCAGCCCTACTCCAATACTCCCTGTGCGCGATGGCTGAGGCGGAATGTGTCGCACCTCCCACCGGTTGGCCGGCCTCTGTGAACGCGTTTGCAGCCCCTTCGTGGGCAGCTACGCCAGCGTTCAATCCGGTCCCGCGTCAGTCGGTCTCGGTGCTCGATCCCCCAGCGTACCCGGGGGCGTCGCTGGCGGGGAACGATTCTTCCGAGGCCTCCTGCACGTCGGCGTTGTCGACGGTGCCCTCGCCTGGCTTTTCGGGTTCCTTGTCGTCGACGGAATAGATGACCTTGCCGAGACCGGCGCGTTCCTTGTCGTCTTGCATGGAGTTTCTCCGAATCTCGAGGTAAGTGCGAAGCCGAGGCTGCGGGCCTACTTCACCGACCCTGCGGTGAGTCCCTTGACGATGTACCGTTCAAGAACGATGCCAATGACCGCGAGCGGGGCAACGGCGGCCATGGTCAGCGCGGCCATCGTCCACCACTTGATGCCCTGGGAACTGACCTGCCCGGCGATGAGGAAGGGAAGCGTCACCGCGTTGGCGGAGGCCAGGACCAACGCGATGAAATACTCGTTCCAGCAGAGGACGACGGTCAGGATGTAGGCCGCGACCAGCCCAGGAGCAGCGACCGGGAGAACGATGCGCAGAAAGGCTCCCCAGATCGACGAGCCATCGACCTGCGCGGCTTGCTCCAACTCGGTCGGAATCGAGTTGAATTGATCGAACATGATCCAGATGACGATGGGCAGATTCATCACCGTATAGATGAGAATCAGTCCTTCACGGGTGTCTTTCAGGCCCAGGTTGACGAACATGAGCAGGACGGGCAAGGCGATGGCGGCGGGCGGGAGGATAAGCTGGGCGAGGAAAAAGTTGCGGATCTGGGTATTGTCGTAGGGGCCGTAGCGATACTGGAAGCGGGAGAGTCCGAAGGCGGCCAGCGAGCCGAGCACGACCGCCAGCAACGCCGCCAGGAGGGACACGACGAGCGTGTTCTGAAAATGGCGCAAGAAGTTCGCCTGTTGACCGGGTTCGTAGAGGAGCGGGAACCATCCCATCTGGTCGGGCTGGAAATCGACCCACGGCACGTACTTTGGTCCCTGAAGGACGGCTTCGCGGGACTTGATCGACGTTGTGGCCGTCCAATAGAGGGGAAAGAGGCAGATGATGGCCCAGATGATGAGCGCCAGGTAGATGCTGGTGCGGCCGAGGAAACGCGCGGGATTGAGCGAGCTGGGGCGGGCATGGTAGGTGATCGGTTGGTTGTTCATTCCTGACCCCCCTTTATCGGCCTGCGGCCGATGGGCGCAGGAAGCAGCGCCCCTACGGGCGGGGGTGGCATGGCGCCGCTCTGGAATGGCGCGGCCACCGGGCTAGTAGACGACATCGCGGACCCGCCGGTTGAGAAAGACGAGGAGCGCCGTCACCGACACCAGGACGATGACCAGAAAGACCATGGCCATGGCCGTGGCGTACCCGACGTTGCCGCTCTCAACGCCCTCGCGGTAGATGAACAGGGAGAGGGTGTCGGTGGCGCCGCCCGGACCGCCGGCGGTGACGACGCGCACCACGTCGACGAGCTTGAACTCGAAAATGACGCGCAAGATGACTGCCGTGATCGAGACGGGCAGCATGAGCGGAAACGTGATGTCCCAGAACCGCTTCCAGCCGCTGGCGCCGTCGATTTGCGCGGCTTCGAAGACTTCGGTGGGCAGCGCCTGCAAGCCGGCCAGGAGCATGACCATCATGAAGGGGATCGAGATCCAGGAGTCCATCGCCACGATGCCCAGAAAGGCCGGCACGGGTTGATCGAAGAACGAAACCCGTTCGATGCCGATGCTCGCCAGGAGCTTCGGCACGACGCCGCGGTTGGCGTCGAGGATCGAGCGGCCGATCATCCAGCCGACGGCGACCGGGCTGATCATGAACGGCAGCAGGAACGCGACGCGAAAGAACTTCTGGCCCCGGATCGATTGGTTTAGGAGGAGGGCGATGGCGAAGGCGACCACATACTGAAACGGCACGGCTACTAGGACGTACTTGAAGTTGTTTCCAAGGGCGTTCCAGAAGCGTTCATCGGTCGCCATGTAGCGAAAGTTGTCCAATCCGTTGAAAACTGGTCCGCTGATTCCGCCGATATCCCACTGCGTGAACGCGACGGCGAGCCCGAACACGGTCGGGAAGATGACGAGCGAGAGGGTGATCTGGAGTGCGGGGAGGAGGAAGAGGAGGCGCTGGCCTTTCAACCCTCCGGTCAGGTAGACGGCGGCGTCGACGACAACGAACCAGAGCAAGACGACGATCGCCACCGGCTGCCACGATGTGAAGCCGAGCTCGATCGCGCCGACGGTGCGCAAGACTTGCATGACGACGACGGCGGCGACGATGAGGGTCATGCCGCGCGCGGCCATGCGCACCAGTCCGTGCCAGCCTGCTGCGGGGCTGGCTGGCGCGGAATACGTGGGCTGGAGCGCGGTCTCGCTCACGCGGCGCCTCTCGTCACGATGGATGGCGTTGGCAACGTTACCCGAATCGGGAGCGAGCCGAGCGCCTGCCCGGAGACGGTGCGCTCGGCTCCACGGCGCGACGTTCCGGCGGGGCTCTACATACCGAGAGCGGCCTGGTAGAGCGAAATCTGGCTCTCGCGGTCGTTGCGGTCGGTAATCTCCTCCCAGCGGGCGGCGGCGGAATCGAGAGCCTCCTGGGCCGTTTTCTCGCCCGCGACGGCCAGCGCGACCTCTTCCTCGGCCGCGATGTAGTAATCGAAGATGCCGGGGATGCGCGGCTCGATGGCGCCGTTCGGATGATTGTAGGAGTCGGACTCCGAGGCGAGATACGCCTCGGCGAACTCTGGCGGGTACCCGGCGTCGACCCAGTATTGCAGCTCGAAGTGGCTGTTGCGATAGGGCTGGAAGCCGGAAGGATAGATCGCGGTCCACATGGAAAGGTCCCTGCCGCCGAGGTGGGCGGCCAGATCCCACGCGGCCTCGGAGACGCCGCGCGCTTCCGCCTCTTGCATGACGTAGAGACCCCAGCCGATGTACGCCTCATTCGGCGCGAAGTTGAGCTGCCCGTCGCCGACCGTGTCCCATGCTCCGCTCTCGTTGTTGTAGACGTCGGGGGAGCCGGGGAGAATGGAGAAGCTCATCTTGTCTTGCACGACCGACTGGTCGCTGGTGTAGACGTTGGAGCCGACATCGCCCCACCACGCGGTCATGGCGCCCGTTCCGCCGAGAATCTGGCCGAGCGTGACCAGGAGGTCGGCATTGAGCTGGTCCGGCGGCTCGACCCCGATCACGTCGATCATGTCCTGCAGAGCCCGAACGAACGCTTCGTTGTTGACGTAGGGCGCCATGTCGTCCGGATCGAAGAGCCAGGCGGGGCTATCGGGGTGCTTGGCGTAGGCGGAGGCGCGGCTGGCGAAGAAGTACCAACTGAACCCGCCGCCGGGTTTGACCACGTCCAGGTAGCCGTAGATGTCGCTGCCGTCGATCTGCTTGCCGTTGAGGAATTGGGTCTGGGCCTGGACTTGCTGCCAGCTCGTCGGCACGCTCCAATCGCCCTCGCCGCCGGATGCGGACCACTCCGCCGCGAGCTCGGGGCTCGCGAAAACGTCGCTGCGATAGTTGAAGTTGTGGCAATCGCCATCGATCGAGATACGGTAGGTGACGCCGTCCCAGGTTCCGACGGGGGCCTGCAAGAGCCGGACGTAATCGTCGATGTCGATCTGCTCCTTGACCCAATCCGGCATCGCGCCGGCGAGCCCGCGGCCGAGAATGTCGCCTTCCCAGGGAGCGCCGCCCTCCAGGACGTCGAACTCGATCTCGCCGGTGGCCACGCCTTGCTGGACTCTGGAGAAGATCTCGGCCTGCGGCACGTCGATCCACTGGATCGTGGCGCCGGTGTACTCCTCCCAGGCGCGTGTCAGCGGTCGGAAGATGTTGTTGTGGAACCCGGCGTTGTTCAGACCGATGAAGGTGACGGTCTGACCGGTGAAAGCCCCCTGCTTGTCGGAGCGGAGGCAGAGCTCGCCGACGCGTTCCATGTCGGCTTCGGTCGGCTGGCCGCCGGCCCCGGGGATGGCGAGAATCTGCGCGAGAGTATCGTCCTGGGCCAGGGTGCGCTGGTATGACTTGCCGGGGACGCCCCAGGCGGAGAAACCGGCCGCGGCGCCGGTGGCGGCCTTGAGCATCGTGCGTCGGTCGAGCGAAGCGCGAAGGATCCGTGAGTTCGTTGCCATGCGAACCTCCTGTGCGTCGATGCACGTCACGGGCCGTTCCCCGAGTGGACTGATGCTCTTCGGGTCGGACCAGGGCGTACTATCGCCAGCGTGCGGATGGCTGTCAACTGCACGTTGCCGTTCAAAGCTTGCGCTTGGAGCCGATCTTCAGCGCGGTGCATTGACGCCATAAGGCGCCGATGAAAGCGCAGGCTCATGAGGCGGAGCGCCACAATTCCGCCCGTGCGTATGGGCGATGCCTGCGTTGCCCGTCGGCCGCAGGCCGACAACCGTCGTTCAGGCATCACGTTGTGGCCCTGCGGGTCACCGGCGATGCAGGCATCGCCCCTGCAGGCCGCGTGGCCGCGTCAGGCCCCGGTGGTGGAGACGCGCTCAGTTCCGGTCAAGGGGACGATGTTGGGCGGGAGGACGACCTCTTCTTCCTCGAGCGGGGGGCGTTCCTGGCCGTAGGTGAGCATGTCGGCGACCTGGTTCTCGAACCAGGTGGTCACGTCGTCGCTCTCCACGGCGCGGCGGAGGCCCTCGGCGCGGCGGCGGCGGTCTTCGAGGGGCATGGTCAGCGCGTCGTAGATGGCGTCGGCGGTGCCCTCGACGTCGGTGGGGCCGATGATGAGGGAATGCTCCCCGAGCTGGCTGACGGCGCCGGCGCCTTCAGAAAGGATGAGGACGCCGTTGCGCTCGTTGAGGAGGGCGCCTTCCTTGGCCACGAGGTTCATGCCGTCGATGATGGAATTGACGAGGAGTACGTCATACCACTTCATGGCGGCAAGGGCGCGAGGGTAGTTCTCGCCCATAATGAGGTGGATCGGCTGCCAGCCGGTTTCGACGTTGGCGTACTTGGCGTTGATGCGGCCGACGACGGCGCTGACGTCGTCGAGGTAGTCCTGGTACTCGACGACGTCCATGCGGGAGGGGACGGTGATGGCCACGAAGTTGACCCGGCCCTGGAAGTCGGCGTGCGCCTCGAGGAAGCGGTCGAACGCCTGAAAGCCGCGGACGATGTTCTTGCTCGGCTCAGCGCGGTCGACGCGGAGGACGGTGAACTCGTTCCAGTGATTGGGGAGGTAGCGGTCGTGGGAGCGGGCCTCCTTGGAGTAGGCCATGCGGCGCACGGCGGCGGCGTCGATGGAAATGGGGTAGGCGCGGACTTCGATGCGGCGACCGTTCCAGAGGATGGATGACGCAGCATAGTCGATCTCGGCGTCGGGGACGTAGGCGTGGCAGGTGTACATGAACGAGCGGCCGTGATCGGGGGTCTGGAAGCCAACAATGTCGTTGCCGAGCATCCCCTCGCAGATGCCGCGGCGCATCTCCAGAGGAAGGAGCCGCCAGTAGTCGGGGTCGGGCCAGGGGATGTGGACGAAAAGCTGCAAGCGGGCGTGCGGCGTTTTCTCGCGGACGAATCCGGCGCAGAGGTAGAGGTGGTAGTCCTGGAGCATGATGAGGGGGTCGCCGTCGACGGCGTCGATGGCGGCCAGGATTTCGTCGGCGAACATGCGGTTGACAGAGACGTAGCCGCTGCGCCAGGCGTCCCAGATCTCGTGGGTGATGTCGGGGGTGCGGGGCGTGTCCCACAGGTAGTGCTGCAGGAACCAGAGGAGCGGGTTGCTGATGACGTTGTAGTACTGGTGGTAGCAGTCGGGGGAGGGGACGACGAAGCGGAGGCGAAATTCCGGCGGGTCGCCGAACTCGATGAGCTGCTCGTCGTTTGCGGCGGCTTGCTGGGCCCGCTGCCGATCGCCCTCGGTCATGGCCGCGGCGATCCAGATGGGCTGGCGCTCGCGGGCGATGGCGCTGACGGCGGTGACGACGCCGCCGCTCCCCTTGCGGGCGTCGAACGTGCCCTTGGCGCGGCGGGTGAAGGTCACCGGGCCCCGGTTGGAGGCGATGATGAGCGGCTGCACCGCGTCGTTATTGGGCGAGGCAGCCGAGATTGCTCCGTCGCTGCTGTCCGGGGCCGTGGGGACGCGGTCGGTCATGATCTCTCCCTCCGCGAGAGACATCGGCCGCGACGGGCGTCGAACCGCCGCGCGGGCCGGTCTAGCAAATTATGCGCCCTTCGCGTCTAGCACGTTGCATGCCCCGCGCCCGGGCCGTGGGTCGCAGCGGTGGGCTCGGGCGCCAAGTTGGGGGAGCGGCGCGCCTTGGTACACTGTCGGCTTGGACTTTGATTGGCGACTGGAGCAGCAAGTGGTCGAACGCGAGCGGAATGTGGCCGCGGGTCGCGTCTGCCCGTGGTGTGAATCGGAGGACGTCCGGTTCGTTCAGCGCGGCTACGTTGGCCCGACGGACGAGGTCGATCAATATCTGGTGTGCAGCGCGTGCCACAAGACGACCTACGAGATCGTGGCCAAAACGGCGCGGGAGATGCGCCTGGGCCGGTACAAACCGGGGGACGTGTATCAGGACCGGCCGCAACAGACGCGGTACACGATCAACCGAGTGCTGCGGGCGGGGCAAAACGAGTATTTGCTCTATTTGAAACCGATAGCGGAGCGGGCGGGGGCGGTTCTCTGACTTACGACGCGGCGGAGTCGCGGTCGTGCCATTCCGAGAGGCAGCGAGGGTTCCCAGGAATCACGTCGGCTTCGACGTAGCGATGTTCCCCGAGCGCCGAGATTCGTCCTTCGTCGGGATCACGCGAGTTTGGAGCGCCGAGCCTCCCCGGTTCAGCCCGGTTTCGCCACGCCGATGGCGAGGCGTGATGGGTCGAGGTGCTGGGCTGCCGCGGTAAGGACGTCGTCGCGGGTGATGCTGGCGACGATGTCGGGGTAACGGTCGAAGTAATCGAGTCCCAGGGAAAATTGCTCGATGGCGAGGAGCGTGGCGGCCATACCGTCGTGGGTTTCCAGCGCCAGGGGAAGGACGCCGACCGAGTAGCTCTTGGCGTCCTCCAGCTCGGCGGCGGTGATGGGGGTCGTGCGGAGGCGGGTCAGCTCTGCCTCGATGGCGGCGAGGGCGCGATCGACATTGGCGGGGTCGACGCCAGCGCGAGCGGCCCAAAGGGAGCCGTCGACGTGCGGCTCGATCTGGCTGAAGACGTAGTAGGCCAGGCCCTGCTTGTCGCGGACCTCGGCGCCAAGGCGACCCATGAGGCCTAACCGGCCCAGGACCAGATTCGCCATGTCGAGCGCGTAGTAGTCGGGGTGCTTGCGGGGGATGGTGGCGAGTCCGACGGCGAGATCGGCCTGGCTCTTGCCGGGGATAGCTTCGGTTTGCGAAACGCGATTGTCGTTCTCGCTGGACTCTTGCGCATTCGGATTGCCGGCTGCGCCTCGCCAGGAGCCGAAGGCCGTGGCAATGGTTTCGAGGGCGCGCCCGAAGCCGTCGAGTCCACCGACGACGGCGATCGCCGCGGCTTGCGGGCCGTACCGCGCGGTGTGGAAATCGCGGACGGCGCGTTGGTCTAATCCGCCAACGGTCTCGGCCGTGCCGAGGACGCGGCGGCCGAGGGGGTTTGGCTCGGGGTAGACGCCGCCGCGCATGAGGCGGTCGGCGGTGGCGCGGGTGTCGTGGTTCAGCTCGGAGATGGAGCCGAGTTGCTCGGCGCGGACGCGGGCGACCTCGGCTTCGGGGAAGTCGGGGCGGAGGAGAATGTCGGCGAGGAGGCGTGTCATCTCGGCGAGGTCGCCGCTGAGGGAGCGGACGCGGGCTTCGACGAACTCGCGGCCGGCGTCGATGGCGACTGAGCTGCCCAGGGCGTCCGTGCGGAGGTTGATTTCATCGAAGGTGAGGCCATTCGCGCCGCGCAGGAGCGAGCGAGCGGTGAGGTGGGCGAGGCCAGCGTTGTCCCATGAGTCGCGAATGGCGCCGGCGGGGATGCGGAGGCGGAGGGCGACGGACTGACCGTGCGGCCGCTCCTGACCGAGGACGACGAGGCCGTTTGGCAGTTCGGCGCGTTCGAGACCGCGGGTTTCATTTCGTTGGGGGTTGCTCGGTCCGTCGAGTCCCCAAGCGATCGGTTCGACGAACGCCGCTTCAGGTGGCACGCTGGCGGTGGGTGCGCCGTTTGAGGTCGGCACGAGCCATCCCACCGTGCGTCGCTCGGGGAGGAGGTACTCCTTCGCGACACGCTGGATATCCTCGGCGGTGACCGCGCGAATTTCGTCCGGGAGCGGCTCGGCGCGCTGCCAGGCGTCGACGATCTCCCACTGACCAAGCCAGTACGCTTGATTCGTGACGCCTTCGGAGGAGTAGACGAATTGCGACTCGACCTGGCGCTTGGCGCGGTCGAGCTCAGCGCCGGCGATGGCTTCGCGGCGAAGCTTGTCGAGTTCCGCGTCGATGATGGCTTCGATGCGGGCGAGGTCGGCGTCGGGGAGCGCGGTGACGGCGATCTGGAAGAGGTAGGGGTCGATGCTGATGGCCATGTCGCTGTCGGCGGAGCGGGCCAGGCCGCTGGCGACGAGCGCCCGATACAGGCGCGAGGAGCGGCCCATGCCGCCGCCGCCGCCGAAGCCCATCGGCTTGCCGCCGGAGAGAAGGGCCTCCGTCACGAGGAGGGGCACGGTATCAGGATGGGAGGCGTTCGGGGCGTGGAAGGCGAGGCGCAAGTACGGGGCGCCAGCGGGGCGCCTCAGGGTGATGCGGCGTTCGCCGGGCTGGGGCGGCTCGGTCACTCCAATGTCGCGCGGGGCCGCGGGTGCAGCTGGCGCCTCGGCGAATGCCCGTTCGACTCGAGTGGCGAGCTCTGGAGCGGAGAAATCGCCGACGGCAACGATGATGGCGTTGGCGGGGTGGTAGTAGTGGCGGTAGTGATCGTAGAGGCCGTCGCGGCTGATGCGGCGCAGATCCGCTTCGTAGCCGATGACCATATGGCGGTAGGGGTGGGCGTGGAAGGCGGTCCCGTTGACCTCTTCGTAGAGGGCGTAGGCGGGGTTGTTTTCGGCGCCCTGGCGCTCGGAGAGGATGACGGTGCGTTCCGATTCGACTTCGGCGGGGTCGAAGAGGGAGTTGGTCATGCGATCGGGTTCGATGCGCAGAGGCAACGCAAGCTGGTCGGCGGGCACGGTTTCGAAGTAGGCGGTCCAATCGTGGGAGGTGAGGGCGTTGAGCGTGCCGCCGACGCGATTGACGTCGCGAAAGATGGACCCCTTCTCTATCGTCGGGGTGCCTTTGAATTGCATGTGCTCGACCCAGTGGGAGAGGCCGGTCGCGCCGGGGAGCTCGTTGCGGCTGCCGACGCGGTACCAGGTCCAGAACGAGGCGATGGGGGCGGCGTGGTCTTCCTTGAGGAGGAGCTTCATGCCATTAGGCAGGGTCGTTTCCTGAACTTCGGATGTAGCGGCGCGATTCACGAAGTTGGCTCCTTGAGCGCGATGGGATCCGGCGGATGACCGGCCGGGTCAGGTATCCTGCGGTCAGGATAGAATGGCGCCGCGGCGGGCGTTTGCGCGGAGCAGCGGGACGACGCCGCGTCGCGGTGTCGCCGTGAGGGGTGAAGGGTGGCCCAGATTTATCCAGGCGAACCGTACAACAACGAGCTGATGGACCGGGTGGTGCGCTATCTGCAAACGCGCGATCCGCGCTATTTTCCCTTCGCCGCCGAGTTCGACAAGCGGCAGCAGGCGGCGTTTGTGCGGGACCTGCAAGAGGGGCTGAGCACCATCACTGACAGCGGCAGCGCTCGCAAATCGTCGGCGACCGGTTTTACCACCAGTGACGAGGTGCTGCGGCGGGTGGTCAACGAGTGGGCGGAAGCGGGCGGCGGCTGGCCGGAGGGGTCGTTTCCGCAGGATGCGGTGACGGCGCTCGGATCGTCGTCGCGCGTCGATTCGCCGCCGCGGCGGGCGTACCCGCGGCGCGTGATTCGCGAGGCAGCGCGGCCGGGGGAGGCGTGGGGGAGCGTTTCAACGCTGGGGCCAGCCAAGCCGCCGGGTTCAGGTTAAACCCTCACCCCCCAACCCCCCCTCTCACTGTGCGCAGGGCGAGGAGGCTTTTTGTGCCGTAGGAACGGGGGTGGTTGTCCGAAGATGCCAAAGATGCCGAAGATTTCGGGGTATAGCCGGCTTCAGGTCGCCGCCGTGGACGGGGCGAGGTCGAAGCGGGAGAGGCTGAGGCGGGGGATGGGGGCGGCCGTGGGGCTGGCGACCATGTCGGCGAGAAGCTCGCCGATGGCGGGGGCGAATTTGAAGCCGTGGCCGGAGAAGCCGGCGCCGAAGACGACGTTGGTTGAGCGCGGGTCGCGGTCGACGATGAAGTCGGTGTCCGGAGTCATGGTGTAGAGGCAGACGGCGCTCTTGTGGACCGCGGGGCGGACGCCGGGGATGAGGTGGGAGGCAAGCTCGAGGCAGTCGCGGTTTTCGCCGGGGCGGGTTTGGCGGTCGACGGTTTCGACGTCGACGACGTCGCCGCCGGCATGGTTGGCGATCTTGAGGGCGGGCTCGCCGTAGATGGGGAAACCGTAGATTTCGCCGGCGGACGAGTCGGCGATGAAGACCGGAAAGCGGTCGGGCTGGTAGCGAGACACGTCGTCGACCTCTTGCCACCAGAGGGTCTTGCGGCGGACGTGGATGGGCAGGCCGAAATCGGCCAGCATGGCGCCCGCCCAGGCCCCAGCGGTGATGACGAGGGCGCCCGCCTCGTAGCGGCCGGAGGCGGTTTCGACCCAGACGCTGCCGTTGTCGCTGCCCCAGGCGGTCGCGGGGGTGTGCTCCAGCAGCGTGGCGCCGAGGCGCTGCGCGGCCTCGGCCATGCCGCGCAGGGCGGGTTCGGTGAGGAGAAAGCCGGTGCTGGGGGTGTAGAGGGCGTCCCAGTCATCGGGGATGCGAAAGGCGGGCCAGCGGGCGGCGGCTTCGGAGGCGGGGAGCCATTCGTAGGGGAGGCCGTGCTCGTCGGCGCTGAGGCGGGCGAGGCGGGCGTGGTCGTAGCCGGGGGCGGCCAATTCGAGGCCGCCGCAGCGGATCAGAACCTGCTGGCCGGATTCGGTTTCGAGCTCTTGCCAGAGCTGGTCGGCGCGCAGGACGAGGGGGACGTATTCGGGGGATTCGGCGTAGGCGTGGCGGATGACGCGGGTGTCGCCGCCGTGGCTGCCCATGGCGTGGACGTGCTGGAACTGTTCGAGGATGAGCGAGGTCAGGCCGCGGCGGCCGAGGGCCCAGGCGGCGGCGGTCCCCATCGTGCCGCCGCCGAGGACGATAGCATCGTAGTGGTTCGGGTTCGGCAGCGTCGTGCCCATGGGCGCCGAGATTCCTCCTTTGTCGGAATGACGCGTGTTGGGAGCGTTTGGCCCTACCCGGACGGCAAGGCGGCCTGGTTGCCGAAGACGCGCGGCGGGCCGTCGGTGGGGGCGGCCCAGCGGACGGCGTTGGCGATGACCTTGCGCACGTCGGGGTTGTAGAAGGTCGGGTAGCTCTCGTGGCCGGGGCGGAAGTAGAAGATCTTGCCGGAGCCGCGGGTATAGCAGCAGCCGGAGCGAAAAACTTCGCCGCCGGGGAACCAGGAGATGAAGACCAGCTCGTCCGGCGGTGGGACGTCGAAGAACTCGCCATACATCTCCTCGCGCTCGATCTCGATGTAGCGGTCGAGTCCGCGGGCGATGGGATGCGACGGCGCGACGACCCAGATGCGCTCCAGCTCGTCGGCGACGCGCCAGATGAGGTTGGCGGACGTGCCCATCAGGCGGCGGAAGATTTTGGAGTGGTGGCCGGAGTGGAGCACGACCAGACCCATGCCGTGCAGCACACGTCCCTGGACGCGGTTGACGGTCTCCTCGTCGACCTCCTCGTGGGCCTTGTGGCCCCACCAGAGGAGGACGTCGGTCTCCATCAGGACATCTTCGGGGAGCCCGTTCTCGGGTTCGTCGAGGGTGGCCGTGCGGATGGTGAAGCCGGATTCGAGGCCGAGCCCTTGGGCGATGGCGCCGTGGATGCCGTCGGGGTAGACGGCGCGGTACCGCTCGTCTTCCCGCTCGTGGCGGTACTCGTTCCAGATCGTGACGCGGATAGGATTCATGCGGAGCTCCCACCTTCTGTTGCGGCGGCAGGCGAATCGGGCGCCTCCACCTCGACTTCGCGGCCCAGCTCGGCCGAGCGGTAGATGGCCTGAATGAGGCGGACGCGATCGAGCCCCTCCTCGCCGGAGGGGGACATCGGCGTGCCGTCGAGCACGCTCTCGATGAAACCGCGAAAGACCTCGCCGTGGCCGTGGCGCTCGAGAAGGCGCGGCTCCGTCACGGTCGGCACGCCGTCGATCTCGCCGAAGAAGCGCAACGTTCCGGTCTGGGCGTAGTCGCGGGCATGGATCTCGGCGCCGCCGTTGTCGCCGAGGAGGGCCAGGCCGAAGTCGTCGCCGTGGCCGGTGTAGGCGGCCCAGGAGGCGTCGAGTTGGAGGGTGAGGCCGCCGTCGAAGCGGATGAAGGCGGTGGCGAAATCTTCCACCTCGTAGGTCTCGCCGGGGACGATCTTGAAGCGGCCGCCTTGCCACTGGCCGCGGCCCTGGGGCCCGAGCTCGGCGTAGGTCGCGGCGCTGACGCGGCGGGCGACCGGGTTGCCGAGGACCCAGAGGGCCAAGTCGAGGACGTGGATGCCGAGGTCGATGAGGGGGCCGCCGCCGGCCATGCCTTTGGAGGTGAACCAGGTCCCGAGACCTGGGATGCCGGAACGGCGCATCCAGAAGGCGCGGGCGTGGTAGACCTCGCCCAGGGCGCCGCGCTCGACCTCGCGCTTGACGAGCTGCACGTCCTGCCGGCCGCGGCGGTTGAAGACGACGCCGAGGACGCGGTTGGCTTCGCGCGCGGCGTCGATGATGCGCTGCCCTTCCTCGGCGGTCGGGGCCAGTGGTTTCTCGACCATGACGTGCTTGCCGGCTTCCAGGGCGGCGAGGGCGACGGGGACGTGGAGGATGTTCGGCACGGCGACGGTGACGGCTTCCACGTCGGGGTCGGCGATCAGCTCCTGGTACTCGCGGTAGATGCGAGGGACGTTGAATTGCTTGGCCAGGTCGTGGCACCGGTCCTGGTCGAGGCCGGCGATGGCGACCACATCGGCGCGGGGATTCTCGGCAAAGCCTTGTAGATGCAGGATGCCAACCCCGCAGCCGATGATGCCGATTTTCAGTTTTCTCGGTTCGTCCACGGCTGCCCCTTCACTCCCCTTCGATCCCGGGCGGAGCATGGCATCCAGGCGTCCCGTTGACAAGCCCTACGGGCAATGTGTCGGGTTGAGCGTGACCAGCGTCACTTCCGGCGGGCAGCGAAAGCGGATCGGGGGCCGGTAGACGCCGACGCCGCGGGAGGTGTGGATCGGCATGCTGGCGACTTGGTTGAGGCCGGAGACGTAGCGGCGGCCGCCGCTGGGGGCCGCGATGTTGCCCAGCAAGGGGAGTCGGACTTGGCCGCCGTGGCTGTGGCCGGAAAGTTGAAGGAGGGGGCCGTAGCGCGCGGCGTCGGGCGCCCAATCGGGTTCGTGCCAGAGCGCGACTGTCGCGGCGTCAAGCGGCGCGCCGGCGAACGCTCGAGGCACGTCCGGGGTCCCGAGGATGGCGTCGTCGATGCCGACGATCCAGAGATCACCGGCGGGTGTTTCGACTCGCGCGGCTTCGTTGCGCAGGACGCGGATGCCCTGGCGCTCCAGGAGGGAGGTCAGGCGCGGGGCGTCGCACGAGTAGTCGTGGTTGCCGAGGACGGCGATCGCGCCGTAAGGCGTCGAGGCCGCGTGCGCGCCGAGAACGGCGGCGGCATCGGGCGCGTAGCGCGGGGATTCGCAAATGTAGTCGCCGCCGAAGAGGAGGAGATCGGGCTTGGCGGCGCTGAGGAGCGTCAGGGCGCGGTCGACGTCGGCGGCGCGGATGGCGGGGCCGATGTGGGTGTCGGTGACGAAGCCGATGCGAAACGGCTGCCCGATGCCGAGGCGGTCGGGGACATCGAGGTCGAGTCGCACCAGTTTTGGGTCGTAGGGGGCGGTGTGTCGGGCGCGGTGCAGCATGCCCCCCGCGACGATGGCTCCGGCGCCCATTGCTCCAGCGGCGAGACGAGCAAGGGCGGCTCGACCGAGAAGTCTTTCACCCGGCTGTAGGGGCGCTGCTTGCTGCGCCCGTCGGCCGGGGGCCGAGAATGGGTGTTCAGCAACCCCGTTGTGGCCCTGCGGGCCACGGGCGCAGCTTGCTGCGCCCTTACGATCCGCGTCTGGCTCCGGAATGGCTGGATCTGCCACCTAGACAGGGGTGAGGCGGAGAGAAGGGCGGGCTGCCTGGTAGCGAGCGGGGTCGTCGTCGACGATGCCTTGGCGGCGCTCGTCGATGACGAGGCGGATTTCGTTCTTGAGTGCGTCGAGCATGTCTGCTTCGGCGACGGTGCGCACGATCTTGCCCTTGCGGAAGATGACGCCCTTGGAGTTCCCGGCGGCGAGGCCGACGTCGGCATCGCGCGATTCGCCGGGACCGTTGACGACGCAGCCCATCACGGCGACGCGGATCGGCTCGTCGACGGTGGCCAGAAACTCGTCGACCTGATTGGCGAGGGTGAAGAGATCGACTTCGACGCGGCCGCAGGTGGGGCAGGCGATCATGATCGCGCCTTTTTGCCGCAGTTCCAGGCTCTTGAGGATCTCGTAGGCGACGAAGACCTCTTCGACGGGATCGGTGGTCAGGGAGACGCGGATGGTATCGCCGATGCCGAGCGCGAGGAGCGTGCCGATGCCAGCGGCGGAGCGGACGCTGCCGGCGCGGGGGGTGCCGGCTTCGGTGACGCCGAGGTGGAGGGGGTAGTCGTTGGGCAGCGCGGCGAAGCGGCGGTAGGCCTCGAAGAGCACGGGCAGCTCGAAGGCTTTGAGGCTGACTTTGGTCAGGCCGAAGTCGAGGTCTTCCAGGATCTGGATGTGGCCCAGGGCGGAGCGGACCAGCCATTCGGCGCGCAGCTCGAGCTGGCTGGCGTTCTGCTGCGCCATCTCGTCAACGAAGGCCTCAGGCATCGGGGCGACGGAGCCGAAGTTGACGCCGATGCGGATGGGGGTCTGGCGTTCCTTGGCCTTGGCGACGACTTCGCGCACGTCTTCCGGCTTGCGGATGTTGCCGGGGTTGAGGCGCAAGCCGTGGATGCCGGCATCGAGCGCCTTGAGGGCGAGCGTGTGCTCGAAGTGGATGTCGGCGATGAGGGGGACGGGCGAATGGGGGACGATGTCGGGGAGGGCGGCGGCGGCTTTGCGGTCTGGGACGGCGATGCGGACGATCTCGCAGCCGGCCTCGGCCAACTCGCGGATCTGGCGCAGAGTGGCGATGGGGTCGCGCGTATCGGACGTGGTCATCGATTGGACGACGATGGGGTTGTCGCCGCCGATGCGGACGTCCCCCACGTGGAGGACGCGGGTGTGGCGGCGGGGAGCGATCAAGGTCATTGAAATGGTGTCCTCGGAGTTCCTCGGAATGACACGGCGCCTGGGAATGACACCGCACTCATGTGCGGCGCTACGGGAGGAATGAGCGGCCCTCGTATATGCGGAGGGCATCGAGGGCCAGGACGATGGCCATGAAGCCCAGCAGAAGGATCAGGCCGGCGACGTGGACGAGACCCTCGCGCTCCGGGGCGAGCCGTTTGCCGCCACGCAACACTTCGATAATGACGAACAGAAGGCGGCCGCCGTCGAGGGCGGGCAGGGGCAGCAGATTCAGCATGGCGAGGTTGAGCGATAGCAGGATGGTCAGTTGGCCGAGTGTGACCCAGAGCGGCAACGGGCTGGCGGCGACGATCTCGCTGGTGGCCTGACCCATGCCGAGCGGGCCGGCAATCTGGCCGAGCGGCGCCTGGCCGGTGATGAGGTCGCGAATCATGGCGACCATCTCGGTGGTCTGTCCCCAGGCCTGACCGATGCCGACGGGGATCACGGAGCCGAGCGGGACTCGCTCGAAAATCGGTTCGATGGCGGGGGTGAATCCCAGCGGCGCGAAGATATCGGCGTCTGCATCGAGGGAAGGCACGGCGAGCGAAACCGTTTCTCGGTTTTCGCCGCGCTGGACCTCAACGGCAACCGCCCCGCCAGCGGCATCCAGGAGCGCAAACTGCAATCCAATCGGATCACTGATGGCTTCCGGGCCGATGGCCACGATGCGGTCGCCGGGCAACAGTCCCGCGGCGGATGCCGGCGAGTCTGGAGTTACGCTCTCCACGGTCGTTACGGCGATGGCGGGCTCGCTGATGCCGACGCCAGTGGCGCCTTGCCCTGGCGGAGGGTTGATTCGGGGCGTGACGGTCGTCTCCACGAGGGCGCCGTCTCGCTCCACGACGACGCTCAGCGGGCGCCCGGCGAATTCGCGAGTGCGGGCGCCGACGTCGCTGGCCGACGTCACCGGCATGCCCGCCACCTCGACGATGCGATCGCCGGCTTCCCAGCCGGCTTCGACCGCCGGCGAGTCCGGGACGACTTCGGAGATGTAGACGTTCGACGTCGTGACGCCCTGGACGCCGACGATGACGATCATGAGCAGGAAGGCCAGGGCGAAGTTCATCAGCGAACCGGCGATGAGGAAGAAGCCGCGCTGGGCGGGAGACTTGGCGTTGAACGACTCCGGGTCGCCGGCTCCGGTGTCTTCGCCGAGCACCTTGACGAAACCGCCGAACGGGATCCAGTTGAGCGACCAGAGGACGCCCTTGTGGCGCCAGCCGACGAGCCGGGGCGGAATGCCAATGCCGAACTCTTCGACCTTGACCCCGATGAGCCGCGCGGCCACGAAGTGACCGATCTCGTGGACGAGGATAAGCACGCCCAGGATAGGGATGATGTAGAGACCGTTTCTCAGTCCTTCTGACACTGCTGCTAGCGCTCCGTTCCCCGCGATGGCGCGGCCGTGTTGGCCGCCGATGGCCTTCCGCGCGTCGTCTCCGAGTCTACAACGCCAGGCGGCGGCGGGGTGATCCGTAGCGTCATATACCGGCGCCCGACTTGCGATTTGATGTTCGAGAAACTGGCGTCCAGTTATGTTAGACTGCGGGCGCCCGCGAGGGTTGGGGTGGGGTGAGCGGACGAGTCAGGGTGCATGCATGAGGGACGAGCAGAGCAGCATCCCGCACAGGGGCGCCGCGCCATGCTGGTAGGCGTGCCGAAAGAGGTCAAGGACCACGAGTTCCGGGTCGCCGTGACGCCGTCGGGCGCGCGCGAGTACGGGCGGCGGGGGCATCGGGTGCTGGTGCAGCGTAGAGCGGGCGAGGGGAGCGGGTTCACCGATCCCGAGTACGCGGCGGTCGGCGCGGAGTTGGCCGATACGGCGGAGGAGGTCTTCGCCCGCGCCGACATGATCGTCAAGGTCAAGGAGCCGGTCCCGGCCGAGTTCGAACTTCTGCGCCCAAGCCAGTTGCTCTTCACCTATCTCCATCTGGCGGCGGACGAGCCGCTGACGCGGGCGCTCATGGGCAACGGCGTGCAGGCGGTGGCCTACGAGACGGTTCAGCTCGAAAGCGGGGTCTTGCCGCTGCTGACGCCGATGAGCGAGGTGGCCGGGAGGATGTCGGTCCAGGTGGGTGCGCATCACCTGGAGAAGGCGCACGGCGGCAACGGAACGTTGCTGGGCGGCATTCCCGGGGTGCCGGGGGCGCACGTCGCCATCATGGGCGGCGGGGTGGTCGGGGCGAACGCGGCGCAAATCGCGCTCGGCATGGGCGCCAACGTCACCATCATCGACAAGTCCCTCGATCGCTTGCGCCAGCTCGACACCCTGCTGCACGGGCGCATCAATACGCTAGCTTCCAACACGGACAACGTGGCAGCAGAAGTGCAGCGGGCCGATTTGGTGGTCGGGGCGGTGCTGGTTCCCGGAGCCAAGGCGCCGAAGATCGTCTCGGAGGAGATGGTGGCTTCGATGCGGCCGGGCTCGGTGGTGGTCGACGTCGCCATCGACCAGGGCGGTTGCATCGCCACGGCGCGGCCAACAACGCACAGTGCGCCCACGTACGTCGATCATGGCGTCGTGCATTATTGCGTGACGAACATGCCGGGGGCGGTGCCCCGGACGAGCACGATCGGGTTGTCTAACGCGACGTTGCCGTATGGGCTGTTGCTGGCGGATCACGGGTTGGCAAGGGCCGTCGCCGAGGATCCGGAGCTGGCGATGGGCGTCAACGTGCTGAATGGACGAATCACGCACCCGGGGGTCGCGGAGGCCTTCGGACTGGAGTACACGCCGCTGGCGGACGTCACGCTTGCGGGCATCGCGGCGTAGGGCAGTGCTCGGACGTGCGCCGCGGGCGTTGCGTCGGCAACGTCGAGGCGCGGGAGGAACCAATGGATCACGACATCGACCGATTTCTGCGGGTGCTCGAGACGGAGCGCGGATTCTCGGTCAACACCATCTTCGCCTATCGCAATGACCTGACCCAGTTCCTCGGCTATCTGCGGGGCGAAACGGGCGACGAAGGCGGGCGCGAAGGGAACGGCCATCTTGATGAGGCCGTGGGTCTCGTCGGTACGCCGGACATCGTGCTCCGGGTGGAGCGCTGGGATCAGCTCAGCGATCAGCACCTGACCAGCTTCCTGCTCTATCTGCGCAGCCGCAAGTACGCCTCCTCGACGGTGGCGCGCAAGATGGCGGCGATCAAGTCGTTCTTCAATTTTCTCATCAGCGAAGGGATGATGCGCGGCGATCCCTCGGCGCGGATGACGGCGCCGAAGGTCGATAAGTACACCCCGCGCTCGATCTCGCCGGAGGAAGTGCAGCGGCTGCTGGAGCAACCGGGCAAGGGCATGGCGCCGGAGGGGCGCCGTCCTGAGACGTACCGCGACCGGGCCATGCTGGAGACGCTCTACTCGACGGGGATGCGGGTGAGCGAGTTGGTGGCGTTGGATACCTGCGACGTCGACCTGGGGGAGCGCCACATGCGCTGCGCCGGGCGCACGAACCGCGAGCGCAGGGTGCCGCTGCGGGACAGCGCCATCGACGCCATCGACCACTACCTGGCGCGTGGCCGGCCAATGCTTGTGCTGCGCGAGGAAGAAGCCCTGTTCCTGAACCACCGCGGCAACCGGCTGACTCGGCAGGGATTCTGGCTGATCCTGAAGTCGTACGCCAACCAGGCGGAGATCGCCGATATCACGCCGCACACGCTGCGCCACACGTTTGCCACGCACGCGCTGCGCAGCGGCATGGACCTGCGCGAGGTGCAGCAACTCCTGGGGCACGTCAGCATCTCGACGACGCAGGTCTACCGCCGGCTGGCGACCGATCAGGAACGCGTCGGCGCGGCGGAATCTGCCGGGGCTGGGTCCGAGGCGTACCTCGACTGAGCAATGCGCGCCGCTATGGCCGGCCGCGCCAGGCAGACGGCTATTGCTCGCTGGATCGATGACCGGATTGCAGGGGCGCCGCTTGCTGCGCCCGTGGTCCGCAGGGCCACATCGTCGTTGCGTGGCATCTGTTGTCGGCCTGCTGCCGACGGGCGCAACAAGCAGCCCCCTTTCTGGCGAACGATTCAGTGAAACGCGGGTTGGGCGCCTCGACACTTCCCGTGGGGAATGGTCCACGGGTTGAATCAATGGGGAAACCGAAGCTGATGACGACTTCCGAAACCACTCGCGTCGCCACCATGGACAAGATCGCCGCGCTGGCCAAACGGCGCGGATTTGTCTTCCCCGGGTCGGACATTTATGGAGGGCTGGCCAACACCTGGGATTACGGTCCGCTCGGCGTCGAGCTGAAGCGCAACGTCAAGGACGTGTGGTGGCGGACGTTCGTGCATGGGCGGCGCGACATCGTCGGCATTGACGCCGGAATCCTGATGCACCCGCGGGTCTGGGAGGCGTCCGGGCACGTCGAGAGCTTCAATGACCCGCTGGTCGACTGCCGGACATGCAAGAGCCGGTTTCGGGCCGATCACCTGATCGAGGAGAGGCTGGGGCAGCACGCGGAGGGGAAGTCGCCAGCGGAGATGTCGCGGATCATTGCCGAGGCGGGCCTGAAATGCACGGTCTGTGGCAACGCCACGCTGACCGACGCCCGGCAGTTCAACATGATGTTCCGCACGGTCATCGGGCCGGTGGAGGAGACGGGCACGGAGGTCTACCTGCGGCCGGAGACGGCGCAGGCGATGTTCGTGCAGTTCAAGAATATTCTCGCCACCGGCCGGGTAAAAGTTCCCTTCGGCATCGCGCAGATCGGGAAGGCGTTCCGCAACGAGATCACGCCGGGCAACTTCATCTTCCGCCTGCTCGAGTTCGAGCAGATGGAGATCGAGTACTTCGTCAAGCCGGACGAGGCGGCGGAGTCGTTCGAGACTTGGGTCGCGGCCATGCGCGACTGGCTGGGTTCCATCGGGGTCAAAGACGAATTCGTGCGCGTCCGCGAGCACGACGCCGACGAGCTGTCCCACTATTCGAGCCGCACGATCGACTACGAGTATCTGTTTCCGGGGTCAATGGGGTGGCGGGAGCTGTATGGGCTGGCCAACCGCAGCGATTACGACCTGCGCCAGCATCAGGAGCATAGCGGCGAGGACTTGCAGTATTTCGATCAGGCCGAGAATCGGAAGTATCTCCCGTACGTGATCGAGCCGACGTTCGGGGTGGATCGGACCTGCCTGATCCTGCTCCTCGACGCGTACGACGAGGAAGAGACCGTCGACGTCAATGGGAAACCGGATACGCGGGTGGTCTTGCGGCTGCACCCGCGGGTGGCGCCCTACAAGGCGGCGGTGCTGCCGTTGCTGCGGAAGCCGGAGCTGGCGGAGCCGGCGCAGCGGCTTTTCGAGGCGCTGAGCGGCGTGCCGGGCGCTTTGGTCGAGTACGACGAGACGGGGAACATTGGCAAGCGGTATCGGCGGCAGGACGAGATCGGGACGCCGTTTTGCTTCACAGTCGATTTCGAGTCTCTGGAGGATCAGAGCGTCACGGTTCGCCACCGGGACGACATGAGCCAGGAGCGGCTGGCGATGGCGGACGTGCCGGGGTGGTTGCTGGAGCGGATAGCCTGAGGGCGGCAACACTCCCAACCCCTCTCCCCTGATCGCCTTTGTCCCCAACCGCCGCCCAGAGGGCGCCCGGCCCCGTTCGCGGGGAGAGGGGCTTTGTTGCAGCGGGCGGCGGCTGGATGGGAGATCGCTAGCCGGTCATGTCAAAGGTGGCTTGGGGGTCGTTAGCGGAGAGGCGGCCGCCTTCGACGACGGCGTAGCGCAGGGCGAAGACGCCGCAGAGGGTGAGGACAGGGGCGACGAGGTTCGCCAGGCGGCGGAGGAAGCGGGGGAGCCTGCCGGATGCGGCGGTCAGGGCCAGAGGCGCGGTCATGCCGGCGGCGACTATGCCATGGCGGACGACGGCGCCGATGGAGCCTTCCATCAGCGGCTTGCGCGTCGATCCGAGGCTGACGAGCCAGGCGGAGAGCAATGCGCCCTCGGCGATTGTGGCGATGCCTTCCAAGTGGTGCAGTCGCTCGGTGATCGACGCTTCGCCGTCCGCGGTGAAGGCGTGCGCAGCCGCGACGGCGGCTGCCCCTGAGGTCATCGCGGAGGCGAGAAAGAGGGGGCCGAGGAGCGCGGGGCGCTTGGCCCAGAGGGGGACCGCTGTCGCCGCGAGCAGCGTGCCCGTGTAGCCGGCGAGCAAAAACCCGCTGAGTGCGCCCAAGGGAGCCAAAGCCAGGCCGGCACGTCGCTGGAGCGCGCTGGGCGTCCTACCGTGGCGCCGGGCCACATCTGACGCAAGCTGGTTGGCGGCGGCGAGCGTTGTGACGACGGCGAACACCGTCAGGTCCCAGGAGCCGATCGACATGGG
>CALMZR010000407.1 GCA_937870845.1 uncultured Chloroflexota bacterium
GACATCGTAGGCAAACCCCTCACCCCCTGTCCTCCTCGCCCACCGCAATGGGCGAGGAGGAAAAGCCCCTCTCCCCGCGCACGGGGCCGGGGACCCTCTGGGTGGCGGTTGGGGTGAGGGGCGTCCGAGGAGAGGGGGCAGGCTCCACCCATGGCGTCCGTCGCAACCGCAACTCAATCCAATCTCGCTCATGCGGCCCCCGACCAGCCGGCCAAAGGCACGGTCGTCCTCCGCGGCGTCACCAAGCGCTTCGGCGAGACCATAGCCGTCGACTCCGTCGACCTGACCGTCCCCGGCGGCAGCTACGTCGTCCTGCTCGGCCCCTCCGGCTGCGGCAAGACCACCCTGCTGCGCATGATCGGCGGCCACGAGCGGATCGACGCCGGCGAGTTCCTCCTCGACGGCGTGAACACCAACGACGTGCCGCCCGCCCGCCGCGACATCTCGACCGTCTTTCAGCACTACGGCCTCTTTCCCCACAAATCGGTGCGCGACAACGTCGAGTTCGGTCTGAAGATGCGCGGTCAGTCAAAGGAAGCGCGCCGCAAGCGCGCCGACGAGGCGCTCGCCTTCCTCGACCTGACCGCGTACGCCGATCGCAAGCCGCGCCAGCTCTCCGGCGGCCAGCAGCAACGGGTGGCCCTCGCCCGCGCCCTCGTCACGGAACCGACCGTGCTGCTGCTCGATGAGCCGCTGGGCGACCTCGACCGGCTGCTGCAACTGCGGATGCGCGTCGAGCTGCGCGCCTTGCAGCGGCGATTGCGCATCACCTTCATCCACGTCACCCACAACCAGGAGGAGGCGCTGGCCATCGCCGACCAGATCGTGGTCATGCAGGATGGCCGCATCCAGCAGGTCGGCCGGCCGCAGGAGGTCTACACCCGCCCCGCCAACCTCTTCACCAGCGGCTTCATGGGCGACAACAACGTCATGCCTGGCCGCGTCAGCGCCACCGAAGATGGTCAGGTCTGGATCGAAGCCGATGGTCTGACGCTCCTTGCCCGCCACGCGGGGCTGTCCCTCGGCCAGGCGATGCACGCCTCGGTGCGGGCCAGCGCAATCGTGGCGCAACCGATGACGGCCGAAGGCGTTGCCGCGCCCGACGACGGCCCGAACCAGGCGACGGCGACGCTCGTTTTTCTGGAGTATCTGGGCGACGTGGTGAAGCTGCACTGCCGCCTCGCCAACGGCCAGATGATGACGGCCAAGCAGGCGGAGCGCGAGCGATCCTGGTCCGGGCTTGCCGAGGGCGAGCCCGTTCGCCTCTCCTGGGGAATCGACGATGTCCAGCTCCTCCTCGGCTAGCGTCGAGCCCATCGAGGCGGTCGCTGCCCGATCGGAACCGGCCTCGCGCGGTCGAACGTCCGGAGGCGGCGCCTGGGCGGCGCTGCTGGCCTTCCCGGCGGCGTGGCTCCTCGTCTTCCTCATCATCCCGGTGCTGGTCGTCGTCGTCGTCAGTTTCTTTGTGCCGACCCTGAGCGGGTTTGTGCGGGAGTTCACGCTCGAAAACTACCAGTTGTTGGCGGGGTCGCCGGCCTTCATCAGCACCCTCGGCAACACGGTCCTCAACGCCCTGATCACGACCGTCATCACCTTCTTGCTCGGGTTCTGGGTGGCGTACTACCTGGCCCTGGTCGTGCCCGATCTGCGGCGCAGGTTCTCCCTCTTCATTATCGCGCTGGCCCCCTTCTTCACCAGCTTCCTCATCCGCGCCATCGCCTGGATCCCGATGATGGGGCGCGAAGGGCTGCTCAACACCGCCCTGATCGACCTGGGCCTCATCTCGCAGCCGCTCGACTTTCTCCTCTTCTCCGACTTCGCGGTGCGGGTGGCGATGGTCCAGCTCTACCTCCTCTTCATGGTCTCCCCCATCTTCTTCTCCCTCTCCACCGTCGAGCCGGCCATCCTGGAGGCGGCGCGCGACTCCGGCGCCGGCTGGTGGGCGATCCTGTGGGAGGTGCTGCTGCCGCTGGCGCGGCCGGGCATCGTCATCGGCGCCGTTTTCGTCTTCGTGCTGAGCATGGGCGAATTCGCCACCGTGCGCCTCATCGGCGGCGGCAAGACCAGCTCGGTCGGCCTCGGCATCCAGAACTTCGTCACCTACATCCAGTTCCCGCAGGCCGCCGCCGCGGCCAGCATCCTCGTCCTCGCCACGGTCATCGGGGTCGCCATCCTCTTCCGGTACGGTCGCGTGGCGGAGGGGCTCTGATGACGCGCACGCCGGGATACGCCCGCGAGCGCTGGGTCAACATCGGCCTCGGGGCCTACTTCGCGCTGATCCTCCTCTTCCTCTACGGCCCGATCATCGTCATGGCCATCCTCTCGTTCCAGGGACCGCAAGGCGGCATGACCTTCCCCATGCAGGGAATCAGCCTCGATTGGTGGGGACGGCTCTTCAGAGAACGGGCCGCGGAGCTGGGCCCCGCGATCGTGCGCACCCTGGTCGTCGCGGTGGAGACGGGACTGATCGCCGCCGCCTTCAGCGTCGTCATCGCCTTCGCCTACCGGCGCCGCCTGCCGGGCTCGCGGCTCCTCTTCCCGGCGGTGATCCTGGCGCTGATGACGCCCGGCATCCTGCTCGGGCTGGGCGTCAGCCTCTGGTGGCGGCTGCTCAACCTGCAACCGGGACACCTCTCGCTGCTGGGCGTCCACGTCGTCTGGGCGCTGCCGTTCGCCTTCCTCGTCATGCTGGCCGTCCTCAACCGCTTCGACCCGCGCATCGAGGAATCCGCGCGCGACCTCGGGGCGAGCGAGCTGCGCACCTTCTTCGAGGTGGTGATGCCGATCATCTGGCCGGGCGTCCTCAGCGCCGCCCTCTTCGGCTTCACGCTCTCCCTCAACGAGTTCGAGCGCAGCGTGCTCGCCACCTCCCAGAACACCCTCCCCCTCCAACTCTGGGCCATGCTGACGGTCGGCATCATCGAGCCGGACCTCTACGCCCTCGGCACGCTGACGACGCTGGTCACGTTCGTCATCGTCGGCGCCCTCTTCATCCCGACGCTGCTCGGCCAACTGCGCCGCGTCTCCCGGCGCGGAACCGAGTAACGACGTTGCCACGACGAGCCGGGTTCTTCGTGCGTTGGCAGCCGTTCCTGCTCACTCCGATCGTGCTGCTTCTCGCCTTGTTGCCGGCGCGCGCCGGGACGCAAGCGCCCTCTCCCTTCTCGTTCGTCCTCGAACTCGTCGCCGAGGGCCTCGATCGCCCCGTCCAGGTCATCGACCCAGGGGACGGCAGCGGTCGCCTGGTCGCCGTCGAGCAGACCGGCCGATTGCGGCTCATCGAAGATGGGCAGGTCATTCCGGCGCCGTTCCTGGACCTCAGCGATCGTGTGAGTTGCTGCGGCGAGCGCGGTCTGCTCGGCGCGGCGTTTCATCCCGAGTACGCTGCCAACGGTTTGCTCTTCGTCAACTACACCGACGCGAACGGCGACACGGTCGTGGCCCGGTATCGCGTTTCCGCGAACGATCCCAACCGGATCGACGAGACGACGGCGGAGACCGTGCTGACGGTCGACCAGCCGGCCGGCAACCACAACGGCGGCATGCTCCTCTTCGGATCGCACGACGGCTGCCTCTACATCGGCCTCGGCGACGGCGGAGGCGGCAACAGCCAGAGCGGCCAGGACCTGGGGACGCTGCTGGGAAAAATCCTGCGCATCGACGTCGACGCCATGGAGAATGGGGCGCCCTACGCCGTCCCACCCGACAACCCGTTCGTAGGCCAGCCCGGCGCCCGGCCGGAGATCTGGGTATACGGCCTGCGCAATCCCTGGCGCTTCAGCGCCGACCGCGCCACCGGGGATCTCTGGATCGGCGACGTGGGATCGGCCATCTACGAGGAGATCAACCTCTTGCCCGGCACCGGGACTGGCGCCGCAAACTTCGGCTGGCCGGCGATGGAAGGCGAAGAGTGCCGACAAGATGCGCCCTGCGAGAGCTTTGTGACGCCGGTTTCCGGATTCGGCCGCGACGAAGGCTGCGTCGTCACCGGCGGCTACGTCTACCGCGGCAGCGCGGTCCCCGATCTGGCCGGCGTCTACCTGTTCGCCGACTATTGCACCGGCACAGTCTGGGGATTGGCCCCGGAGGCGAGCGGCGTCTGGGAGCGGTTGGGGCCGGTCGCAACCGGCCTGCGCATCAGTTCCTTCGGCGAAGACGCCGCGGGCGAGCTCTACGTCGTGGATCTGGGAGGCTCGATCCATCGCCTGATTGCGGGTTGAGACCTGGGCATGGACGGGCCGCATGCAGACGTTCACACGCTCTTTGATGCGCTGTCAGCTTGGGCAACAGCGACGCCGGATGCGCCCGCGCTACTCGCGCCGGGCAGAGCGCCCGTTTCGTATCGCGAGCTTCACGACGCCGTGGACCGCCTCGCCACCGAGCTGCGAGCGCGAGGCCTGAGCCGGCATGACGGGATCGCCGTCCTCATGCCCGAGGGTCCCGACTATGCCGTGGCGATGCTGGCTGCCATCTCGGTTGGCGTAGCGGTTCCGCTCACCTGGCCAACTCCTCCCGCCGAGTATCGCCGCCCGCTCGCCAGCGGGCGGGTTCATGCCGTTCTGGTGGGCGACGGCATTCGCTCGACCGAGTTCGACCTTCCCCAGACCGACGTGCTTTGGCTGCCGTTGGCATCAGATTCCGCCGGCCGGTTGCATGTTGGTGGCGACGCCTCGCGGCGCAGCGACACCGTCCCCGCGCCGACGCCGCTACCGAGCGACACCGCCTTGATCTTGCAATCGTCTGGCACGACGGGCCGCCCTAAGCTGGTCCCCGTCACGCACCGCGCCATCGCCTCCACCTGCAACGCCTTGATCGCAGGCAGAGGGCTCACGCCGGCTGACCGCTGCCTCAATCCCGTGAAGCTCGCCTACGCGCAGGGCTTCTACGCGTTGGCGATCCCGATCGCGGCGGGGGCCGCGCTGATCAGCATTCCGGAGTTGGATTTCGATGCCCTCCCGCAATGGCTGGGCGAGCTGGCGCCGACATATCTCACCGCAACTCCGGGTTTGCTGCGGCTCCTGGCTGCGCAGCGGGACGACGTGCGCTCCGCGCTGCGGCAGGCTCCGCTGCGGTGCATCAACTGCACGGCTGGCGCGCTCTCCCCTGGCGAGATCGTCGATCTGCAATCACTCTTCGGGGCGCCGATTCTCAATCTGTACGGCATGACCGAGGCGGCCGCCATTGCCAGCGAGGTCCATGAGGGAGGATCCCGGGTTCCCGGCTCGGTTGGGCTCCCCTGGTGCGACGTGCAGATTCTCGACCAGGATCTGCAGTCGCTCCCCGCCACCGAGCGGGGTGAGATCGTCGTGCGCAGCCCACGGGTCGCCGCCTGCTACATCGACGACGCCGAGGCGACCGCGGCCGCCTTTCTGCCTGGCGGATGGTTCCGCACCGGAGACATCGGGCGCCTCGACCACAACGGATACCTTTACCTCACGGGGCGGCTTGGGGAGGTCATCAACCGCGGAGGGGAGAAAATCTCCCCAGTCGAGATCGACGACCTGCTCCGTCGGCATCCCGCGGTGGCGGACGCGGCCGTGTTTGCGGTCGTTGACGAACGCCTGGGCGAGGACATCGTCGCCGCCATCGCCCTCAGGGAGGGCATGTCCGTGTCGCCGCGAGCAATGCGGACGTGGTTGGCCGCCCGTGTGGCCCAATTCAAGGCGCCGCGGCGGATCTGGTTCGTCCAGGCTCTCCCCCGCACCCCCACGGGCAAGGTCCAGAGAGGCGAGCTCGCCCGTCGTTGGGCGGAGGAGCGCCGGTAACGCGATCTCAGCGAAACCTGGGAAAGACCTCGCTGGCGAACAACTCCATCCCCTCCCTCCCCGGCGCGTCCATGAACCAGAGCATGAAGTGGCCGATCCCCTCGGCGACGTAGGCATCGATGCGATCGGCGACACGATCCGGCGTGCCGATGATCCAGTCGCTGGCCATCGGCTCGGGCAGATTGTCGGTCTGACCTGTGATGAAGGCGATCGTAGACGGGTTGGAGACGTAATCCTTCACGTAGGGGCTGATCTCTGGCGGCAGGTGGTCCTGGTTCCCGGCCAACGCGACGAGCTCTCCGAGCTTGGCGCGAAGGGCTTCCAGGGTCGGGGCGATGAGCACCTGCGTCTCCAGGCTCAGCTCGATCTCGGCGGCGTCCCGTCCGTTTTCGCGGCACGCCTGCCGCAGCAACGCGAGACGGCGACGCAGCTCGCGGATGTCGACCGGGGTCGTGTTCCACCCCTGCCCAAATCGCGCGCAGGCCGCCAGCCCGCCGGGCGCCGCCTCGCCGAACCAGAGGGGCGGATGGGGCTTCTGCACCGGTTTCGGCTCGCAGACCGCATCGTTCACTTCCCAGGTGCGGCCCTTGAACGACACCGGGCCTTCGCTCGACCAGAGCGCGAGAATCAGCTCGGTCGCCTCGACCAGATCATCGATGCGCTCTCCCATGTCGTCGCGCCAGGGGAGGCCGTAGTTGACGTACTCCCGTTTCTGGTAGCCGCAGTCGAGGAAATGAATCACTCGTCCGCCGGAGAGCTGGTCGAGCGTGGCGACCATCTTGGCGGTCAGCGACGGATGGCGGAAATAGTGCGCCATGTGGATCATGCCGAGCTTCGGCCGCGTCGTCGCCCCGGCCAGCGCGGAGAGGACCGTCCACCCCTCCAGGATCGCCTCGTCCTTGCCCAGCATCAGGTGGTCGGCCACCCAGAGTGAGTCGTACCCCAACTCTTCGGCGGCCCGGCCAAACGGAAGCACCGTCGATGGATCGAGGGCGGCCATGGCCGGCGTGCGGAAGAGCTGGACCCCGGGGCAGGCGAAGATCGGCAAGCAGAGGCCAAATCGGACATCGGGCATCGAGAACTCCTCCTGTGGTCGGGGTCATAAGGTCCCAGCGTGATCGCGCAATCGCGGGTTGGTGAACGATGGCGGCGGCGCCTCAATCGTCGTTCTCCCCGACACCCCAACCCCCCGTCACCCTGTCACCTCGTGCTGGATCGGTGCGCCCCGCAGCGAGCGGCGCACGTTCAGCCACAGCTCCTGCGAATCTCGCACCCACGTCCACGGGCTCTGCCAGGCGTTGTGCGGAGTGAGCGTCACTTTCTCATCGGCGCCGTCGTGCAGCCGCAGCAGCGGGTCGTCCACGGGCAGCGGCTCCTCGACAAAGACGTCGAGCGCGACCGCCCCGATCCTCCCGCTTTCGAGCGCCTCCGTCAACGCGGCCTGGTCGACCAGCTTGCCGCGCGCGGTGTTGATGAACAGCGCCGTCGGTTTCATCAGGGCGAACTCTCTCGCGCCGACGATCCCTTCCGTTTGCGCATTGAGCGCGAGTTGCACCGAAACGACGTCGGACTCCGCGAACAGCTCGTCCCACTCGACAAACTCCATGCCGTACTCCGCCTCCAGCGCGGGGAACCGCTCGATGTCCCAGTAGCGGATCCGCATGCCGAATGCCCGCGCCGCCTTCGCCACCGGCCGCGCGATCTCGCCCATCCCGAGCAGGCCGAGCGTCAGGTCACCCACGTAGAGCGTCCCCGGAAAACCGTGCCAGGAATCGACGTAGGCGCGGCTGGCCATGTGCGTTCGCAGCGCGGGGAGGCGCTTCGCCCAGTTGAGGATGTACGCCCAGACCTGCTCGGCGACCGTGATGTAGTTCACCAGCGGCGTCGCCGCGACGGGAATGCCGCGCTCCCGGGCCGCCTCAATCGGCACGCCCCGGTAGTCCTGGCCCAGGTGCTGAATCAGCCGCAGCCCCTTCGCGCGGGCGATCGCCTCCGCCGGCAGCCGTTCCTTGTGCATGACGAGGTAGTCCGCGTCCTCGAGAGCCGCGATGATCTCGCCGAGGTCCCGCGTGAAGCGGAGGCTGCCCTCGTAATCGGCGTAGAGCTGGCCAAAAGGCGCGTAGGGCGCCTCGGCGCTGTTGAACCAGATGAGGTCGAGGCCGTAGCCGGCGAGCAGCTCACGCAGCGGAAGCGCGATCTGCTTCGCTTTCGGATTCTCGCGCAGCAGCGTCTCCTGGACCGGCGCATCCCAGCTCTCCCAGGGCCGCACGCCGAGCAGCGTGTTCCCGATGCTGTCCCAGACGACGATCTTGACGGGCCAGTCGCTCATGCCTTCTCCACAAATCCCGTGGTGTTCTCCGCGCTCCGGCAGATGCGATGATACCGGCGGTTCCGCGCCAGGAGCAGCGAGGTCGGTGAAGCGTAATGCGATTGTTGAGCAATCCCGCTATCCACGGGCAAAGCCATCTGGTTGATCTTGCTTGCTCGTCCTGCGGCCGAATGTGCCCGGCGGATGCCTTGATCACCACCTGCCCCGCCTGCGCCAAGGTGCTCTTTGCCCGCTACGACCTCTCGGCCGCCGCCAGCGAGATGTCACCCGCGTCGCTGGCCTCCCGTCCGTGGAACCTCAGCCGGTACGCCGAAATCCTCCCCGTCCAGGATTGGGCAACGGCTCCGATGCTCGGCGAGGGCGGAACGCCGCTCCACGAGGCGCCCACGCTCGGCCGCGAGTTCGGCTTCGATCGGCTCCTGGTCAAGGACGAGAGTCTCAATCCCACCGGCAGCTTCAAGGCGCGCGGCCTGGCCATGGCCGTGGCCCGGGCCAGAGAGCTCGGCGCAGTCACCGTCGCCATCCCCTCCGCCGGCAACGCCGCCGCCGCCATGGCCGCCTACGCGGCGCGAGCCGGACTTCGGGCAATCGTCGCCATGCCGAGAGATGTCCCGCCGGTGATGAAAGCGGAGTGCATCGCCCTGGGCGCCACCGTCCTGCTCGTCGACGGTCTCATCGACGACTGCGGCAAGGTGATCCGCGCCGGCGCGGCGGCGCATGGCTGGTTCGACGTCTCGACGCTGCGCGAGCCGTACCGGGCCGAAGGCAAGAAAACGATGGGGATCGAGATCGCCGACCAGCTCGGCTGGCGGCTCCCCGACGCCATCATCTACCCGACCGGCGGCGGCACCGGCATCGTCGGCATGTGGAAAGCCTTCGCCGAGCTGGAGGCGATGGGCCTCATCGGCCCGGAGCGGCCGAAGATGATCGTCGTGCAGGCGGCAGGCTGCGCCCCGATCGTGCGCGCCTTCGAGTCCGGAGCGGCGCACGCCGAACGCTGGCCCAACGCAACGACCATCGCCGCCGGCCTGCGCGTCCCGGCGGCCATCGGCGACTACCTGATCCTCACCGCCCTGCGCGAGAGCGGCGGCACGGCGCTCACCGTCACCGATGCCGAGATGATGGAGGGGATGACGCTTGCCGCACGGCGTGAAGGGATGTTCGTCTCCCCCGAGTCGGGCGCGGCATTCATCGCGGCGCGCAGACTCCGCGAGAGCGGCTTCCTGAAACCCGAAGACCTCACGGTGGTATTCGCCACCGGCTCCGGCCTCATGCACACCGACCTCATCGCCACGCCCGACGCGGTCATCGACCCGACCGCGCCAGACCTCACCGCGGCAATCGATCGCCGCATGGCAGCGGGAAGCCGGTAAGTGGGCGGCTACGGGCGGTGCATCTGCCGGAAATGCAGACGCCACGCGGAGACGCGGGGAAGAGCTGCGTTGACACGTCTTCAGCGCCGGGGATAGACTCGGGCGCAACGGTCCAGCCAGATACGTATCGGTTATGCGGCTGCGACCCGTTGGCGCGACCAGGAGGTAGAGACGATGACGACTACTCCTTCGGCAGTCCGCATACGGGCCTTGTCCCTGGCGGCCCTGTTGGCCGTCGGCATGGCGTTCGCCGGCTGGAGCGGAAGCGCCATTGGCGCCGCGCAGATTCCCGAGAATTACCCCGATCGGCCCATTGAGTTCGTCGTCCAGTACGCGCCGGGCGGCGGCTCCGACAATTTCGCCCGCATGATCGCCTCCACACTGGCGTCGGAGGGGATCTCCGATGCGACGCTGAACGTGGTCAACCGCGAGGGCGGCAGCGGCGCGATCGGGCAGGCGTATGTCGCCGGCAAGGAAGGCGACAACTACACCCTGATGACGATGACCTCGGCGCTGGTGACGAGCCCGGTCGTGCTCGATCTGGAGCACGACTTCGAGGACTTCACGCCGATCGCCCGACTGGCGGCAGACCAGCTGCTGATCGTGGTCCCAGCCGACTCCGAATTCCAGACGATGGAGGATTTGCTGGCGGCGGCGAGCGCGGAGCCGGATTCGGTGAGCTGGGGCGGCACCGGGCTCGGAGGAGAAGACAGCCTTCTCCTCGGCCAGATCGAGCAAGCCAGCGACGCCCAACTCAACTACGTCGCCTTCGAGAGCGGCGGCGAGGTCCAGATCGCGCTCCTGGGCGGCCACGTCGACGTCGCCTCATCAAACCCGAACGAGATCATCGGGCAGTTGGAAGCCGGTGAGCTGCGCCCCTTGGCCGTCGCCGGTGACGAGCGCCTGACGCTGTTGCCCGACGTGCCGACCTTGCAGGAGATGGGATTCGACGTGCTGTTCGAGCAAGCGCGCGGCATCGTCGGTCCTCCCGGCATGGATCCGGCCGCGGTGCAGTACTGGGCGGACACGCTCAAGGCGATGACCGAAACGGAGAAGTGGCAGACCGAGTACCTCGAGCGGAACATGCTGCTGGACGCCTACCTGGGTCCCGAGGAGTTCGCCGCCTGGATGGCGGAGGAGACCGCGGCGACAGAGGCGCTGATCGCCGAAATGGGGCTGACCGAAGCGACGCCGGCGCCCTGACTCTGAAGTCGTGCCCGGCTCAGGAATGTTCGATCAAGATCCGCGGGAGCGCATCGCGAATCACGTGACCTTCTGAGTCCAGAAACAGAAAATCTCGGCGCCAGGGGGAACCGTTTCCTGACGCCGACACACATCCGCTTCGCCTTCAGCATTGCGCCGCGAGCCGGAGCTGCTCTCGGACAGGGCGCTTGCGAACCCCGGCTCGAATGGCGTAGCGCCGGTGCGGAGGGAACCAGCGTGCGTGTTGCGGATACGGTTGCCGCGCTCTGTGTGGGGCTCCTCGGGGCGACAGTCATTGCGATGGCGCGACAATTGCCGTACGAGGCGGATTACGGACCGGGCCCCGGCTTCCTCCCCCTCTGGCTCGGCGTGGCGCTTGTTACTCTCTCGGTCTTTCTGCTGCGCGAGTCCAGGGTCACGCCAGCGTCAGACGACGCAGCCCTCGCTGCGATTCCGGCCAACCAGCCGGGGTTCCTCCACTTTGGGCCAGGGGCGCTGACGCCGTGGCTGGTTTTCCTCGCCAGCACGGTTATCGTGTCGGTGCTCTTCGAGCGGCTGGGATTCGCGCTGGCGATTGGGTTGTTCATGTTCGTCACGATGCGCTGGGTGGCGAAACTGAGCTGGCTCGGAACGCTGCTCTTCACCGTGCTTACCCCGCTCATGCTCTACATCTTGTTCCTGCGGCTATTGATGGTGCCCGTTCCAGTCGGTCCGTCGTGGCTGTGATCCGTCCCGTGCAGGAGCCTGACCGCCGTGCTTGAGTTGCTGCAAAGCCTCGGCGACGGTTTCCGCATCGCCCTCACGCCCACGAACCTGCTCTTCGCCCTCGCCGGCGTGCTGGCGGGCATGATCATCGGTGCGTTGCCAGGGATCGGCACCGTGGTCGGGGTTTCGCTGCTGCTGCCGTTGACGTACGGCATGGACCCCACCAGCGCCATCATCATGCTGGCCGCCATCTATTACGGAGCCCAGTACGGCGGCACGATCACCTCCGTGCTCATGAACCTGCCGGGCGAGGCCGCCACGGTCGCCACGACGCTGGACGGCTACCAGATGGCGCGGCAGGGCCGGGCCGCAAAAGCGCTCGGCATCGCCACGATCGGCTCGTTCGTGGCCGGCACCGTCGGCGTGATCGTCGTGACGCTGCTGAGCCCGGTCCTGGCCAATTTCGCCCTGAAGTTCGGACCGCCGGAGTACTTCGCACTGATCCTGCTCGGCTTCACGGCGATCAGCGCCATCGGTGGCTCCTCCCTGGTCAAGGGGCTCACGTCGGTCATCCTGGGATTGCTGATTTCGACGGTCGGGCTCGACATCATGACGGGCCGGCCCCGATTCACCTTCGGCGAGGATTGGCTCCTCGGCGGGCTCGACTTTGTCGTGGTGGCGGTCGGACTTTTCGGGATCGGCGAGATCCTCGACGGCATGATGACCCCTGGTGGTCACCCGATCATCAAGACCTCGCTCAGTTGGCGCAATTCCATCCCCTCAGCCGCGGAGTGGATTCGATCGCGATGGGCGATCGTGCGGGGCACGCTCGTCGGGCTCGCGATCGGCGTGCTGCCGGGGGCCGGGTCGACCCTGGCCTCCTTTATCGCCTACAGCGTCGAGCGCAACGCCTCCAAGCACCCAGAAGAGTTCGGCAAGGGCGCCATCGAAGGCGTGGCCGCGCCCGAATCGGCGAACAACGCGGCATCGGCCACGGCCATGATCCCCTTGCTGACCCTGGGCGTCCCCGGCTCCGGCACCACGGCGGTGCTGCTCGGCGGCTTCCTGCTCTGGGGGTTGCGGCCCGGCCCGCTGCTCTTCACCCAGCACCCGGACTTCGCCTGGGGCCTGATCGCCAGCATGTATATCGGGAACATGATGCTGGTCTTGCTCAATATCTTCGCCATCCCCGTCTTCGCCAGCATGCTCAGGATCCCGTATGCGATCCAGGCGGCGTTTGTGGTCATCTTCGCGCTGGTCGGCGCCTATTCGATCAGCAACAATCAGTACGACGTGCTCATCATGATCGCCTTCGGTTTGCTCGGCTTCGCGATGAAACGGCTCGATTTTTCGCCCGCGGGGCTTATTCTGGGCCTGGTCCTAGGGCCGTTGGCCGAGTTGTCGCTCCGCCAATCCCTGACCCTATCGCGCGGAAACTGGGCGATCTTCTTCGAGCGCCCGATCTCGGGGGCGCTGATGGTGCTGGCCATCGTCGCGCTGGCGTGGCCTCTGGCGCGGCGGGCTCTGGTTCAGCGCGGCGATCTGATCGAGGCTGACGGGTGACGGGGCGTCAGGGTGTCAGGTTATAGGCCCGTCGAGTCCCATATCCCGATCACCCAATCACCCTAACGCTGTGACACCCACGTCTACCGTCCCGTCCAGACGTACTTTTCTTTGGCGACAAATGCCTTGACGGCGCCGCGAAAGTCGTCGCTCATATAGCAAGAGAGGATCAGGTCTTCGCCTTCCTCGCTGTCGGGCGCACGCGCCGCCTGGATGCGGCGGATTGACTCCTTGGTGGCGGCAAGGGTCAACGGGGCCAGGGTCGTCAGTCGTTCGGCGACTTCGCGCACGCGTCCTTCGAGTTCCTCGGCTGGGACAGTCTCGGTCACCACGCCGAGACTGAGCGCCTCGTCGGCGTTCAGCAGCTTGGCCAGCATGATCAACTCTTTGGTCTTGGCAGGCCCGACGAAGTCGACGAGGCGGCTGTAACCTTTGAGCGACAGGCAGTTGCCGATGGTGCGGGCGATCGGGATGCCGAAGCGCAGCGCCGGATCGGCGTAGCGGAAATCGCACGCCAGTGCGATGCTGGCTCCGCCGCCGACGCAGACGCCGTGGATCATGGCGATCGTCGGCTTGCGCACCCGCTCCAGCCGGCCGGTGACCTCTCCCGTCCGCCGCTCGTAGTCGATGGCGTGCTGGGGATCGGTGAACGCCTGAAACTGGCTGATGTCGGTCCCCGAGACGAAGGCGCGGTCGCCGGCCCCTTTCAGAATGGCAACGCGGATGTCGTCGTTGCGATCCAGCTCGTCGCAGTAGACGACCAACCGGTCGTACATGTTCCAGGTCATCGCGTTCATCGCCTCGGGGCGGTTGAACGTGATCGTCGCGACCTGGCCGTCGACATCGAAAAGGATTTCCTGACTCGGATCCGCCTCCACGCGATTTCTCTCCCCTACCTTCACCGCGTTCCCCCCTCGCCCATCGCAATGGGGGAGGGATCGCGGTGAGGGCTGACTCAAACGACTCCCTGCTCCCGCAACTCGCCAATTTTCTCATCGCTGTAGCCCAGCGACTCCAGGATTTCGCCCGTGTGCTGCCCGAGAAGTGGCGGAGCCGACCGCATCGCTCCGGGTGTCCCTGAGAACTTGGCCGGATTCCCCGTCATCGTCACCGTGCCCGCGGTCGGGTGGTCGAGCCTGATGACCATCTCCCGCGCGCTCGCGTGCAGATCGGTCAGCGCTTGCGCCACGGAGTTGATCGGCCCCGCCGGGATGCCGGCGTCTTCGAGGAGGCGGATCCACTCCGCAGTGGTGCGCTCCACCATGAGCTCGGCCACATGGGCGATCACCGCCTCCCGGTTGACTACGCGCTCGGCGCTCGTGGCAAATCCAGGCTTCGTGGCGAGGTCCGCAACGCCTGCCGCGTCGCAGAATTGCCGCCAGAGCCGGTCGTTGCCCACCGCCAGCATGAGATAGCCGTCGGCGGTAGCGAACGGCTGATAGGGCACGATGCTGGGGTGCGCGGAGCCGTAGCGCGCCGGATTCTCCCCGGTGGCGAAGAAGCTGCCCGCGGCGTACGTGAGCCAGGAAAGTTGGGCGTCGAGGAGCGAGATGTCGAGATACTGCCCCTGGCCCGTCCGCTCCCGAGACAGGAGGGCGCTGACGATGGCGAGGGCGGCCCACATGCCGGCCCCGATGTCGGCGATCGACATGCCGTGCTTGCTCGGCGCGCCCTCCGATTCGCCGGTGATGGCCATCATGCCGCTCATCGCCTGGGCCAGCGCGTCGTACCCCGGACGATCGCGGTACGGACCCTCCTGGCCGAAACCGGAGATGGCGCAGTAGACGAGCCGCGGGTTCTCCTGGCGCAACCTCTCGTAGCCGACGCCGATGCGATCGGCTGTTCCCGGCCGGAAGTTCTCGATCGCCACGTCGCAGACCCGGGCCAAAGCGTAGACGATCTCGCGCCCCGCCTCCTGTCCGAGGTCGATCGTGATGCTGCGCTTGTTGCGATTGATGCTCAGGTAGTAAGCGCTCTCGCCCGCGACGAACGGCGGCCCCCACTGCCGCGTATCGTCGCCTTCGCCCGGGCGCTCGACCTTAATGACGTCGGCCCCGAAATCGGCCAGCACCATCGTGCAGTAGGGGCCGCTCAGGATCCGCGAGAGATCCAGAACTCGATAGCCGTCGAGCGCCCCGGCCAAACCCTGTCCTCCTGCGTCTAGTCGCGATTCCGTATCGGTTTGCCTCGGCGCCGAGGCAGCGGAGTGCCCGGCCACCATAGAGAGGGACGAGGCGGATTGTCAAACGCGCGGCCGGGGGCGATGATGAGGCGACGCCTCGCTGTCCGAAACGACGGAGGAGAGAACATGCCCGTGCGCCGCCTCGGTAATCGCCGCCCTCAGATCGATGCCACGGCCTACGTTGCCGACGACGCCCAGATCATCGGCGACGTCGTCCTGGCCGCCGAATCGAGCGTGTGGTTTGGCGCCGTCCTGCGCGGCGATACGGAGCGCATCGCGATCGGGGCCGGGTCCAATGTGCAGGACGGGGCGATCCTGCACGCCGATCCGGGATTTCCCTGCACTGTCGGCGCAGGCGTCGTCACCGGCCACGGCGCGATCCTCCACGGCTGCCGCATCGGCGACGACTGCCTGATCGGGATGGGCGCCATCATCCTGAATGGCGCCAGCATCAGCTCCGGCTCGATCGTCGGCGCCGGCGCGCTCGTTCCCGAGGGCAAGGAATTTCCTCCCGGCTCGCTCATCATGGGGGTTCCCGCCAGAGTCGTCCGTGAAGTCACGACGGAGGATCGGCGGCAGATCGCCGCTGGCGCCCGCCACTACCAGGAGCGGGCTCGCCTGTACCGCGCCGAACTCGGAGACCAGGAAGCAGCGGGGTAAACGCGCGCCCGACAGTGACACCGCCGGATCGTGTCATTCTGAGGACGAAGCCAAGCATACCGCTCGTTTTGGACGGCCGCAGCATGCGACCGGGATGCTTCGTGCCTCAACCTGGGTGCGACGCTTCAGGTCGGCGGTTTCCCAAAATCAGATGATGGCCTGCTCCCGCAGGCGGCGCACGTCATCGCCGTTCAAGCCCACTTCACACAGAACCTCGTCGGTGTGCTCGCCGAGTTCGGGCGGGATGCGGTGGACGTCGCCAGGCGTCTCGCTGAATTTCACCGGCAATCCAAGGAGGGAGACCGTGCCCAGAATTGGGTGTGGCCGCTCGACGACCATCTCCCGGTGCCGAATCTGGGGATGGTCCAGGGCGCCATCCATCGCATAGACCGGGCCAGCCGGGATGCCGGCCTCGTTGAAGAACCGTTCCCATTCGTCAATCGTGCGCGCCTGCAACTTCTCGTTAATTAACTCGGCAAGGACGAGTCGGTTTTCGTACCGGGCGCCATTGGTCGCGAATCGCGGATCCTCCAGCCACTCCTCGGCGCCCATGAGGCGACAGAATTGCGCCCAGCGCTTCTCGCCGGTGGCGCCCAGCGTGAGATAGCCGTCTTTCGCCCTGAAGACGCCGTAGGGCGCGTTGATCGGGTGATGGTTTCCGGCCGGGGGCGGCACGCCGCCGCCGTTGATATAGCGGACTGCCTGGAATCCCATCGTGCCCACCATTGCCTCGAGCAGCGACGTGTTGACCTCCTGACCGCGTCCTGTCCGCTCCCGCGCCTGGAGCGCGGCCAGGATGCCGTAAGCTCCGTAAAGACCGGTGAGCAAATCCGCGATCGGGATGCCGACGCGCACCGGCTCCTCGCCTTCGAAACCGGTCACGCTCATCAAGCCGGACACGCCCTGGATGATCTGGTCGAGTCCGGGTCGGTCGGCGTACGGGCCGTCGGCGCCAAAACCGGAGATCGAACAGTAAATGATGCGCGGGTTGCGCTCGCTGGCGACGGCATACCCGATGCCCAGCGCATCCATGACGCCGGGCCGAAAATTCTCGATCACAACGTCGGCGCTGTCGGCCAGGCGGCGGAAGGTCTCTTGGCCCTCCGCTTGCTTGATGTCGAGGGTCAGGGACCTCTTATTGCGGTTCGCGGAGAGGAAGAAGGCGCTGACGCCCTCGAAGAACGGCGGCCCGGCGGCGCGGCCATCCTCCCCGACGCCCGGTTTCTCGATCTTGATGACATCGGCGCCGAGATCGCCCAGAAGCATCGCGCAGGTCGGGCCCGCCAGATGACGGCCGAGGTCGAGGACACGAACCCCGGCCAGCGGCATCTGCTCGGGGCGCGCTTCGGCGGACATTGGCTGCTCTCCTCTCGTGCCGTTTCGCGTATCGCCTTTGGTCCCTGCAGTATACGGAGAACCGCCGCCCTCCACGGATCGAGCCGGAACCGCGCAACCCGCTGCATCGTCAAGAGCAGTGGAACTCAGAGTACGCTCATTCGTGGCGCGACGTTCGCCTGGAGAGAGTCTTGCGCTGAACCGGTCACGCCTGAGGATGGCCGATCCGGGCGACCTGGAAGGAAAACGAGTATGTCTGAAATGCACACTGGCCGCTCCCCGAAACGGGTTATGGCCGCCATCTCGCGGCGGTCGGCGCTACGCCGGCTTGGGGCCGCCGGGGTCGCCACGGGCGCGGTCTTGGGTGGCGAGCGGCGAGCCGCGAATGCGCAATTCTCCTTCTCCACCGCCGCTACCGAAGCCGCCGCGCGGCGTGCGGTGAGCGCCATCAATCAGGCGCTCGTCAGCGGCGATGTGAGCGTGCTCGATGCAGCGTTCGCTTCAGATTACGTCAATCACACGCCGCGGACCTCGCTGCTGACCGGACAACCCTACTCCGCCGACCTGGCGGGATTGAAAACGGCGTTGAGCGAACTGCGCACCATCGCCCCCGATGCGGTCATCCTCATCGACGACATCGTCGCCTCCGGCGATACCGCCGCCGTACGCGCAACCCTGCGCGCCACGCTCGACACGACGGCGGTCACCCTCCCCGCGGGAGCCAGCCCTCGGCTCCGCATCGGCGGCGCGGCCTTCGCCCGATTTGTCGACGGCCGGGTTGTCGAGAGCTGGATTTACGACGAGGCCGCGGCGCTGTACGCCGTCTCCCCGGCGGCGCCCGCACAACCGACGGAGGAGCCCGTGGCGGACGATCGAGGAGCGACGCGCAACGTCAGTGGTTTCGACCGCGTCTCGTTGCAGGGCATCGGCACGCTGGTCATCGAGCAGGGCGACACGGAATCGCTCACCATCGACGCCGAGGAGCGCGTCCTGCAGCGCATCGAGACCGTGGTGGAGGACGGGACCCTCTATATCCGCCCCGATCGGGGCTACCGCACGCGTGAAGAGATCATCTACTCCCTCACCGTCGACGACCTGACCGGCATCGAGCTGTCGGGAGCGGGCCAGGCGCAAGCACAGCGACTCGAAACCGACGCGCTTAGCCTGATGCTCTCCGGCGCCGGCGCGCTCGCCATCGAGGAGTTGATCGCCAGCACGCTCGACGTGCAGTCGTCCGGCAACGTCTCGGTGAGCCTCGGGGGAACCGTCGACAGCCAGACGGTGTCGTTCGGCCAGGCGGGTGCGTACGACGCGGCGAACCTCGAAAGCCGCGTCGCCACGATCAGCGTCGATGGGGCGGCCCAGGCGATCGTCAATGTCAGCGAAACGCTCGACGCCAGCGCCAGCGGCGCCTCGAGCGTCGTGTATTACGGCGATCCGGCGGTGAGCGAGAGCACGTCCGGGGTCGGGAGCGTTTCTCCGGCAGCATGATCCGGAAATCGCACTCGTAGGCCGGTGTCACCGGCGTGGCGCGGACCCGTCATACTTATGGTGACGGGAGACCTCGCCATGCACCATTTTCGCCCCAGAGCCCCAAACGGTCCTCGGCCATGTGCGCGCAGCGAGGATGCCGCGTTCCGCGGCGTGGTCGTCGTGCTGATGGTCTTCGCCGCGATCGCTCTCCTGGTTCGTCCCGGTCTGGCGCAAACCGACGACGCCCCGTCAGAAGCGGCGGTCTACGTCGTTCCGATCACCGGGACGATCGACCTCGGATTGGCCCCGTATCTGAGCCGAGTGCTCGCCGAGGCCGAAGCCGAAGGCGCGGCGGCCGTCGTTCTCGACATCGACACCCCGGGCGGCCGGCTCGATGCCGTGCTGCAGATGCGGGACGCCTTGCTCGGCAGCCCCGTGCGCACGATCGCCTTCGTCGACCGCACCGCGTTCTCCGCGGGCGCGCTGATCGCCATTGCCGCCGCGGAGATCTACATGGCTCCCGGCGCCGTGATGGGCGCGGCCACTCCGGTCGATGGCGTCACCGGCGAGACCGCCAGCGAAAAGATCGTCTCCGCGGTGCGGACCACCTTCAAGGCGACGGCGGAGGCGCGCGGCCGCGATCCGCTGGTGGCGGAGGCGATGGTCGACCCAGACGTGACGATCGACGGCCTCGTCTCGCGCGGCGAGCTGCTGACCCTGACCACGAGCGAGGCCACCACCTGGGGGTACAACGACGGCGTTGCCGCCAACCTCTCCGAGGTCTTGACCGCGGCAGGGCTGGAGAACGCCCCCGTCGTGGATTCCACGCCGAGTCTCGCCGAGCGCGTGGTGCGCTTCATCACCGATCCCGCGGTGTCGACGCTCCTGATCTCCGGCGCCGTCTTGTTGATCATCGCCGACTTCTTCGTGGAGGGATTCGGCATCGCGGGCGTGGCCGGGTTCGGCCTGCTGGGCCTCTTTTTCTGGGGCCATTTCCTGGCCGGGCTGGCCGGCTGGGAGGACCTGGCGCTCGTCGTGCTGGGACTGCTGCTGATCGCCATCGAGATCATCGTCGTGCCGGGGTTCGGCATCCCTGGGGTGCTGGGCTTGGCGGCCCTGCTCGGCGGGCTCTACCTGGCGATGCTTGGCCGGGAAATCCAAACACCTGAAGGGATCGAGCAGGCGGCAGTGACGATCCTGGCGTCGCTGGTCGCCATCGTCGTCGGCACGATCGCGGTCTTCACCCTGCTTGCCCGTGGCCGGCGTCCCAACCGGCTCGTATTGCAGTCGGCCGTCGGCGGCGCCGAGGCTCCGTCGCAACGAGCGACCGGGAAATGGCTTGGCTGGTTCGGCGCGCCATCCTATCTCCCACGAGAGGCCCCAGGCGACGGCATCAGAATGGATACACCTCCCGCTGTGGGGAATCGAACCGAGGCGGGACGAGACGACCCAACGGCGCGCCCCACGCGGCGAGACGAGACGTAGCAAGACTCGTGTGTTCGACTGCCGGCAGCGGCGTCGGCGAAAGGAGACTCGGTGGACACCAGCGTCGTCACCCTCGCGATCGTCGCCGTCCTCATCCTCATCGTGCTCGGGTTCTTCTTGTACTTCGTGCCGGTCGGCCTGTGGATCACGGCCATTTTCTCCGGGGTGCGCGTCGGACTGGGCACCCTGATCGGCATGCGGCTGCGCAAGGTCAACCCGGCCGACATCGTGCGGCCGTACATCAGCGCCAGCAAGGCCGGGCTCGACCTCGACGTCGGCCAGATGGAGGCCCATCACCTCGCGGGAGGCAACGTCGGCCGCGTGGTCGCGGCGCTGATTTCCGCCGACCGAGCCAACATCGACTTGCCGTGGCAGCGGGCCACCGCGATCGACCTGGCCGGGCGGGACGTGCTGGAAGCCGTCCAAGTCAGCGTCAACCCCAAGGTGATCCAAACGCCGCGCGTCTCCGGCGTGGCCAAGGACGGCATCCAGGTCATCGCCGTGGCGCGGGTGACGGTGCGCGCCAACATCGATCGCCTCGTCGGCGGGGCCGGGGAAGAGACGATCATCGCCCGCGTCGGGGAAGGAACGGTCTCCTCCATCGGCTCGGCCACTTCGCACAAGTCGGTGCTGGAAAACCCCGATCAGATCTCTCGGCTGGTTCTGGAGCGCGGACTCGACGCCGGCACCGCCTACGAGATCCTCTCCATCGACATCGCGGACGTCGACGTGGGGCGCAACATCGGCGCCGAGCTGCAAACCGACCAGGCGGAAGCCGACAAGCGCATCGCCCAGGCCAAGGCCGAGGAGCGGCGGGCGATGGCGGTCGCGGCGGAGCAGGAGATGCGAGCCCGCGTCGTCGAGGCGGAAGCGGAGGTGCCCCTGGCTTTGGCCGACGCCTTCCGCACCGGCCGCCTCGGCGTCATGGACCACTATCGCATGGAGAATGTGCAGGCCGACACGGCGATGCGCACCTCGCTCGCCCTCGACGAGGGCTCCGACACTCGCGAGCGCCGGCAGGATTAGCCGATGATCCGCCGCTTCCTCGACACCCTTCACCGGGAACTGACCGATCAGATGCCGGAGCGCCAGTTTCGCCCCAACGAGCTGAGCCGGGAGGTCGCACGCGCCGAGCGACAACGCCGGGAGGCTCGTCGGGCGCGCGCGCCGCGACCGGCCGTCCCGCCTCAGGCGGAGGAACAGACCCGGCGGGAACGGCCCGCTCCCACTCCCACGCCTCAGTCCGACGCCACATCGGTAACCAGATCGCTGAAATCCCGCGCGGAGCTGCGCCGGGCAATGCTGCTAAAGGAGATTCTCGGCCCCCCCGCGGCCCTCCGTTGGCCCCGCTCCGGGGACCTTGACCTGTAGGGGCGATGCAGGCATCGCCCGTGGCCCGCAGGGCCACAACGGAGTCGCCGACAGCGCGACGCGAAAGGTGTGTCATTCCGAGCGAAGCGAGGAATCTCGGCTTTACGGAGCGGCGTTCCCCACGCGCCGACTTTCCTCCTTGGTCGGGAATGACACGAACACGGCATGCCGCTCAAGCATCAGCGGTCCGCTTGCGGCCGCTCAAATCGCCCGCCCGGCCCGGGTGGCCTCCAGCATGGCAATGGCCAGCCGACGCGGGGCCGCCGCGTCTCCGACCAGGTGCAGTTGCGGTCCCTTTCCCTTCAACTCGCGATAGACGCCGTCGTTCGCCTTGCCGCCATACGCGGTAACGACCGTGTCGATCCCGTCGAGCGTCTGCTCGGCGCCGGAGTAGACGTTGCGCAACCGCACCCAGCCGTCCCCAATGGCGATGGCTTCCGTGTGCGGCATCATCACCACGCCCTGCTTGAGCAACCGCTCGTAGTAGACCGGTTTCAGGGTCGGATCGATGTCTTCGCCGACCGTCCAGAGCCGGGTGACGACCGTCACGTCGATCCCCTGCGCGGACAAGAAATCGGCGGTGCTGACGCCGCGCAGGTGCCCATCCTCATCCAGGAGCACAGCGCGCCCTTTGACCAGATGGCGGCCGGTGAGCACGTCATCGACCGGCACGACGTGCGGAAGATCGGCCCCCGGGATCTCCGGGCGCCGGGGCCGGGCACCGGACGCGACGACGACGGCCTCCGGGTCGAGCGCCATCACGTCTTCCGCTGTCGCGGTGTGTCCAAGGCGAAGGTCGATCGGCAGCTTGCCAACCTGCCCTTCCAGCCAATCGACGACGCCCCGGTACTCCCGGCGATGCGGCGCCTTGACCAAGGTCAGGATCTGACCGCCAACCGCCTGCTCCCGCTCGAAGAGCGTCACCTCGTGCCCGCGAGTTGCCGCCGCTCGCGCGGCTTCGAGGCCAGCCGGGCCGCCGCCGACCACCACGACCCGCTTCGGTTGAGCGGCGGGCGCGATCTCCATCAACTCCGCCTCGCGGCCGATGGCCGGGTTATGGACACAGAAGATCGGCAGGCCCATGTAGCGACGGCCGATGCACCCCTCGTTCGCCCCGACGCACAACCGGATGTCGTCGAGGCGACCCTCCTTTGCTTTGTTGACCAGATGGGGGTCGGCGATCATCGCCCGCGTCATGGCGACGATGTCGGCGTCGCCCCGGCGCAGGATCGCCTCGGCCTCCGCCGGCGTCATCACCCGCCCTGCGTACAGCACCGGCGCGGTGATGACCTCCCGCAGCGCCCTCGCCTGACGCAGGAAGGTCATATGCGGAAAGTCCATCGAGGGGGTCGCCACCGCCGACGTGGTCAAGGTCGTGCCGAAGCCGCCGGTCAGGCTGATGTAGTCGAGAACGCCAAGACCGTCCATATGGCGAGCGATCCCCCGCAGCTCTTGCGGCGTGAGCCCGCCGACAAGCCCCTCGTCGGCGGTCATGCGAAACCCGACGATGGACTCGGGTCCGACGGCGGCGCGAACCGCCTGTACGACCCGCACGCCGAAGCGCATCCGGTTCTCCAGGCTGCCTCCCCACTCGTCGCCGCGGACATTCATCTGCGGCGACCAGAACTGCTCGATCAACTGACCCCCGATCGAGTTGATCTCCACCCCATCGAACCCGCCCGCCTTGAAGCGCCGCGCCGCGGCGGCGAACGCGCCGATCAACTCCTCGATCTGCTCCAGTTCGATTTCGTGCGGGATCTCGCGATGCACGGGGTCAGGGTCGGGCAGATCGGAAGGAGCCAGCAACGGCAGCTCGGTCGAGTCCGATACCGTCCTCCGCCCGCGGTGGGCGATCTGGGAGATGAGCAGCGCGCCGTGTTCGTGGACCATGTCGGCCATGCGCGCCAGGTGGGGTACGACGCCGTCGTCCCAGGCCGCGATTTCGCCGCTGGACGGAGTGGACGGGTGGACGCTGCACGACCCGAAGGTCATCACCAGCCCGGCGCCGCCCCTCGCCTTCTCCGCGTGGTAGCGCGCGTACCGCTCGGAGGGATAGCCGTTCTCGCCGAACCCCGTCGTGTGCGGCGTGCTGGCGATGCGGTTGCGAGCCATCTTGGGGCCGATTCGGATCGGTTCAAAGATGCGGCTGAGCTCGACGGCCATCGCGTGTGCCTCCCATCCCATGCTCTCGACGTCTGGTGGGTGCCCATCATGCCGATTCCGGTCGCTGTTGGAAAGCGCCGTCGCGATGCTTCCAGGATCGTGCCGCAGATTCTTGTCAGATGATGCAACACATAAGGTGTCATGAGACGTTTGCAATGGCTGCTTAGCACCTGTCTTGAGGTTTTCCAGGCCCCTCTGGCCTCAGATACGTATACTTCCGAGCCGGTATTGGCCGCCGCCGCCGCGTAGCATCCGGTAGCGGAAGGCCGCCCCGTCCTGCAGAAGGCCCCTCCGCGCGCATCCTTCGCGCGTATCGCTGATCGACAACGGGGTCGGTCAGTGGGAACCGACGCCATCCCAGCCGGTTCCATCCATCCGTTCGCCGGCGCACGACGAAACTCGGTTTCGTCAATCAATCCGCCGGCGCCAGCGAGCCGTTTATCACGGTACTCCGGTTGCACACTCCGTGCGACCTGGCGTTTCCGCCCACCGGAGACCACACGCCTGAGCCATCGACGCTGATGGCGGAGGGAGGCAAGAATGACCTTGCAGGATCAGGCCCCGACCCGGCGCAGCCGTTTTCAGGACACGTCACTCGGGCACATGACACGCCGCGATGCGCTGAAACGCACGGCAGCGCTCGGCCTTGGCGCCCCAGCGTTCGCCGGACTCCTCTTTGCGCGCTCTGCTCATTCGACCGCGGCGGTTCCGGCCCGACAGGAGGGATCGCCCGTTCGCGGCGGCTCGGTGCGGGTTGGCGTGGCTGGCTCAGCCGGGGGGTTCGACCCGGCGCTCAACACGACGATGGAGGAGATCTACGCCCTGGAGCACATCTTCTCCAGCCTCGTCCGCACCACCCCCGACATGGCGCTGGAGCCGGACCTCGCCCTCGCCTGGGAGTCGAACGAGACGGGCGACCGCTGGACGTTCACCCTGCGCGACGACGTCACCTTCCACGACGGCGCCGAGTTCACCGCCGAGGACGTGCTGGCCACGATCGACTACCACCTGAACCCGGAAACCGCCTCGCTGTTTCGCACCAACATCGCCATGATCGACCGCGTCGAGGCGACGAGCTCAACGGAAGTCGTCTTCCGTCTGAGTTACCCGTTTGGCGAGTTTCCGGAGCAGTTGGCCCACTACCAGGCGCGCATCATGCCCGCCGCCAAGATCGGCCAGATGGCGACCGATCCGGTCGGGACCGGGCCGTACCGGCTGGAAGCCTATGTCCCCGGCGAGCGCACGGTGCTCCGTCGCTACGATGGCTACTTCGACCTGGAGGGGCAGGCGTTCCTCGACGAGATTCAGTACCTCGCCATCCCGGAGGAGGCGACCAAGGTCGCGGCGCTGACCAGCGGTGGCATCGAGCTGGCCAACGAGTTCCAGCCAACGTCGCTGCCGCTCCTCGAAAGCTCGCCAGCCGTAACCGCCACCGAGATCGTCTCCGGCAGTCACCAGCCGATCGTCATGGACGTGACGCGGGCGCCATTCGACGATGCGCGCGTGCGGGCGGCACTGAAGCTCTGCGTCGATCGCGAAGGCGTGGTCGCTGTCGCGCTGCAAGGGCACGGCGTCCCGGCCGCCGACCAGGTCGTGCCGCCCACCGACCCGATGTACGGCGACGTCCCGATCCCCGCCCAGAATCTGGACAGGGCGCGGAAATTGCTGGACGAGGCCGGCTACCCCGACGGGATCGATCTCACGCTCCACGCCACGCCGGGGCGGCCGGGCATCATGGAGACGGCGCTGACGTTCAAGGACATGGCGCTCGGGGCCGGGGTGCGCGTCGAGCTAGTCAGCCACCCGGTCGACGTCTACTGGGCCGAGGTCTGGAAGCACGAGCCGTTCCTCGTCTCCAACTGGATCGGGCGGCCGACCGCCGACATGATGCTCTCCACCGTCTACATGTGCGGGGCCAGCAACACTGAAAGCAACTGGTGCAACGAGGAGTTCGACGCGCGGATCATGGCGGCCCGCTCCGCGCTCGACGCCGAGGAACGTCGCCAGCTCCTCGCCGACGCCCAGCACATCCTCTCCGAGGACGGCCCCGTCATCGTGCCGTACTTCCGCTCCTACATCACCGCCTTCTCCAACCGGCTGCAGGGGTTTCGCGCCCACCCACTGCGGTACCTCGACCTGCGCCGCGCCTGGCTCGACGGATAAGGCTCCGCCTGGAACGCCGGCGCGGGCGGCATGAGCGGGCAAACGAACCGAACCCGTGAGGGAAAGGGAGGTTTCCATGACGACGCGGATCGGAACCGACGCGCTGCAACGGCTGCGTCAGGATGTCCTGGACGGCCGTCTCAGCAGGCGCGAAGCCTTGCGTCGCGCCTCACTGCTGGGCTTGAGCGCCACGGCCTTGGCCGGGCTGGCCTCTGCGGCGCCGGGTCGAGCCATCGCCGCCCTGCCCGCCGGGCAGAATGGCGAGCCGGTGCGCGGGGGCCGCGTGCGCGTCGGCATCCCTGGCTCCGCGGCCACGTTCGACCCCAACGTGGCCATCATCCTCGAGGCCATCTGGCCATGCGAGCTCCTCTACTCCAGCCTGGTCCGCATCAACCCGGAGATGGGCGTCGAAGCCGACCTGGCCACCGCCTGGGAGTCGAACGCTGCCGCCGACGAGTGGACCTTCACCCTGCGCGAGGGCGTCAAGTGGCACGACGGCGGCGATTTTTCCAGCGAGGACGTGGTCGCCACCGTGGAGCGCATCCTCGACCCCGACCTCGCCTCCGCCTTCCGCGCCAACATCCTCATGATCGAGGAGATGGAAACCCCGAGCGCGACCGAGATCGTCTTCCGCCTCTCCGAGCCGTACGCCGAGTTTCCGGAGCTGATGGGCAACTACCAGGCGCGCATCACCCCGGCGGGGCGCTCCGACCGGCTGGAGACCGACCCGATCGGCACCGGCCCCTACACCCTGGCCGAGCACGTGCCCGGAGAGCGCACCGTCCTGCGCCGCTTCGACGACTACTTCGACGCCGAGAACCAGGGCTTCCTTGACGAGGTCGAGTATCTGGCCATCCCGGAGGAGGCAACCAAGGCGGCGGCGCTGACCAGCGGCGGCATCGAGCTGGCAAATGAGTTCCTGCCCACGACGCTGCCGACCATCCAGGGCGCCCCGCGCATCACCACCGCCGAGATCATCACCGGCGGCCATCAGCCGATTGTCATGGACGTCACCCAGGAGCCGTTCGGCGACGCTCGGGTGCGCACGGCGCTCAAGCTCTGCGCCGAGCGCGACGGCTTCCTCGCCGTCGTGCTGCAGGGGCACGGCGAGACCGCGGCCGACCAGTGCGTGCCCTCGATCGACCCGATGTACGGCGACATCCCCATCCCCGCCCAGAACATCCAGCGGGCGCAGGAGCTCCTCGCCGAGGCCGGGTACGCCGATGGGCTCGACCTGACGCTGCACACCAGCACCGGGCGGCCGGGGATGCAGGAGTCGGCCATCACCTTCAAGGACATGGCGGCGGCGGCCAATATCCGCATCGAGATCGTCAGCCACCCGATCGACAACTTCTGGGCCGACATCTGGAAGCAGACGCCCTTCTTCACCACCAACTGGACCGGGCGCCCGACGGCGGAGCAGATGATGTCGCTCATCTACCTGTGCGATTCGCCCGGCACCGAGAGCAAGTGGTGCAACGAAGAGTTTGACGCGCTGCTGGCCGACGTCCGCGGCACAGTCGACGAGGACGAGCGGCGCCAGCTCATGACCCAGGCGCAACAAATCCTGGCCGACGACGGTCCGGCGATCATCCCCTACTTCCGCTCCTATATCACCGCCTACACGTCGCGTCTCCAGGGCTTCACGCCGCACCCCCTGCGCTGGCTCGACCTGCGCCGGGCCTGGCTGGCGGAGTAAGCGCCGGCCGCCTCGTGCTGGATCGACACGCTACTGGTGTCATTCCCACGAAGGAGGAATCTCGGCCCCCAGGGCGGCGCCGACTGGCCCGCACGAGATTCCTCGCTCCGCTCGGAATGACACCCCAGAGGAGTAGCGCTCCCTGGAGGATCGAACCAATGGGTAGCCATCCGAGGCCGCGGCCGAGCCGCTGGACGCGCAGTGCTTAGGTTTCTGGGGCGGCGCTTCGCCTTCATGGCGCTGACGCTGGTCATCGTCTCCATCGTCATTTTCGCGGTGACGGAGCTGCTGCCGGGCGACGTGGCCGTGATGATCCTGGGCAGCGAAGCGACCGACGAAACGCTCGCCGCGCTGCGGACGCAGCTCGGCCTGGACCGCCCGGCCCCGGCCCGCTACGTCGACTGGCTCTCCGGCGCGGCACGCGGCGACTTCGGCGAGTCGCTCCGGATGCGCACCGAGGTCGGGCCGCTGGTGTTCGAGCGCCTCAAGAACTCGCTGGCCCTGGCGGGGATCGCCTTCGCCGTCGGCGTGCCGCTGGCGCTCGGGCTGGGCATCGTCGCCGGCTTGCGCAAGGACCGTCCGATCGACAAGGCGATCACGATGACGACGCTGGTCGGCATCTCCGTGCCCGAGTTCGTCATCGGCAGCGTGCTCATTATCCTCTTCGCCTCGCTGTGGCCGATCCTGCCCGCCACCAGCCTCATCGATCCCAGCGCCAACCCGCTGGAAAGCCTCAAGTACCTGATCCTGCCGGCCGCGACGCTGGTCCTCGTCACGCTGGCGCACACGGCTCGCATGACCCGCGCCAACGTCGTGCGCGTGCTGCGCACCGATTACGTGCGCACGGCGATCCTGAAGGGGATGCCGCGGGCGCGCGTAATCCTGCGCCACGTCCTGCCCAACGCGCTGCTCCCCTCGATCACCATCATCGCCATCAACGTCGGCTGGATGATTGGCGGCCTCATCGTCGTCGAAACCGTGTTCGGCTATCCGGGGCTGGGGCAACTGATGATTTTCGCCGTCACCAACCGCGACGTGCCGCTCGTGCAGGCCGTGGCCCTGCTGGTGGCGACCATCTACGCCGTGGCCAACCTGGGGGCCGATCTCCTCTACGCCGCATTGAACCCCCGCATTCGCTATTAGGGGAGGGGACGCATGATCGTGGACGCAACCCGCAGACAAGGCCCCGGAGGCGCCAGGGCCGGAATTGCTCGCCCCGCCCCCTGGACGACCGCCGGCATCCCGTCAGCGGAAGACGCCGTCGCCCCCGCGCCGACGCCTCGTTGGCGGCGCCTCCTGGCCACAACCTCCGCAACCATCGGCGGCGTCATTCTCCTCGTCTATCTGCTCCTGGCGGTCTTCGGCGCAGCCATCGCTCCCTACCCGCCACTGGAGTTCCACTACCAGGACACGTTGCAGCCCCCGTCGGGAACCTTCCTGCTCGGCACCGACCAGTTCGGCCGCGACGTCCTCAGCCGCATCCTGGCCGGCACGCGCAGCATCATCCTGATCGCATTCGGGGCGACCGCCCTTGGGGTGGTCGGCGGCACGCTCGTCGGGCTGACCGCCGGCTACTACGGCGGCAAGATCGACGAGACGATCATGCGCGTCGCCGACGGGCTGATGAGCTTCCCCTCGCTGCTGCTGGCGCTGCTGATCCTGACCACGCTCGGCTCGAGCCTGGTCAACATCGTCATCGGCGTGGCCATCACCTTCGTGCCACGCGTGGCGCGCATCATCCGCAGCGTGGCCCTCGACATCCGCACCCAGCCGTTCGTGCAGGCGGCGCAGGCGCGCGGCGAGCGAGCGCCCTACATCATCACCCGCGAGATGCTGCCCAACGCCTTGCCGGCCATCATCGTCGAGAGCTCGATCCGGGTCGGCTACGCCATCCTGATCGGCGCCTCGCTCGGCTTTCTCGGCCTCGGCGTGCAGCCTCCCACCCCCGACTGGGGTCTGATGATCTACGAAGGGCGCAGCATGATCCAGACCGCTCCCTGGCTCGTCCTCGGCCCGGCCGTCGCCATCTCCCTCCTCGTCATCGCCGCCAACCTCTTCGCCGACGGCCTGAGCCGCGTGCTCGACAGCAGCGAGCGGATGGAGGAGCTGGCATGACGAGTCGCGAGTCGCGAGTCGGAAGTCGTGAGTCGGATGTGCGAAACCGCGGGTCGGTTGGGAGGCTGGATGGAGAAGCACGTCTGGCGCGCCATGCTCACGACTCACGACTCACGACTCACGACTCCGAGGTCGTCCTCGACATCCGCGATTTGCGCGTCACCTACGGCAGCGGCCCGGAGCAGGTCGAAGCCGTTCGTGGAGCTTCGCTCGCGGTGGGCGCGGGAGAGGTGTTGGGCCTCGTCGGCGAGTCGGGCTGCGGCAAGACCACCCTGGCCTTCACCGCTATCGGGCACGTGGCCGCCGGGGGGCGGGTGACCGCAGGCGAGGTTCTCTACAAGGGACGGAATATCTTTGCCTTCTCGCCCCAAGAGCTGCAGCGGCTGCGCGGGCGCGACGTGGCGATGGTCTATCAGAATCCCATGGCCTCGCTCAATCCCTCCATGCGCATCGGCGACCAGATCGCCGAGGTCTTGCGCATCCACGAAGGGTTGAGCGCGGGCGAAGCAAAGCAGCGCGTCCGGGCCTTGCTCGATAGCGTCCACCTGCCCGACCCCGAGGAGATCGTCGCCCGCTACCCCCATCAGCTCTCCGGCGGCCAGCAGCAGCGCGTCATCATCGCCATGGGGCTCGCCTGCAACCCCTCGCTGCTCATCCTCGACGAGCCGACGACCGGGCTCGACGTGACGACCGAGGCGACCATCCTCGACCTCGTCGCCGAGCTGAAGCACCAGATCAACTCGGCCATCGTCTACGTCAGCCACAACCTGGGCGTCATCGCCCGCGTCTGCGACCGGGTTGCGGTCATGTACGCCGGCGAGATCGCCGAGGAGGCGCCGATCGACGCCCTCTTCGCCAGCCCTCGCCATCCCTACACCGCCGGCCTGCTGAAGGCCGTGCCCAGCATCGGCCGCGCCGGTCACCCCCTGACCCCGATCCCGGGCCAGCTCCCCCGGCCAGGGCGCCTCCCCCACGGTTGCGCCTTCTCCCTGCGCTGCCAGTACGCCCGCGACATCTGCGTGGCTGAGCATCCGCCGCTCTTGGACGCGGGCGAGGGGCGCGTGTCGCGGTGCTTCTTCTGGAAGGAAGTAGGCAAGAAAGCCCTCACCCCCCACGCCCCCTTGAGCGACGTGCTCCCCTCTCTCCGCTCCGAGGGGAAACTCCCCCCTCAGGTCGAGGGGGGCTCGGGGGGGAGCCGGGGCGCGGGCAAGGGGCAAGGCCCCATCCTCGAGCTCACCGATCTGCGCAAGTACTACTCCCAGCGCCGCGGCGTCTTTGCCGCAGATCGGGTCGTCAAGGCCGTCGACGGCGTCTCCCTCGATCTGAAAGCCGGGGAGACACTGGCGGTCGTCGGCGAGTCCGGCTGTGGCAAGACGACGCTGTCGAGCTGCGTCATCGGCTTGCAGCCGCCCGACGGCGGGGAGATGCGCCTCTTCGGCGCCCCGCTCAAGGACCGCGCCAGCGCCCGGCCGAAGGAGCGGCGACGGCAGATCCAGATCGTCTTCCAGAATCCCGACACCGCCCTCAACCCCGCGCACACGATCCTGGAGATCGTCGGCCGTCCGTTGCGGCTCTTCCATGGCGTGCGCGACAAGCAGGAGCTGCGCTCCCGCGTGGAAGGCATCCTGGCATCGGTGAACCTCGACACATCCTTCCTGGACCGCTACCCGGCCCAGCTCTCCGGCGGTCAGAAGCAGCGTATCGGCATTGCCCGCGCCCTGGCCGCGGGACCTTCCATCCTCGTCTGCGACGAGCCGGTCTCGGCCCTCGACGTCTCCATCCAGGCGACGGTCCTCAACCTGCTCCAGAAGCTGCAGGACGAGGAGGAGTTGTCGTACCTGTTCATCTCCCACGACCTGAGCGTGGTGCAGCACCTGGCCAACCGGGTCGCCGTGATGTACCTGGGCCAGATCATGGAGACGGGGACCACCGAGCAGGTCTTCTCCCCGCCGTACCACCCGTACACCGAAGCCCTCGTCTCCGCTGTCCCCATTCCCGACCCGAACGCGGTGCAGGAGCGCATTCGTCTGGAAGGTCCCGTGCCCGGCGCGGGGAGCCGGCCCACCGGCTGCCCCTTTGAGACCCGTTGCCCGCGCAAGCTGGGGCCGATCTGCGAGCAGGAAGCGCCGCCGGTGCAGGCCGCCGCGGAGGGGCACACGATCCGCTGCCACATCCCGCTCGAAGAGCTGTCGCGGCTGGGGCCGGTCATCGAGTTGACGCCGGTCTAGACGAAGCGCTGCCGTACCCGACGTGCGCGGCGATGCCTCTGGCGTAAGGGTCAGGCGCTTGCCGCGGAGTCGCCCTCGGCGCCGTCTCGTCGCCTCGTGGCCAGCGCTTTCGAGGCCGCGAGGATCGCCGCCAGCAGAGCCCAGGGAGCAGCGGCCCCAGTTTCGCCCGCTGCGCCGACGCCAGTGTCCGGGAGCTTCACCGGGGGGCAGTCCCCGCTCGGGCAGTCGCAGATGCCCTCGAAGCACGTGAGCGGCGGCGTGCACGCATTGCCGCAGGCGCCACAGTTGTTGTTGTCGCAACAGGTCGCCACGCATTCGCCGTTGCAGACGACTTCACCTTCGGCGCAGCACAATCCGCTTGGGCAATCGCACACCCCCTCGAAACAGGTGAAGGGCGGCGTGCAGGCATTGCCGCAGGCTCCACAATGCTCGTTGTTGCAGCAGGTGGCGACGCATTCGCCGTCGCACTCGACCTCGCCTTCGGCGCAGGCGCCCCCAGACGAGACGCAGGCGCCGCCCGAGCAGACACCGCCGGGGCACGCGTTGCCGCAGGCGCCGCAGTGGGCCGGGTCGGAGGACAGATCGCGGCAGCCGTCGACCGCGCCGCAGTATTCGACACCGACCGGGCAGCTCGCCCGGACGCACTCGCCGCCACGGCACTCCACCGGGACGAGGCCGCTCTCGCAGACGGCTCCGCAGGCTCCGCAGTTGTCCAGATCCGATTGCACATCGACGCAGTCGCCCAAGGCCCCGCACTGGGTGAAACCAGGCTCGCAGGCGGCTGACGCGGGTTCGTCCTGCGCCGCGGAAACCCGCGCCGAGCGGGCGGACGATAGCGCAAGCGCGACTACGGCAGCCAGACCCTGGCGCCGAGATGCCGAAACAGAAAGCGTGCGCGTGAGGCGATCGAAACGATTGGCGTCCATGGCGATCTTCTCCGGCAGGCGGCGACCTGATGCCCAACACCACGAGCGCCGACAGCCATGCATCAACCGGGCCACCGCTCCCCGGGGCGCCACCCCGCCAGTGTTCCCACGCAATCGATCGGCGCCAGCGGCATCAAGACCCGGACTGAGCCAGTCTTGACGCCTTCAGGAGCCGCTTCGATACGATGTCCCAGGCGAGGCCCTGAACCGCCGTTCGGCACAAGCCCTGGACATCGCAGCGGGCCTCGGCACTGCTGCGAAAAAACGCGCCCGAGGCCGATGCATTGCAGCCGGCTTACGATAGGCGCCCGTTGCGCAATGCCCGTGGAAAGGATGGTCAGCATGTCCAAGGAGTCGCCTGAGACCGGATTCATCCCGGTCGGCACGCGCGTAGAGTTCGCCAAGACCGTCAGCGAATCAGACATCTACCTGTTCGCCGGCATCACGGGCGACTTCAGCCCCAACCACGTCAACGCCGAGTACATGAAGACGACGCCCTACGGCACGATCGTCGCCCACGGCGTGCTGATCGTCGGCCTCATGTCGACCTGCTCCACCAAGGTGTTGGAGCATACCCTGACTCGTCGCCCGGCGGTCTCCTACGGCTACGATCGCATTCGCTTCGTGCAACCGGTGCGTGTCGGCGACACGGTGACGGTTTCGTACGAGATCACCGGTGTCGACGCCGAGGCGGCAAAAACCACCGCGAACATCACCGCCGTGAATCAGGACGGCCAGGTCGTCGCGGTGGCCACGCACATCCTGAAGTTCCTCTAGCGCGGGGTCCAGGAGCCGAGTCGTTCCGACGCGCCCTACTCCGGTTCCGGCTCGGTCACGTCTCCGGTCTCCAGATCGACGGCGAAGTCGGCATCCGTGACGTCGCCCACGACATCGCCTTCGGCGGCGTACGTGTAGCCCGCGTCCGTCCCCGGCGTCGCGTCGCCCTCGATGGCGGCGCCGACCCGAAACGTGACCTGATCCGGTTGCGATTCGGGCAAGTCAAACATCACTTCGAGCAAGAACGGTTGCTCCCCGGCGTCGCCGGCGTCCACGACGCCTTCGACCCGCCGTCCCTCCCCGACGGCAAGCCCAAGATTTTCGTAGTTGGTGATGCGTACGCTCTCCAGCGTCACGCCAACCGAGCCGTCCTCCCAGCGCACGCGCCCCAGGAAGATCGGCTGGCTTTCGGCGCCGTCGTCTTCGGTCGTCATCCTCGAAGCAAAGAGGGAGAACCGGGCTTCGCCTTCCGCAAACTGCACCAACCCGCCGCCGGCGACGCCGCGCTGGGTAATGACCCGGCTCCGCACCTGCATCCTGGGGACAGTCAATCCCACCGCGGCGGCGAATCCACCGCCAATAGCCATGCGCCGATCGATGGCGCCCACGTCGAGACGTTCCTTCATGGCGTACCTCCAACCCCGCGCACGGGCGCGCTGCGCCCGCCGCCGCTGATGAGCCTTCTCTAACGCCGCGTCAATCGTGCCAGCCGCCGCGGGCGCGCGCCATCTGCCGTCGTGCTAGCATCGCCGATAGCAGTCCCCTCCCGCCAACGAGGAGCCATCGCCGAACGAGTACAGACCGGTTTCCATGCCCGAGTTTCCCAGCGGCACCGTCACCTTCCTGTTTACCGACGTCGAGGGGAGCACCCGGCGCTGGGAGCAGGATTCCCCGGCCATGCTCGCCGCGGTGCAGCGCCACTTCGCCCTGCTCGACGCGGCAATCGGCGCCAACCGCGGCGTGCGCTTCAAGACGATAGGCGACGCCGTGCAGGCCGCGTTCCCCACCGCGCCCGACGCGCTGCGCGCCGCCGTGGCGGCCCAGCAATCGCTCGCCGCCGCGGACTGGGGCGCCCTCGGCCCGCTCTCCGTGCGCATGGCGCTGCACACCGGGGTCGCCGAACCCCACGACGGCGATTACCTCGCCCCTGCCCTCAACCGGCTGGCCCGGCTCCTCGCCACGGCCGGCGGCGGGCAAACGGTCATGACCGAGGTCGTCCGCAACCTCGTCCGCGACGCCCTGCCCGTCGGCGTGCAACTACGCGATCTCGGCCTGCACCGCCTGCGCGACCTGCGGGAAGCGGAGCGCGTCTTCCAGGTCGATATCGAAGGGCTCCCAACCGAGTTTCCGCCGCTGCAGACCCTCGACCGCCCCAATCACAATCTGCCCGCTCAAGTGACCGCCTTCATCGGCCGTGAGCGAGAGATCGCGGCGATCACGCAGCGCCTGGGCGACCCGGGGGTTCGCCTGCTGACGCTCACCGGACCCGGAGGGACCGGCAAGACGCGGCTGGCACTGCGAGTGGCGAGCGATCTGATCGCGCAGTATCCGGACGGCGTCTGGTTCGTGCCATTGGCCCAGATCGGCGCGCCGGCGCGCGTCGCCTCGGTCATCGCCGAGACCCTCGGCATCCGCGAGACCCCAGGAGAGCCGATCGCCGACTCGTTGCGCGCCTTCTTGCGCACGCGGCGGATGCTCCTGCTGCTCGACAACGTCGAGCACGTCGTCGAAGCCGCGCCCCTCATCGCCGAGATTCTCGCGGCGGCTCCCGACGTGCGGATCCTGGCCACGAGCCGTGCGCCGCTGCGCATCGCGGGCGAGCACGAGGCTCCGGTCGAACCGCTCGGATTGCCGGCCCGCGACACCGGTCTCCGCCTCGACGAAGCGCTCGCCGCCGAGGCTGTTCAACTCTTCGTCGACCGCGCGCAGGCGGTGCGCCCCGATTTTCGGCTCACCGCGGAGAACGCGCAGACCGTGGTCGCCATCTGCCGCCGTCTCGACGGCCTCCCCCTGGCCATCGAATTAGCCGCGGCCCGCGTGCGCCTCCTGCCCCCAGAAGCGATCCTGGCCCGCCTCGACAGCCGGCTGACCCTCCTCACCGGCGGCCGCGACCGCCCCGAACGCCAGCAGACGCTGCGCGCGGCGATCGCCTGGAGCCACGATCTCCTCGACGAGTCGGAGCGCGCCCTGTTCCGCCGCCTCGCGGTGTTCGCCGGCGGCTGGACCCTGGAGGCGGCCGAGGCGGTGGTCAACGCCGTCGCCGAGCCGGACCTGCCCGTGATCGACTGCCTCGGCGCGCTTCTCGACAACAGTCTGATTCGGCAAGCAGACGGCGGTCATGTCTGCGCAACGCCAGACCCTCGCTTCGCCATGCTGCAGACGATCCGGGAATTCGCCCGCGAGCAGTTGGACGCCAGCGGCGAACGCGAGGCGATCCGCGCCGCGCATGCCGCGTACTACGGAGCGATGGCGGACGAGGCCGCGCCGCATCTGACCGGCCCCGCGGCCGCAACCTGGCTCGACCGCCTGGAAACCGAGCACGACAACCTGCGGACGGCGCTCGCCTGGTGGCGAACCACGGCCGACGCCGCGCGGGCGGCCGCGCTCGCCGGCGCCCTCTGGCGCTTCTGGTGGCTTCGCGGCCACATTGATGAGGGCCGCGCCGAACTGGAGGCCGCGCTCGCGCTGCCACACGCCGACGATCCAGCCGCGCGGTTGTCGCGAGCTGCCGCACTCGACGGCGCAGGCGTCCTGGCGGAGACCCAGGGCGACTACGAGCGCGCGCGCGCCCTGCACGACCAGGCGCTGGCGCTCTCCCGCGAGCTCGACGACCACGTTGGCATCGCCCGCGCCACGGGGAATCTTGGCGTCGTCGCCTTCGACCGCGGAGACCGTGCGACGGCGGAGCAGCTCTTGGCAGAGAGCCTCGCCCTCGCGCGGGAGGTCGGCGATGATCACTTGATCGCCACCGCGCTGAACGACCTGGGGCGCGTGGCCTTCGACCGCGGCGACCACGAACGCGCCGAGGCGCTCTATCGGGAAAGCCTAGTCATCCGGCGGCGCGCCGGCAGCCCATCCGAGATCGCCCGTGTCTTGAACAATCTCGGCGGCGTGGCGCACGACATGGACGACTTCGCGCGGGCGGCATCCCTCTTCGCCGAGAGCCTGGAGCTTTACCGCGAGCTCGACGACCCCTGGGGCGCCGCCGGCGCTCTCACCAACCTCGCCCTGGCCACGAGAGGCCGCGGAGACGCCGCCGCGGCCGTCGCGCTGTTCGCCGAGAGCGTCGAGCAGTTCCGAGAAACCGGGGACGTCCGCAACAGCGCCTACGCCCTGATCGGGCTCGCCGACGCGGAGAAACACACCGCCGATCTGGAGGCGAGCGCGGAGCACTACCGCGAGGCGATCGCAGGGTTCAACGCGGTGGACGACCCACCGGGCGTGGCCGATGGCTTGGCAGGGCTGGCCGGAGTGTTGGTGCGGCAAGGGGACGCCGAGACGGCCGCCCGCCTCCTTGCCGCGGCCGAGGCATCGCTCGCCGCCGAGCCGGCGCAAACGCTGATCGGGTCGCCATCGTATCAGGCGGACGCCGCCGCGATGCGCGCGGCGTTGGGCGATGACCGATTCGACGCGGCGTGGACGGACGGCCAAGCCCTCCCGCTCGAGGCCGCGATCGCCGCGGCCGAGGTTGACGGCGGTCAGCGGAGCTGAGTCGAGCCACCGGCGCGCGCACTCCGCCGCCCGATCGTCCCGTGGCACGACTGATGCAGAGTCAACCCTGCTACGTCGAGGCGGGGATCCGCGTGCCCAGGCTCATTGCGCAGCCGATCGCCGTTCCGGCCACCCAGTCCTCGATGTCTTGTCGATGCTCAAGGGGAGAAGTGGCCATGTCGATGCCGTCGGCAACCAGAGAACCGAGTCCGTCCGTGCCGCCAAATTCGCGGGAGAATGGACGGCCCTCGTCTCAGCCCCTTGGCGGGAATGGCCACCACGCTCGAAGCCAGATGCCTGACGCTTCCGCGCGACAGCTCGCCCGCGCCCTGGGTTGGTTCAGCGTGGGGATCGGGCTGGCCGCGCTTGCGGCGCCGACCAAGGTCGCGCAATGGGTCGGGCTCCCCGGCGGCGGCAGCCAGGCCCTGCTACGGGCCATCGGGTTGCGCGAGATCGCCAGCGGCGTCGGCATCCTGACCAAGGACGACCCCTCGAGCTGGCTCTGGGCCCGCGTCGGCGGCGACGCCCTCGACCTCGCCCTCCTCACCCGGGCCATGGGCGACGAGCAGGCGGATCGCGGCCGCGTCGCCGCGGCGACCGCCGCCGTCATCGGACTCACCGCGGTCGACGCCTATGCCACCAGGCAGATGTCCCAGGACCCGGGTGGTTCGGTGCAGGATTCGCATCGATCGGCGCCGCAGGAACCGCGCGTGGCTTCGGCGATCACGGTCAGCGCCCCGGTCGGCGAGGTCTTCGCGGCCTGGGAGGGCTTCGCCAGCCTGCCGCGGTTCATGGACAGCTTCGCGACCGTGCGGGTCACGGACGACCGGCTCTCCCACTGGCAGATGTCGCTGCCCGGCGGGCTCACCGTCGCCTGGGACGCCGTGATTACCGACATCGAGCCCAACGAACGCATCGCCTGGCGCACGGGCGACAACTCGACAGTGAGCGGCTCGGGCGAGGTGCGGTTCCGTCCGGCTCCGGGCGATAGGGGAACGGAGATCATCTTCAGCGCGACGTTCGATCCGCCAGGCGGCGAGCTGGGCAGCAAGGTCGCCGGGCTCTTCACCGACCCGCTTGGGGTCAAGCTCAACAACGATCTGCGCCGCTTCAAGCAGCTCACCGAGCTCGGCGAGATCGTCAAGTCCGACGACACGGTCGTTCCGGGGCCAAATCCGGCCCAGCCCGTCGCCGGATGAGCAGCGAGCGAGGCCGCCTTCCGCCTTCATCGCTCGCCGCCCGCGGCGCAGAGCGGATCGATACCGAACGGAGCAACCGATGAAAGCCACCTGCTTCATGGGCCGGAACAAGGTCGAGGTGCAAGAGGTTCCGGACCCGAAAATCCTGAACGCCAGCGACGTCATCGTGAAGATCACCTCGACCGCGATCTGCGGCTCCGATCTCCACCTCGTCGACGGCTACATCCCGGCCGTGATGCACGGCGACGTGCTCGGCCACGAGTTCATGGGCGAGGTGGTCGAGGTCGGCTCCAACGTGAAAACGCTCAAGAGCGGCGACCGCGTCGTCGTGCCGTTCGACATCGCCTGCGGCGTCTGCAACGCCTGCCGGAACGAGATGTACTCCGTCTGCGAAAACTCGAATCCGAACGCCTGGATGGCCGCCAGCATGTGGGGCCATGCCGGGGCCGGCGCCTTCGGCTACTCGCACCTGACCGGCGGCTACGCGGGCGGTCAGGCCGAGTACGCGCGGGTGCCCTTCGCCGACGTGGGACCGATGAAGGTCCCCGACGGCATGACCGACGAGCAGGTGCTGTTTCTCTCCGACATCCTGCCCACCGGCTACATGGGCGCCGACCTGTGCGACATCAAGCCGGGCGACGTGATCGCCGTCTGGGGCTGCGGCCCGGTCGGGCAGTTCGCCATCGCCAGCGCCTACCTCCTCGGCGCCGAGCGCGTCATCGCCATCGACCGCTTCGAATACCGCCTGCGCATGGCCCGCGAGAAGGCTGGCGCGGAGACGATCGACTACGAGGAGCAGGACGTCCTCGACACCCTCAAGGAGATGACCGGCGGCCGCGGCCCGGACGCCTGCATCGACGCCGTCGGCATGGAGGCGCACGGCCACGGCCCGATGTGGATCTACGACCGCGCCATGCAAGCCGCCCGCGTCGAAACGGATCGTGGAACGGCCCTGCGCGAAGCGATCATGGCCTGCCGCAATGGCGGCACGGTGTCGATCATCGGCGTCTACGGCGGGTTCATGGACAAGTTTCCCATCGGCTCGATCATGAACCGCTCGCTGACCATCAAGACCGGGCAGACCCACGTCCAGCGCTACATGCGCCCCCTGCTGGAGCGCATCCAGAACGGCGAGATCGACCCGACGTTCGTCATCACCCATACCCTGCCGCTGGAGCAGGCGCCGCACGGCTACGACATCTTCAAGAACAAGCTCGACGAGTGCGAGAAGGTCATCCTCAAGCCGGGCGCGGTCTCCGCCACGACCGGATCATACGCGCACGCTTGAGTCGGCAAGGAATTGCGCAAGTAGTCGGTCACCCTCTTTAACGCTTGGTGGGAATTGGGCGCGCTCCTTACCAGCCGAGCAACTCGGCGAAGGCCAGGTCGGGATGACCGAGCCGGCGGTTGAGCCAGAGGCAGAAGTTGTGCAGCGCCACCTTGGCCGCCAGCCGGGCCTGGAAGCCGTCCAGCTCGTGCGGGCGGTCGCGCTCCAGCCGGAAGGCGAACAGCAGGTGGTCGAAGACCGTCTCGACGACCTGGCGCCAGCGGGCCGCCTGGCGGCGCTTGGGCGGCGGCCACGCCCGGCCGCTGCCTTCCTGGGGCGGCGCCACGACCTGGGCGTGGTGGTCGGCCGCCCAGCGCGCTTCGCACTCGACCCCGGCGAAGCCGCTGTCGGCGACGTAGACGCCGGTCGCCGTCCGCCCGGCGCTGGCCAGGCGCGGCGCGGGCGCGGCGCGCTGGGCGAAGAGCGCCTCGGCCAGCGCCCGGTCGTTGCTGGAGGCCGGGCCGAAGCCGAAGCCGGTGACCGCCCCGGTGGGGGCGGCGGCGGCCAGCACGTGGAAGCCCTCGTACCAGCCCAGCCGGTTGCTCCAGCCGACGTCGGCCAGCCCCGGCAGCCAGCCGCGGCCGCGCCGCTTGGCGTTGCGCGTCGGGGCGGCGGTGCTGTCCAGCACCTCGTAGCTGGCCTGGTGGGCCCCCAGCCGCTCGGCCAGCCACAGCGCGAAGGCGGCGATGGCGTCGCGGTGGCGGCGCACCTGCCGGTTGAACTGGGCCCGGCCGGGCAAGGTCGGGAACAGCGGGCGCAGGTGGGCGGTGGCGTAGCGCCAGAAGTCGCGCTCGCTGCGGAAGCGCGCCCACTGCGCGAACAGCGCCAACGTGATGACCTCGCTGCGGTCCAGCGCCGCGGCGCGGCCGGGCCGGCGCTCCGGGGGGAGGCGCTCCTTGCAGAACTCGTCGACGGGCACGTACAACTCCACGAGGAAGGTCTCCGGGTCGAGCACGGCGGGGCTCCTTGGCCGAAAGGCGGGTACGACACCCCCAGCCTATCGCCCGGAGACCCTCCGTTCCAATTCCCACCAGGCGTTTTAGCCTTCGTATCGATGCGGGACTGGTGCTGGTTCGCTCCAGCGGCGTGCCGCCATCGTGTCATTCCGAGCGCGGCGAGGAATCTCGGCGTCAAGGAAAATCCCGTTCATGAACGCCGGGATTTCTCCTTCGTCGAAATGACACGATTCCCGCTCGCTGCTCCAAACTGCGTGAAACCATCCTCCTCGACTCACTCGTTGTAGCCGCAGAGTTCGCGCCGCTGCTAAAGAAAGAAGGGAGGAAGGACTTGCGTCGCCTGCTTGCGTTTTCGCTCGCACTGCTTGCCCTGGCGGTCGGTAGTCCGCTCGTCGCCGGGCCGGTGCTGAGCCAGATCGAAGAAGCGCTGTCGCCCGCCCAGGGCGATGCCTCGGTCGTCGCCCACGGCATTGCCTCGCTGCCGGATGGGCAGCTTGGCTGGCGAGTCACGCGGGCATCCACTCCCGGCGCCGACGACCAGACCCGCGATAACCCCGGCTTCCTGCTCACCACGTCCGGAGCCCTGCTCGTCAACCATCTCGGCGCCGATTCCTGGACGCGGCTGGCCCCTGGGGAGGCAATGTTCCTCCCCGCGGAAACGCGGTACGGCGAGGGCGCGACCGGGGGCCAACCGGTTTCGTTCTACCGCCTCGATCTGGTCGACGCGAGCCAGGTCCCGGTCGCGGGCGACGACGAGCTCCTCTTCATCGGCGAGCCGTTCCCCTCGCCCGGCGGCAATCGGGACATCGACCTCGTGCGGGATGTCATGGATCCGGGCGAGGTCGTCACGATGGACGTGTTGGCCGAGGCCGCGCCGGTCCTCTTTCTCGTCACCTCGGGGACGGTTCAGCTCGTCCCCGCCGGCAACGAGGCGGCCACGCCGGTGCCGCTCAGCGCGGGACAGGGCGCGGCCCTGAACGATGACGTGGTCGCCACCGCCACCGACGCCGGGGCGACGTTCGTCGCCGCCGTGGTCGGCCCCGACGTCCCGCTGACCCTGGCCCAGCAAGCCGAACCCACGGCCACCCCGACCCCTTTACCCGCCTCGCTCACCGTGCAGGTGCTGGCCTGCCCCGTCGAGTACGAGGGCACGAGCTACGCCACGGATTGCGCCGAGCCGGTCGCCGACGTCACGATCGACCTCAGCTCAGCGACCGGCGCCTTCGCCCAGGGCACGACCGCCGGCGACGGCACGATCGCCTTCGTCGACTTGGTCCCGGACACGTATTCCCTGACCGGCGGCGTGCCGGGGGAGTTCGCGCAGCAGATGATCGGGTGCTCCAATCAGGCTGGCACCCTGGAAACGGGCTCCTCCGACACGCTCGCCGCGGGCGCCACCTTCGCCGTCGATTCGGGCGACGCCGTCTCCTGCCAGTGGTACGTGATCCCCGAGGATCTGCAGGGCGAAGGCGAGGGAAGCATCGCCATCGCCGCCTACGTCTGCCCCGGCACGCCGCTCGACCCTGCCACCGACTGCACGCCGATCGAGGCCGGCGGCGCCGTCGTCATCGGTCCTGATGGGGCGGCCATCGATCCAGCGACGGGCGTTCCCTTCGGCACGTACTTCGTGCAGACAGACGGCATCGCGGTCCCGGAGGGGTACGAGCTGTCCGAAGTGCGCGGCAGCGGCGGAGCCGCCGACATCGGGTGGTCGGTTCCGACCGACGAAGCAAACCCCGATGCCGCGGTGGCGATCATCTACGTCCCGACGGGCGGCGAGGCCGGCGCCACCGACGAGGACACTGACGGTCTCACCAACGCCCAGGAAACCGAGTTGGGAACCGACCCGGCCAACCCGGACACCGACGCCGACGGGCTCTTCGACGGCCCCGAGCTGGCCGTGGGCACGGATCCCACCCTCTACGACAGCGACGGCGACGGCTTTGGCGACAACCAGGAGGCGGTCGGCGGCTCGGATCCGAACGACCCGGCGAGCGTGCCCGAGGGCGACCCGTCCATCGACACGGACGGCGATCTGCTGACCGACGCCCAGGAGGAGGACATCGGCACGAACGCCGCGACGCCGGACACCGACGGCGATGGACTGACCGACTTCGCCGAGGTCGGCTTCGAGCCAGGCTCCGCCACCGGGACCGACCCCCTCGCCTTCGACACCGACGGCGACGGCATCGGCGACGGCGACGAGATCGCCACTGGCACAGACCCCCTCGACCCGTCCAATGCATGACCGTACATGCGTCGATGAATCTGAATGGTCCCTGATCCATGTTTCGTCACTAACCGAAGAGGTGCAACGCATCACGTCCTCCGTCGTGGCCGCTTCGGCCGGGCCAACCGCGGAAGAAGGAAGGGACCGATATGCCCGCGCGGCTCGTGCTGCTCGCTCTCCTGGCAGTTGCCTCGTTGCCGATCTCGGCAGGGATCGCCGCCCGCCAAGGCACGCCGGCCGCATCGGCGGGGGAGGCGCAGCACTTCGCCGACGACACCGACGCCTTCGTCAACGGCGGCTACGTCTCGCTGTTCGTCGTCACGGATGAGGGCGTCATCGCCACCGACCCCGGCAACTTGGTCGATCCCGGCCGCGCCGAGGCCTACGCGGCCGCCATCGCCTCCGTCACCGGCCAACCTGTGCGCTACCTGATCTACAGCCACGACCACGCCGACCACGCCACCGGCGGCGTCTTCGCCGACACGGCCACGTTCGTCTCGCACGAAAACGCGGTGGAGAAGCTCGCCGCCCTCGGCGATGCCAACACCCCGGTCCCCTCGATCGTGTTCAGCGACGAAATGACCATCGAGCTCGGCGGCACGACGATCGAGCTCTACTACGCGGGCCGCAACCACTCGGACAACAGCATCGTCCTCCTGCACCCGGCGCAGTCGATCGCCTTCGCCGTCGATTTCATCCCGGTCAACTCCCTCCCCTACCAGGATCTGCCCGACGCCTATCCCCAGGAGTGGATCACTTCGTTGACCTGGACCGACGAGAACCTCGACTTCGACACCCTCGTCATCGGGCGCCCGCCCGTCTCCGGCACCAAGGAGAACGTCGGCCAGGTTCGCGGGTATCTGGAGGACCTCATCGCCTCCGTGCAGTCGGCGCAAGACGCAGGACTCGCCGACAACTCCCCGGAGATGGTCGACGCCGTCCGCGCCGATCTGGAGGCGGACTTCGGCTCCTGGACCAACGTCGCAGAGTGGCTGCCCCTGAACATCGAAGGGATCATCAGAACGCAGGCCGAAGGCGCGGGGGCGACCCCCGAACCGCAAGATGACACGAAACGGAGGCGGCCGCTCGACGAGCGCCGCCTCCGCCAGGGTCAGATAGAAGCATAGAAGCGTTGACCGGCAATCTACTCGATGGTGAGGCTTTCGCTGCCGCCGCTGCCGCCGCCAATCGAGATGCCGCCTCCGCCGCCCGTGGTGACGCTGCCGCCCATGTTGCCGCCGACGTTGATGTCGCCGCCGCTAGCCCCGCTGTCATCGACGACGAGGCTATCGTCGGCAACGCCGGCTTCGCCAAAGACCTCTGCCAGGATGCTGGCGACGGCCGCCTCGATGTCGGCGGCCGTGGCGCCGATGGTCGCGTCATCTTCCTGGGCCAGTGCTCCTGACGGACCGGTCGCCCCGACGAAGCCAAGCCCGAGAGCAAGCCCGGCCGCAACGGCCACGCTGCGCACGCGTCGTATCGCGGATTCGGATGCCATCACTGATCGCTCCTTCCACTCGAGGCCAACCGACTCGGCCTCGCCGCGGCAAGGCCCGCAAGTGACGTGCCATCCGTCGAGTTCCCAGAGGCATCGGGGCGTTGTTGATACACTCCGCCTGTCGTCCCGATTGCCGAGCGAGGGATCACATGAGCTTTGCCGCAGACATCAAACCGCTTTTTCGCGAGGACGACCGCGCCTCGATGGACTTCGCCTTCGACCTGTGGTCGTACGACGACGTCAGGGCCAACGCCACTCTGATCCTGGAGCGCGTCGAGGACGGGACCATGCCGTGCGACAACGCATGGCCGGAAGAAAAGATCGAAACGTTCCGTGGTTGGATCACAGCCGGATATCCGGCGTAGGCTCGTCGCCGGCCTGCCATCGTCCATCTTGACTTCTGTGCGCGGCAGGCGCACCCTACCCCCTACGCACGGGGCTTGGCCGCGGCGCGCGGCCAAGAAACGAATGACGAAGCCGTCATGAGGAGGACGCAACCCATGTCCCGCACCGACCCGCTCCGTGGCCGTCTGCCGCGTCGCGATCTGCTCAGGCTCACCGGAGCCGCGGCCGGCACGGCCGCGCTGGGCAATCTCACCGGGCACGGACCACTCGTCGCCGGCTCGGCGGTGGCTCGCCAGGACGCCGCGAACGCCATCGTCTTCGGCGTCGGCACCGACATCGACGAACTCGATCCACGAACGACGGACACGCAAGAGGGCTACATCGTCGCCTCCAACGTCTACGACTGCCTGGTGCTCTACGACCTCGGCGCGACGACGATCCGCCCCGGTCTGGCCGAGTCGTGGGAGATCTCGGAGGACGGGCTCACCTACACCTTCACCCTGCGCCAGGGCGTGAGCTTTCACGACGGCGAGCCCTTCAACGCCGACGCCGTCGTCACCTGGTACAACTCGATCGACGAAGGGGCGCCGGACTCGCAGTACGACGCCACCCGCATGGTCTACGTCGCCGACTTCATCACCACCTGGATCGACACGGTCGAGGCGACGGACGAGTTCACGGTGACCATGACCCTGCCCAACCCGTACGCCCCATTGCTGGCCAATCTGGCCATCCCCATCGCCGGCATCCCCAGCCCCGCCGCCATCGCCCAGGGTCTCGATCACCTCGCCGTCAATCCCTCCGGCACCGGCGCCTTCCGCCTGGCCAGCCCGGACGACTGGACGCGCGACAGCCAGATGGTGCTGCAAGCGAACCCGGATTACTGGGGCGGCGCGCCGCAGATCGAGCAATTGATCGTGCGCGTGATCCCGGAGAGCTCGACTCGCCTCCAGGCTCTCGAGGCCGGCGAGATCGACATCGCCTGGGCGCTCTCGCCCGAAGACGTGGAGCGGACGCGGGAAAACCCGGACCTGGTCATCGTCGAAGACGCCGGCCTGAACACCAACATGATCGAGATGAACGTCGGCAAAGAGCCGTTCGGCTCGAAGGAAGTGCGGCAGGCGCTCAACTACGCCGTCAACAAGGAAGAACTCTCCGAAGGGCTCTACAACGGCAACATGGTGGCGGCCGGCGGCGTCCTCCCTCCAGTCGACTGGGCCTTCAACCCCGACCTTCGCTCGTACCCGTACGATCCCGACCGGGCGCGCGAGCTCCTGGCCGAGGCCGGTTACGACGAGGGCAACCCGCTCACGTTCACCTTCATGGCCTACACCATCCCCCGCGGTTACAACCCGGTCGGCGACCGGTTGGCGACCGCCGTGCAGGAGTACTGGTCCGAGGTCGGCGTCCAGGCCGACATCCAGACCGCCGAGTGGACGCAGTACCGCGCCGACCGCCGCGCCAATCTCTACCAGTCCGCCATGGGCGGCTGGCAGGGGGACAACGGCGACCCCGACAACTTCCTGGCCACGCTCCTCGCCGGCTGGAGCAAGGGGGCCGGCAACACGTCGTTCTACGACAACCCCGAGGTCGACGCGCTGCTGGAGCAGGCGGTGCGCGTCTCGGACATGGAGGAGCGCAAGGCGCTCTACCAGCAGGCCGAGCAACTCATCGTCGACGACGCGCCGTGGGTCTTCCTCGGCTACATGAAGCATCAGGTGGTGACGCGGGCCAACATCACCGACTTCCAGATCCAGCCGACCTACATCTACTACTTCGCCGGTGTGGGCAAGGCATAGACCGGCCCTCACCCCAACCCCTCTCCCATCGCGATGGGAGAGGGGCTTCCCGCGCTATTCGCGGACCAAGGCGCAGCGCGCAGCTCGTATCATTTCGACCGCAGCGAAGAATCTCGTGGCTTCCTGCCAGAGTCGTCCTCGGACGCCAAGATTCCTCCTTCGTCGGAGTGACACGGAGTGGGCGCGGCGCTCTAGAAACGCCGTCCAATGACCAGATACGTCGCGCGCCGCTTGCTGCTCGCCATCCCGGTGCTGATCGGGATCATGACCGCGGTCTTCATCCTGTTGCAGCTCATCCCCGGCGACCCCGCCATCGCCATGGCCGGCGAGAAAGGGACCGTCGAGTCCGTCGAGCGCATCCGCGAGGAATTGGGCCTGAACCGGCCACTTCCCGTCCAGTACGCCTATTTTCTGAAAGCCGCGGCGACGCTCGATCTCGGCGACTCGACGCGAACCAATCAGCCGATCGCCGGCGAGTTGCGCCAGTTCTTCGGGGCCACCATCGAGCTCAGCGCCGCGGCGCTGGTCATCGCCCTGCTGGTTGGCATCCCGGCCGGGGTGATCGCCGCCACGCACCGCGGCTCGGCGCTCGATTACGGGACAATGGTCGTCGCCCTCATCGGCATCAGCACGCCGGTCTTCTGGGCCGGCATCGTCCTCATCTATCTCTTCAGCTTCCGCCTCGGCCTCTTCCCCATCGGCGGCATCATCGGCACCGGCATCAGCCTCGACAACGTCACCCACGCCTACGTCCTGGATAGCGTGCTGACCGGCAACTGGACCGCATTCCGGTCCAGCCTGCATCACCTCCTGCTTCCGGCCATTGTCCTCTCCACCATCCCCATGGCGATCGTCGCCCGCTTGACGCGATCCTCGATGCTGGAGGTGCTAGGGCAGGACTACCTGCGCACCGCGCGGGCCAAGGGCCTGGAAGATCGGCTCGTCGTCGTTCGCCACGCGTTGAAGAACGCGCTCATCCCGATTGTGACCGCGATCGGGCTCCAGTTCGGCTCGCTCATCTCCGGAGCGTTCCTGACGGAAACGGTCTTCGGGCGGCCAGGGCTCGGCCGCTACGTCGTAGCCGCCATCGGCGCCCGCGACTACCCGGCCATCCAGGGAACGGTTTTGGTGGTGGCGATCGTGTTCGTGCTGATCAATCTGCTGGTCGATGTCGCATACGCCGCCATCGATCCTCGCATCCACTACGCGTAAGGGGTCCGCCACGTGGCCATCGACGCCAACATCCGAGCCAGCGACACGAGGAGCCAATCAGGAGCCGCCTCCCGCCCGGCCGTCCTCGCGCCCGAGCTGCAACACGCGCAACGGCCATCCACCGGGTTGTGGCGGGATGCGGCCCGCCGCCTGGCGCGCGACCGCGCCGCGATGGTCGGTTTGCTGGTGGTCTTCATGCTGGCCGTGATCGCGATCTTGGCGCCGGTCATCGTTCCCTACGACCCAAACGACCAGTCGTTCCGCATCAAGCTGGAGCCGCCCAGCGCCGAGCACTGGCTCGGCACCGACGAGTTTGGCCGGGACATCTTCAGTCGCATCCTGATCGGCGCTCGAGTCGCTCTGGGCGTCGGCATCGTTCCGGTGCTGATGGCCCTGACCGTCGGGGTCACGCTCGGTCTGATCTCCGGCTACTACGGCGGATGGATCGACCAGATCGTAATGCGCGTCATCGACGTGATGCTGGCGTTCCCCTGGCTGCTGCTGGCCATCGGCATCATGGCCATTCTGGGGGCCGGCATCCAGAACGTCGTCATCGCGGTGGCCATCGTCTACATCCCGGCCTTCGCTCGCATCGTGCGCGGCTCGGTCCTCTCCATCAAGGAAAAGGAGTACATCGAGGCCGCCCGCGCCATGGGCCAGCCGACCCGCCGCATCATCGTCCGCCACGTGCTGGCCAACGCCTGGGCTCCGATCATCGTCCTCTCCACCCTTTCCATCGGCCAGGCGATCATCTACGCCGCCGGTCTCAGCTTCATCGGCCTCGGCACGCAACCCCCCGACGCCGACTGGGGCGTGATGCTCACCTCCGGCCGCGAATACCTGCGCGACGCGCCGTGGCTCGGGTTCTTCCCCGGCCTGGCGATTCTGATTACGGTGCTAGCGTTCAATCTGTTTGGGGACGGGTTGCGGGACGCGCTGGATCCGCGGCTGCGGTGAGCGTCCACGAAACGTCAGACGAACCCCATCCGTGTGCTCGTGCCTGGCGCTGAACTATGTGAACCGGCCAAAGGGTACGAGGCGTGCTACGGGAAGTATTTCAGTTTGATCGAGTCTCTGGCTTTTGATCGAAGAATTCGGTCAAGACGCTTCAGTATCTTCAGTTGAGTAGCGTTCGTTGGGCCTCTTTTTGCGCAGGATCGCAATTATCCGCAAATGACACTGAGTCTCTCGTTCTCTCGTGACAGTTGACATCGCACACCGAATCTCTATGCTTCCGCCATGTGGCAAAACAAACCGTAGAGCGCACGGCAGTTGCCTTGACCCAACGTCCGTAGGAGAGCGCCAATGCCCACAGTGAGATGGGAATTCGCCGAGGTCGCCGCACGGGGTGCTAACAGCTACGCCACATTCAGCCATCGACCTCCACGAAAAGGAGAGTTTTGGGCGCTATTGAAACAACTCGGCGATGAAGGGTGGGCAATGGTAGGGGTAGCAGCCGCTGGGGAAGTGCCTATGGATTTTACGTGGCGTTATGTCTCCCAGCGCCTCCTATCGTAGATCATCGCAAACTTTCGTCTTCAAGCAGCGAGATGCCGCCTCGATTGCGGATAGGGTTTATTGCGCGCAGTCATGCCTGACGCCATGCTGCGCCTCCCGGGCATTGCCGGAGACGGCAGTCCGGGCGTCCGCTCGGTCTAGCCACCGGGCCAGACCGGCGCTTCGACGGTCAAGCCAGGTACGCGCCGGAAATGGCGAATGTTGTGCGTGAGCATGGCATAGCCGTGGGCCAAGGCGGTCGCTGCGATCATGAGATCGTGCCGAGCGATTGGTTGGCCCGTATCGAGCAGGAACGCCGCGGTCCTCGCATAGCGGTACTTTGTTGACGCCACGAATTGGCGGGCGAGACCGGCGGGAGGGATGGGCGGCCCCCCGGATCAGTGCCG
>CALMZR010000408.1 GCA_937870845.1 uncultured Chloroflexota bacterium
GAGTGCGATGGCATTGTAGATGATGCCGTGGGAGCCGCCCGAGAAATTGGCCAGCGCCACCGACAGCGGATAGGCCTTCTGGGTGGCGATGATGAGCGTGAACAGATATTCGTTCATGGCGAAAATCGCGGCAATGACGGCGGCGGTGTAGGCGCCGGTCCCGTTGCCCGTGGCAGCCGTCTGCGTCAGGATCAGCGCCTTGTTGGCCGCGAGGGTGCCGATCAGAACGATCTTGCTCTCGTCCGCCGCGTTGGTGAACACCGCAGCAGCCGCGAATTTGCCGGTATCACCGGTCTCGCCGACGAGCAGCGTCGGCTGAGCGCCGGTGCCATTGGCAAAGACGGTGGTGACGTGGATGACAATCTGCACCACTCGATCGACAGGCGCCGCAGCGAGCAGCGTGGCGGTACCGGCGGCGGTTTCAAGGTAGCTGGCGATCGCACCCTTGGCGCTCTCGCTCGACGTGGGGAAATCGACGGCCGCGGTGGTGAAGGACAGTGAGCCTGCGGCGCAGATAATGGCGTGCTTGGTGGGGACGCCATAGGGCCCGACGACAACCGTCTCGTCGGCGGCGATCGCGGTGTTGGCCTCATCGAGGTCCTTGTGATGGACAGAGCCGGCACTGCCGGCCGCGGCCACGATGGTGATCGCTTCCCGGGCGGCAAGATGCACCCACTCGGTTCGGCCCTGATCGACGGTGGTCATTGGTCAGTCCTCGGTTTTTGGGGGTTATGCGGCGGGAGGTTCTGCAGCCTCTTCGGCACGACGGTGCCTCTCGCGCCGACGACGATCGCATCGAAGACCATGGCTCGGCCGATCCCCTGTTCCTCGCGTCCCCTGTCGCCAAGCTACGCGCCGCGAACCGTGGTGCCCAGGAGCGGTACCGTCAGGCCGCCGCCTCCATGGACCGGACGCCAGCGTCAAGGCGCCGGTGCTGGCCTGGGCGCGGGCGCTGGGCGAGTTCGGGGCGACGATCATGTTCGCGGGCAGCTTTCCGGGGGTGACGCAGACGATGCCGCTGGCGATCTACGGCCGTTTTGGGGCGGGCGATTTGCCGGCGGCGTTGTTGTTGTCGGTAGTGCTGCTGATGGCGTCGCTGGTGGTGTTGGTTGGGGTGCGGGTGGCTGGGGGGCGGGTGCGCGGGGGTGTCTGAGCGATGTGCGGCCGGCTTTATGGAGACGGATCATGGAGTACAACCTGTGGGACGTGGAAGTGGGCAAGCAGCTTGGCCACTTCACGGAAGAACGAGACGCCCTGCATCTGGTGAGAAAGCTCGTTGCGCACTACGGTGACGAGTACGCTCACGATCTGGGCCTTGGCCGCAAAACCGATGGCGTGGACATCCTGGAGCCGCTTTCGGGAGCCGCTCTTCTGGCGCGCATGCGCGAGGTTATCCCTGCTCCTGACCCCCTCAACGATCGCCAGTAGGTCGCGGCTGTTCTGGGGCGTTTAATCTGACGCCGCGGTGAAGGTCTGGTTTGTCCACGCCTGGACCGAGGCTGGCGGCATCTTGCTCCCCGGTCATGATCAAGCGCGGAACGGAGAGACGTTCGGCGTGACACGACGCCGTAAGCGCGTTAAGGATTCGCCGCATCGTGCGCCGCGCACGCGAGCGCGGCATGTTTGACAAAGCGATGCACGCTCATGGATCGGGCCTGCGCGGCGGCTTCGAGGCGCGCAATCTCGCGGCCAGTGATCTCTATCTCCAGAACAATGCGAGGATCGGAAACTGGCACGCCAACCTCCGCGTGCTCCCAATCCCAGCGCGCTGGGTTCATCAGTTCGCGTTCTTCATCGTCGAGCGGCGCCTCCAGAGACTCGTAGCGACTAGTGTCAGTCATCGTGCGTCCTTCCTCACCGTAGCTTGGCGGCTTCACCCGGCTTACACGGCCAAGCGGTGATTGCCCGCCAAGTGTACGGGTCATCGGTGGGCAATTCAGGAATGGTAAGGCATCGCCCCTGATCGTCTCGCCCGATAAGTACGCGATCAGCGGCGCGATCGGCACGATCGCGGATGACCACGTAGGGGTTGGCGAGGACTTGAAAAGCGCGCCAAGTATCGATGCCGTGGCGCCACATTTTGTCCCGAGCCCGTTCACTGATTAGGAGTCGGGCGATGGTTGGTTGGGGCATCGGGCACGCTCCGGACGGTTTCGATTCAATCCGAGCGAGCTTGCGCCGATTCGCGCCGCCGACGCCGGTCAATAGCTACAAGACCTCGCCTCCAATGCGGGCAACCTGCCTCATCGTGTTCAGTGCGCCTTCGCGCTTCCAACGCCTCCGCGCGTCGCGCGCCGTTTGCGGGTCAGTCGTCCCGTCGAGACCGAAACCGGGGCGAGCCGCCGCGGTCGGGGCGGTCGGAGCGTTCGTAGCGGCGGGGGGGGCGGTTGTCGCCGTCGCGGGTGGTGCGGGCGCCGCCGACGCAGGGCGGGCGGTCGCCGCGGCCGGGCGGGCGGTCGCCGCGGCCCGGAGGACGGCCGCCGCGGAAGCCGCCACGGTCGCCGCCGCGGTCGCCGCCGCTGGGGGCGCCGTCGACGCGGGCGACCTCGGCGTTGACCGGGCGACCCTTGATCTTGGCCCCGCGCATGGCGACCAGGACGCGGTCGACGAACTCTTGCGGGATGTCGACGAACGTGTAGTCGTCGAAGATGTCGATGGCGCCGATGGCGCGGCCGGGGATGCCGGCCTCGTTGGCGATGGCTCCGACGAAGTCCTGCGGGCGGGCGCCCTGGTTGCGGCCGACGTTGATGAAGAGGCGGACCATGCCGGCCTCGCTGCGCGGGCCGCGCTTGGGCGGAGCCACCGAGGCGAAGGTGGCGATGTCGTCTTCCTGCTGTTCGGGGGTGGTGGTGCGGCCGGTCTCCTCGGCGTAGAGCTTGAGGATGGCGGCGGCGACCTCGGCGGAGTCGTGCTCGTCGGCGAGGTCGTTGATGGTGTCGAGGTAGCCCGCGTACCCGTCGTCGGGGGCTTCGAGCACGGCGCGGATTTGCGACTTCAGGGCGTCGCGCCGGCGCTCGGCGACATCGGCCAGGGTGGGCAGGCGGCGCGGCTCGATGCGGGCGCGGGTGGTGCGCTCGATCTGGCGCAGCCAGCGCACCTCGCGCGGGGTGATGAGGGTGATGGCTTCCCCGGTGCGGCCGGCGCGGCCGGTGCGGCCGATGCGGTGGACGTAGGCTTCGGCGCTCTCCGGGATGTCGTAGTTGATGACGTGGGAGACGTCGGGGATGTCGAGCCCGCGGGCGGCGACTTCGGTGGCGATGAGAATCTCCGCCTGTCCGCTGCGGAAGCGGCGCATGACCCGGTCCCGCTGCGCCTGGGAGAGATCGCCGTGGATCGTCTCCACCCCGTAGCCGCGGGCCATGAGCGCCTCGCCCAGTTCGTCGACGCCCGCTTTGGTGCGGCAAAAGATCATCGCCGACTGCGGCGTCTCGGCGTCGAGGATGCGGGTGAGGGCGTCGGTCTTGCGCGCCCGCGGCACCTCGTAGGACGACTGCCGGACCTCCGGCACCGTCATCTCCTTGCCGGCGACAGTGATGCGCTGGGCGTCGTGCATGTAGCGCTGGGCGAGGGAGGCGATGCGCGGCGGCATAGTGGCCGAGAAGAGGGCCATCTGCCGCTCCTGCGGGATCTGCTCCATGATCCACTCGATGTCCTCGATGAAGCCCATGTCGAGCATCTCGTCGGCCTCGTCGAGGACGAAGAAGCGGACGTCGTCGAGCTTGAGGGTGCCACGGCGCATGTGGTCCATGACCCGTCCCGGCGTGCCGACGACGATCTGCACGCCGCGCTGGAGGCCGCGAAACTGACGTTCGTAGGGCTGGCCGCCGTAGATGGGGAGGGTGTCGACCTCCTTGTGGCGGCCGTACTTGTGCAACGCCTCGGCGACCTGGATGGCCAGCTCGCGGGTGGGGGCCAGGATGAGGGCCTGCACGGAGCGTTGGCGGGGGTCGATGGCCTCGATGATGGGCAGGCCGAAGGCGGCGGTCTTGCCGGAGCCAGTCTGGGCCTGGGCGATGACGTCGCGTCCGTCGAGCAGGACGGGGATGGTCTCGATCTGGATCGGGGTCGGGGCTTCGTAGCCGACGTCCTTGATCGAGCGGAGCAGCGCGGCGTTGAGACCGAGGTCTTCGAAGGTCGGCCCCTCGGGCTCGGCCACGGCGACGGCGCCGTTGGGGTCGGTCGCCGCGTCGGCGGCGGAATCGGTTGCGGTTACGTCGGTCACGTGGGGCTCCTGGGTGCGAACGCGCGGGGCGTCTGGGATAACCGCTTGCAGGGCGGGCGCCAAGGCGGCTTCGATACGAGAACTCTACCGCGAATTGGGCGCCCGGCGCGTGGGCGCGGCTTGGTCGTGCCATGCTGGAGTTGACGAAACCGGATGATCGGCGGAAGACGAAGGGGGAGTCATGATCGCGCCCGTTTCGGATGCCGAGGCCGCGACGATGTCGCTGGACGACTACGGGCCGCTCGAGCCGCCGGTGGGGACCGCGCTCGACGGGCCGATGACGTTTCCGCCGCATTGGACGGGGGTTTGGACGCTGGCGGCGCCGATGCGCAAGCTCTCCTGCACCTTCAGGTTGGGCGACTGATACGAAACCCGGCTGATTGCCGGGACCAAGGCCGCACCGGCGAAGCGTGCGAAGTGTGCGAAGTGTGCGAAGGCTACGGGACAGGGCCGGCGGGCGCCCTTCGGCCGCCGCGGGGCCGCCCCGGAATCCGCATGTCGGGGCGCTGACTACGCGTTGAACCGGATCGAGTCGCGCCAGGCGAGCAGTTGCTCCACGGGGCCAAAATCGAACTCGGGCGGCGCCAACTCGACGATGAGGTGAGTGATGCCGTTGCGCAGGTAGTCCTCGGCGAGCGCCACGCGCGAGGTTTCGCGGAAGAGGATCGAGCGTTCGATCTGCGCGGGGTCGCGGCCGACTTTGGCGCACCAGTCGTCGAGGATGCGGCTGAGGCGGCCGGCCTCGTCCGGGAGGCCGAAGCCGTTCCAGATGTCGGCGTGCTGGGCGACCAGGCGCAGCGTCACCTTTTCGCCTGTGCCGCCGATCATCAGCGGCAGGTGGCCGTTGACCGGGCCGGGGTTGAGCCTGGTCAGGCGGTCTGCGATGACCGGGAGCGCCGCCGCCAGGTCGCGCAGGCGGGCGGGGGCGTCCTTGAAGTCGTAGCCGTACTCCTCGTAGTCGCGCTGGTTCCAGCCGCTGCCGAGGCCGAGGATGAAGCGGCCGCCGGCGATGTGGTCGAGGGTGCGCGCCATGTCGGCGAGCAGGTTCGGGTTGCGGTAGGAGTTGCAGGCGACGAGGGGGCCGATGGTGGCGTGCTCGGTCGATTCGGCCATCGCTGCCAGGGTCGCGAAGCACTCGAAGTGCATGCCGTCGGGGTCGCCGTAGAGCGGGAAGAAATGGTCCCAGGTCCAGATGGAATCGACGCCCATGGCGTCGGCGCGCTTCCAGGCATCCCGAAGCTGCGACATGGCGACGTGCTGGGGGGGGAGCTGCACCCCGACCTTGACCTCTGGCACGCGGAGTCCTTTCCTGGGTTAGTTCGACTCGGGAGCCGTGGCCCGATCCTGCACGGTTTGGCGCATCGCCGCCTGGATCGTCTCGGGCGGCTGGGCGCCGGAGAGAGCATAGCGGTTGTCGAAGACGAAGAAGGGGACGCCGGATACGCCCAGGCGCATGGCGTCCGCGATCGCCGCGGCGGTTTCGGCGACGCCTTCGTCGGAGCGGAGGCGGCGCAGGGTCTGCTCGCGGTCCATGCCGGCTGCCGCGGCGATGTCGGCCAGCGTCTCGAGGTCAGCGACGTTCTTGCCTTCGTTGAAATAGGCGCGTTGCAAGCCGTCGACGACGGCCGTCTTGCGCTCCTCCGGGGCGAGCCAGACGAGGCGGTGGGCGTTTTCGGACGGGGCGCGGATGGCGTCCACGAAGTTGAACTCGACGCCCGCGCGGCGGCCAGCCTGCTGGACGCGCTCGATCATGGCGGCGACGTTTTCCGGGCCGAACTTGTCCCGATAGAAGTCGGGCGTCGGGACGCCCGCAGCTGAAACGCCGCGGTCGAGGAGGAAGGGGCGCCAGGTGACGGTCACTGGTTCGCCGTCCCACTGGGCGAGGGCGGCTTCGAGGTTGGCCTTGCCGATGCGGCACCACGGGCAGGGGATGTCGTGGTAGACGTCGATGTGCATGAGATTATGCCTCAGAGCAGGCCGTAACGGTCGTAAAGCCGCCTAATGTCGCTCACAATCGCCGTCGCCACATCGGCTGAAGGATTCGGTTCGGCGGCGCGTCTCCAAGCGGGATGGTGCTCCACCGCCAAGGCGATCAAGGGATAGATGTGGATTCCGATGACCGCCCCGGCATCAAGTTCGACTACCAGACCGGCATAATCTTCGTCGGGTGTGTTTATGAGCGCCACCGTCGCATCAAAATAGCGACGGTCGTCGAATCGAATCACGAGCTCGTCAGCGTAGGGTCCGTAAAGGATCCTCATCGACGAAGCCTCTGGGAGTGGGTCGGGCCAGACGGGATCCTCCCAGACCGCACGCTCTAGATGGTGCTTCTCGACGGCCATATTGGCAACTCCCTTGGCGAGCGCTGGCTCACGATATGCGCGGTGAAGACTTCCCCGGACCAACCAGCGGGATCTCGCGGGCGATAGTGGACGACGACGCGAAGCCAACGTCTCCCCGAGCCCTTATCGCGGTAGTGTATCTCCCGGTGCGCGAATGACTTGTCGTGAACAACTTCGTCGGCGAAGGTTACGGCATCCCGAACCTCGTGAATGCGGCCGGCCATGTAATCGTGCTCAAGTACAGCGTGGACCCACGCGGCATCCGTCAGTGCGACTGACCTCCCCAGCCGATCAACCGTCTCCCAGATGATCGCCACTGTGCTCCCTGCCCTCTCCCGCAATCTCCGTCAACGTGATTGTGCGACCCTCGGCGGCGGAGCGATAGGCGGCGAAGACGGTCTGCAATGTGCCGAGGTTGTCGGCGCCGGAAGTGAGGGGCTTGCCTCCTGACTGGATGGCCTCCATGAGGGAGGCCATGGGGCCGACGAAGGCGTCGGGGATCCAGCGGGTGGAGAGCTGGGCGGGGAACCATTGGCGCGGTTCGCGGTTGGGTTGGTATTCGAGGGTGTCGACGCGGCCGGTGGGGTAGTCGTAGAGGAGGCCGAGCGTGCCGGTGATGATCCCCTCCGTGCCGAGGAAGCGGAAGCGGGCGTAGGCGTCGTCGCTCCAGTTGTGGTGGTTGACGTCGATGGTGACGCGGCGGTCGTCGGGGTAATGAAACACGGTGAGGGTGCGGGTCTCGCCGGTTTCGGGCTGATGCGGCCAGCGGTGGTGGAAGGAGGTGACGCGGTCGGGGTCGCCGAATAGGTGGCGCATGGCGTCCTGGTAGTGGATGCTGTGGTACATGATCTCCAGGCGTGGGGACTCGGCCATCCAGGGCCACATGTGCCACGGGGTGCGGATGCTGACCTCGACGCGGCAATCGGCCGGGATGCCCAGCGCGCCCTGCTCGATGAGCTGCCTGGAGACGCGGATGCCGGCGTCCCAGCGCATCTGCTGGTTGACGGCGAGCTTTACGCCGGCGTGGGCGGCCAGTGCGACCACGCGCACGGCGTCCTCGTAGCGATCCGCGAGCGGTTTCTGGCAGAGGAGATGCTTGCCGGCGGCGATGGCGCGGGCGGCGATCCCGGCCTGGGCCCAGGGGGTGACGGCGATGTCGACGATGGCGATGGCGGGGTCGGCCAGCAGCTCGTCGATCGAGGCGGCGACGCGGGGGATGTCGTGCTCGCGGGCGGTCCGGGCCGCCGTCTCCGGGTTCTGGTCGTAGCAGGCGAGGACGGAGAAGCCGGCGGCCGTGTAGGCCGGCAGGTGGGCGTAGTTGACGATGCCGCCGCAGCCGATGACGCCGATGGCGTAGTCGGTCTTGGGCGGGAGGGGGATGGCGTCGCTGACGGTGTAGCCGGCGAGGTTCATGGGGCGGGCTCCAGCTTCAGGGCAGAAGCGTCGAAAGAAGATCCATCCGTTGGTGCACGATGCGCAGGATGTTCAGCGTATCTCCGTCAACTCGATACACGATGACGTGGCTCAGGACAGGGTAGCTGCGCAGATTGGGCCGGAGGTCGTCCCGGGCCTTGCCAATATCGGGGTCCGTGCAAAGCGTTCCCAAGGCGATATGGATCGCTTCTTCATAATCTGACGCCTGAGTGACGCCCCAGTGTTTCTGGGTGTATCGTCGAATCGTTCGAAGGTCGTTGGCTGCTCGCCTTGTGACGGCAAGCCGGAGTCTAGGGGCAGACATCCGGATCGAGCGGAATGCCTTGGCGGTCCATTTCCACGGCCTCGTCCCACAAGCGCTGCCGCAGCTCCGGCGTCCACTCGAATACCTTGCCTTCTCGGATCTCCGCTTCTGCTTCGATAAGCGACGCGCGCAACCGCTCGAACCGCTCACGAGCCTCGAGCAGCGTGACGGCTTCTTCGCTGACCTCGTCGACGTTGGCGTAACGCCCGCTTTCGAGCCGCTCCTGGATCATCGCTTCGGAGCGCGGGCTAAGGGTGAGGGTCATGGCTTGGCGTCCTCCAACCGACACGTCGAGATCATGCTACATGGGGGCGGCGAACAGCAGCCAGCCGCACCAAGACCTGGCCTACAACCGAAGGCCACCCGTTTTCTCCTGCGCTCGTCGCAGGATTGCCGCGCTCGGCTCGTCGGCGGTGATGGCGGCCTGGACTGCCTCGTCGATGATGTGGCTGAGCGCGGGGAGGGAGCGGGAGCGGGGGAGGGTGCGCGTGCCCTGGTGCAGGCGCGGCAGCTCGGCGTAGAAGGGGATGAGGGCGTTGACCTCGGGGTCGGTCCAGGTGGAGAGGCGGCAGCCGATGCCGCCTTCGAGGGTCGTCAGCTTGTCCATGGCCGGCGTGCAGCAGTGGCGGGCGAAGGCGTACGCCACGTCGAGATGCGGGCTGCCGGCGGCGACGGCGAGCAGCCAGTAGACGATGAGCGACGCCGGGGGAAATCCTTCGGCGCTGGGGAGGGTTGTCACCCCGGTTTTCCCCTTGACCGGACAGCCGGGTTGCTCGCAGACGGCGGCGAAGCCGAACCAGTTGACCATCATGGCGACCGCGCCGGAGGCGAACAGCTCGCCGCTCTTGACGGAGTCGATCTCCTCCTGGCCGGGCGGGGTCATGGCGCGGTCGTTGACGATGCGGCGGTAGAAGTCGAGCGCGGCGACGGCCTCGGGGGCGTTGAGCGTTGGGCGGCCGGCGGCGTCGTGCAGCTCGCCGCCCCGGCTCCAGAGCTGGAGGCAGAAGTCATACACCGAGTTATGGCCGTCGGGGAAGGCGGCGAAGACGGTCCCGGCGAGGCCGGCGTCGGGGCGGGTGAAGAAGCGGGCGATGTCCTCGAACTGGTCCCAGGTGCGCGGCGCGGCCAGCGGGTAGCCGAATCGCGCGGCGAATGCCGCTTGCTCTGCGGGGTCGGAGAAGAGGTCGGTGCGGTAGATGAGGCATTCGGGGCCGTCGTGGTAGGGCAGCCCGTAGATGGCGTCGCCGAACTGCTGCATGCCGGTCAGCGCCGGCGCCCAACCCTCCGGATAATCGGGGACCGGGTCGGCGCGCATGGAGGGTGAAAGATCGCGCAGTGCGCCGCTTTCGACCGCGTCGGCGAGCCAGTCGGTGACGACGAAGGCGATGTCCCACGTGCCGTCTTTGAGCCCCTCCTGGGTGAAGAGGGTATCCACGAGCGGATTGAGGTCGAGCGATGCGGACTCCAGCCGGAGCGGGCAGCCGGTGGTCCGCTGGAAATCGGCCCACTGCTTCTGGATCGCCGTTTCGAAGGGACCAAAGCGGCGGATCGCGATGCGGAAGACGTCATCACGGGCGGTCATCGCGGGTCGTTCTCCAGCAATTCGTCGCGGATGGCGGCGGTGTCTTGGCCGATGGCCGGCGCGCCGCGTTCGGCGGTGAGAATGCCACCGTCGATGCGGATTGGGCAACGGGTGGTTTCCAGCGCCGCGCCGTTGGGGCGGGCGACGCGCTGGGTCATGCCGAGGGCGCGGAAGGCGTTGTGGGCGCGCAGGCGGGACCAGTCGAGGACATCGGCGCACCAGATGTCGGCCGGCTCCAGGATGGCCAGCCAGTGGGCGGTTGGCTGCTGGGCCAGATGGGCGGCGAGCGTCGCCTTGATCTGGTCGCGTTCGGAGAACCAGCGCTGCGGGTCGTCGTACTCAAGGAGCGGATCGCAGCCGAGCAGCTCGCCGAGGCGGGGGACGGATCCCATGCCCAAGGCGAGGTGGCCATCGGCGGTGGCGTAGATGCCGTAGGGGGCGGCGAGGTAGGCGTGGGCGTTATTGACGGCGCTACGGTGCGGCGCCTGGCCGCCGTCGTTGAGATGGGTGGTCAGCACCTCGAACTGGAGGTCGAGCACGCTCTCGAGCAGACTGACCTCGACCAGGCCTCCCTGGCCGGTCGTCCCGCGCCGCACGAGGCAGGCGAGCACCCCCTGCGCCAGATGGGCGCCGGCGATGAGATCGGCGACGGCGAGGCCCATGGGGATCGGGCCCTGGTCGGCGTTGCCCGAAAGCCAGGTCAGGCCGGAAAGGGACTGAGCGAGGAGGTCCTGACCCGGCTTGTCGCGCCAGGGGCCGCGGTCGCCGTAGCCGGTGACCGTGCCGTAGACGAGGCGCGTGTTGATTGTCCTGACGGTTTCGTAGTCGAGGCCGATGCGCTCCATGACGCCGGGGCGGAAGTTCTGGATGAGGACGTCGGCGCGGGCGATGAGCCGTTTGGCCGCGTCCAGATCATGTGGGTTCTTGAGGTCGGCGGCGAAGCTCTCCTTGTTGCGGTTGATGGAGTGGAAGAGGGTGCTGTCGCCGTCGAGCTCGAGGTTGGAGATGTAGAGGCGGCGGCAGAGATCGCCGCCCTGCGGGCGCTCGATCTTGATGACGCGGGCGCCGAGGTCGGCCAGGCGCAGCGCGGCGGAGGGGCCGGCCAGGAACTGGCTGAAGTCGAGGACCAGCAACCCGGCCAAAGGCCGCTGCGATTCCGGGAGCGGGTCGGGGGTCCGGATCGGCTCGGTCATGCGCTACCATGGCGGTCGTTCATGAGGGCATGATCGCCGTACGGTTTGCAGATGGCAAGGCGGCGGTGTGCCCTCACCCCCCAACCCCGCCGCCCAAAGGGCACCCGGCCCGTGGGACACGGGAGAGGGGGCTCTTGGCCGCGGGGGCGAGCATGATGGCGGAGACGGGGGCGCTGGGTGCAGTTCCGGGAGCGGTACTTCGAGGATTACGCCGAGGGGGAGGAGCGGCAGACGCTGGGGCGCACCATCACGGAGGCGGACATCGTGCTGCACGCCGGGCAGACTGGCGATTTCTATCCGCACCACATGGACGCGGAATGGTGCCGGGCGCAGGAGTTCGGGCAGCGGGTGGCCCACGGCACGCTCATCTTCAGCATCGCCGTCGGCATGACCGCCGGCGACGTCAACCCCCTGGCGCTCTCCTATGGGTACGACCGCCTGCGCTTCGTGAAACCGGTCTTCATCGGCGACACGATCCGGGCTCGGGTCGTCATCGCCGAGAAGCGGCCGCACAAGCGGCCGGATCTGGGTTTCGTGGTGGAGCGGCTGGAGACGATCAACCAGCGCGACGAGACGGTGCTGGTCTGCGATCACTTGCTGCTGGCGCAGCGGCGGGAGCCGCTCGCGCCCGGCGAAGAGGGATGAGCGTGGCAGCCGGCAAACCGTGTCATGGTGAGCGAAGCGAAACATCTCGGCGTCAGTGAGGCCGGGTTCCGTGGAGCCGAGATTCTTCGCTGGCGCTCAGAATGGCGCCTCTCTTCAGACGTAGTGGAAGGCGGCGCGGCACGGCTCGCCCGCGTCGCGCGTTTATGCCGTACACGATCGGTTCCGCAACCTGCCTGGACGCGATGGCGCGCACGCCGAGACATCTCAATGTGAGAACCTGGACCGTCCTGCTGGCGATGTTGGCGCTGGCGCCGCTCCTCCTTGCGCCCGGAGCCGCGGCGGCCCGCGCCCAGATCGACCCGGTCCTGCTCGGGCGCGCCGTCGATGCGGTGGTGCAGCTCTCGATCGTGGTGCGCGGGGTGGTCGACGGCGAGGAGCAGGTCATCTGGTACGCGGTCGGGAGTGGCACGACCGTGGCGCCGGACGGGTTGATTCTGACCAACCAGCACCTCATCACCCCGGAGGGGGTCGAGGAGAAACTGACCGAGCTGGAGGGGCAGCTCGCGGCGGAGGGGAAGAGCGCCGACCTGGAGGTCGACGCCGACCGGTTCATGGTCGCCGTCTCCGACGGGCGGCAGCTGCCGGAACCGCGGTTTCTCGCCTCGGTTGTCGCCGAGGATGCCGCGCTCGATCTGGCCGTGCTGCGCGTCGATGGCGACGCCCGCGGGGCTCCGCTCGATCTGGAGACGCTTGAGCTGCCGATCGTGGCCCTGGGCAGCTCGGATGCCGTCAACCTGGGCGATCCCGTGCATGTCTTCGGGTTTCCGGCTATCGGGAACGGATCGCTGACCTACACCGTGGGGGTGGTCAGCGGGTTCATCTTCGAGGAAGGGATCGACGGCACGGCCTGGATCAATACCGACGCCGTCACCTCCGGCGGCAATTCCGGCGGCGCGGCGGTCGATGCCCGCGGGGCCCTGATCGGGGTGCCGACGTCTGGCTCGTCGCTCGATTGCCGGCCGGGAGACACCAATCGGGACGGCGTCGTGGGGCCGGAGGACGTGGGGTGCGTGCCGACCGGGGGCTCGCTGACGCAGCTTCGCCCGATCGATCTGGCGCGGCCGTTGCTGGCCTCCGTCGATGCCGCGGTCGCCGCCAGCGTCGGCGCCACGGCCACGGTCAGTCTGGAGCCGCCGCCGGACGACCTGGCGGCCAGCCTCTCGGCCGCCGAGGGGTGCGCCGCGCGGGGCGATTGGCGCTGCGCGACGAACTTCTACCGTGATGCCCTGGCGAACGCGCCCGAGGACACCGGGATCGCTGCCGCCCTGTACGACGCCTACCTGGCGCTGGGACAACAGGAAGCGGGCGCGGGCCGGCTCGATTCGGCGCGAACGGCGTTTTCAAGCGCGGAAGGGACCGACCCTACGCGCTCCGAAGCGGCCATGGCGCTCGCGCGCATCGCGCCGTACAGCCGCGCCATGGTCGTCGACCGGTTCGAGGGACCGGAGCACTTCGTCGAGACGAGCGACGACGAATCGGCAAGCGCCTACGAGGACGGCTCTTTCACGTTGTCCATCAACCAGCCGGGGGTGATCTCCGGGTATCCGTTGTCGCCGAACGACGCGCCGCTGGCGGGGGAAGATTTCGCCGCGCTGCTGCGCATACGCGAGACCTCCGGCGACGGCATGGTCACCATCGAGGCGCGCACCGATCCTGCCGGCGGCCAGTGGGTCTTCGCGGTCGATCCCACGCGCCAGACGTGGGAGGTGCTGCAATTCGATCCCACGGCCGGGCAGTTCCTGCCGTGGAGCGAGACCCATTCGTACGCCGCGGCGATCGAGCCCGTCGCCTCGCTGGAATCGGTCGAGCTGCGGGTGACGGATGGCTTTCCACTCCTCTTCATCAACGGTATCGACGTCGCCGCCGCCGCGGGTGCGGCGCTGCCGGAGATCGGCAACGAGGGGAGCGTCAGCTTCGGGGCGCTGATGGCCTCGGAGGGGACCGAGCCGTTCACCGTCGCCTTCGACGAGATCGGGTTGTACGAGTTGGCGTGACGCGACCGCCGTGTCAGGCGGAAGCGGAACGGCGCCTCAGCTTCCTGGGGCGAGTGGGCGTCCCTCTCAATCTCAGCGCCGCCCGCCCTTGCCGCCCTTGCCGCGTTTGCGCTTCTTCTTGTCCTTCTTGTCCTTGTCGTCGTCGGACTGGCTCGTGGCCCCGATCAGGAGACGGTTGTTGGCCGCGTTCCAGTGGTGGGCCAGGTAGCCGCTCCGGGGCGGCGCGGCGTGGAAGTAGTCGTCGTTGTTGCAGTCGAACCGGCTGAGGTCGTCGGCCCGGTTCGGGCACTCGACGCGGGTGGATGTGCGCGGAGCATCGGCATAGCACATCACGTCCCATTCATCGACGCAATGGAACCCGCCGCTGGCGTTCGGGGCCGAATGCTGGACGGCGCCGAGGTTGTGCATCACCTCGTGCGCGGCGGTGAAGCCGTCCCAGCAGCCGGCGTCGACCCGCGCGTAGGCGGGCCCGGTGTTGTTGCGGTTGCCGCCGCCGGGCCGGTCGTCGGCCCAGACGGTGGCGATGCCGCAGATGCCGGCGGAGGTCGAGTCGACGAACGCCAGGTAGGAGCGATTGGGCCGGTTGTGCCCGGCCCGTTTCAGGGCCGTGATCGTCGCGTCGAAGCCGCCGACGGCCGCCGCGGGGACTTCCACCGCCCGGACGACCGGTTGGCACTGGTCGTCGTGGACGAAGCGCAGGGCGCGCTCTCCCCCCGTGGCCGCGGCGCTCGCCTGCACGATGCGATCCGCCTCCGCCGCCCAGGCTTGCAGCGACAAACGCACCCGATCGAGCCGATTTTCGGCCCCGGCGCGGTACACATACAGCACCTGGATGCGCGACCCGCTCTCGCCGTCGCCGTCGCAGACGACCGTCTCCAGCGCGTCGTTGGCCTCCCCGTTCGGCAGCGGCAGAACCGGCAGCGCGGCATCGTACCCCGCCGGAGCCGGATCGGGGCCGTGGGTGCAGAGCTTGTTGTCGAGGAGGGGAATGCTGAGCGGGCCGCTGCACAGCTCGAGCCAGCGGAGGGTCTCGTCGAAGTCGAGCAGCGACGCCGCCTGGGATTGCGCCCCGTCCCGTGGCATGTCCGCGGGTTCGGCGCTGCTCGCGACGGACGGGGCCGCGAGGCCGGACCCGGCGACGACAAGGCAACACGCGACGAGGAGACAGACGAGGCGAGCGACGGGACGCAACACGGGACACCCTCCGCGGCAGCAGAGCGGCCAAGCTGACTTCGCGGCTTGGCCGATTCGATTGGTCAGATGTAAGACGTCACTGAATCTTGAGAATATATGATTTGCCTATGCGGCATGCCCCTTTCTCTTTCCCCAGAAGCCGTACAAGCAAGATCATACCGAACAATACTCCGTTGTAAAGCCCTTGGCCTGATCGCGGTAGGGCAGCGGCTCGAGCGGCGTCCGCGGCGTGGCGGCCTTCACCGGGATGGCCGGAGACTTTCACGGGTGCTCAATGCACCTGATTTCTTGACACGTTTCATCCCCGTTCCGATCGCGGTTCCCCTGCATGGACAGGCAGCCTTCGACCGTGCGGCCGCCCGCTGCCCCAGCCAGGACCGTTGGCTATCCCGATGAGCCATCGAGGGTCAGACGCCAAACTACGCGAACGCCTGTCGGCAGAGCGTCGCAGTTGGACTCGAAAGCGTTGCAACATTGTGACAACCCGGTTCGTCATCTCTGCTCCAGGGGGAACATCTCGGACGACGGTCAAGGCCAACCGACGTTCGACACGCCCAGGGAGAGAACCGAGCGGGCCATGCAGCCAAGCCCGACCGCCAGGTTCCTTCATGGCGGCGCAAACACGTCGTGTTGTGACCCGCGATACTATGCGGGACGGATTCGCGCGAGTCGCCATGGAGCGTGCCCGATGACCGGAACCCGTGCCCCCGCCTTCTTCGCCGCCTTCCTTCTCTGCGTGACGCTGGCGATCCCCTGGCCGGCGCTCGTCGCCCCAGCCGTGGCGCAGGAGGCGACGCCGGTCGCGGGTGACGTTGGCGGAGGCAAGGTGCTCCTCTTCGCCGCGCCGGGCCTGCGCCCCGATCTGGTGGAGGCGTTCGTCGCCGAGGGCGCGCTGCCGGCGATCGCGGACATGATGGAGACGGGCGCGACCGCCGAGGGGGGATTGCTCGATCCCTTCCCGGCGACGACGGGGACGAGCCTGCCGACGCTGCTGACCGGAACGTGGCCGGCCGAGCACGGCATCGTCGGGGACCGGTTTTACCGCACCGGGGCGCCCGACTTCGCGGACGTCGCGATCTGGGATGACGCCGGGTTGATCCAGGCCGACACGCTGCCGCAAGCCGCCGAGCGGGCCGGCAAAACGGTCGTCGCCGTGGGGTGGGGCGGTGTCGCCGGGCTCGATCCAGGGTTGGCGGGGCCGGTGATTGGGGGCGCCGAGGCGCTGTCGCAGGCCGGCGTTGTGGCGAACTACGACGTGGTGGAGCAGACCGCCGTGGCGGAGAGCCTCGGCGTCGGCTACGACCGCGTCGAGCTGCGCCCGGCCGAGGGATGGACCGAGGCGCCGGAGTCGTTCAGCCCGGCGCAGGAAACCGATGTAACCGTCCGCTCTCTCGACGCGGCGGGCGTCAATCCGGACCGGGAATTCGGCATCTACATCTACGACTCGACCGACGACGCGACCGAGAACTACGACCGGGTGCTGGTGGCGCCGGAGAAAGATGCGTCCGCCTCCGTTGCCGACCTTGGCTCCGGCGCCTGGGCCAGCGTCGCCGTGCCGCTGGCGGGCGAGCAGGAGGGGATGGCGGCCGGGTTCTGGCTGAAGACGATCGACCTTGCGCCGGACCTCAGCCGCTTCCGGCTGTACTACACGCCAGTCAGCCGCCTGGATGCGTCTTGGGAGGGCTGCGCGGAGCTGCCGGAGTGCGAGGAGCCGGGCGGATTCGCCGAGGCGCTCAATCTCGCTGTTGACGCGCCGGTCGGCGTGGATTCCGCCCCGTTGCAAGCGGGCGTCATCGACGAGGCGACCTTCGTGGCGCAGGGGATCACCGCGTCCTGGCAGACGGTCGACGCGCTGCGCTTCGTCGTCGAAGACCTCGGCGTGCAGCCCGATCTGCTGCTGTTGGGAACGACCTTCCCCGCGGCGGTCTCCGAGCAGTTCCTGGGGCTGCTTGCCGAACGCGGCGAGGACGGCGCCGTCGCTACTCCGATCGGGGATGAAGGAGGCGACGAGGTCGTCGGGGTGGATGACGATGCGCAACTGGGTTTCGTCCGCGACGGGTATACGATGGCCGACGAGATCCTCGCCGTCGGGCGCGATCTGCTCGGCGACGAGGCGACGACGCTGCTGGCCTCGCCGGGAGGCATGGCGCCCTCCTGGCTGGCGGTCGACGCCGGTCGGGTGCTCGTCGACGCCGGGATCGCCGAGGCCGCGCAACCCGCCAACTGCGTGCCCGGGCCGGTGAGCGAACCGCCCGGCACGCCCGATCCCGAGGCGCTGCCGGTTGGGCCCGCCGTGAAAGCCTGCTGGTCGGGCGGCACGGCGCATCTGTACGTCAACGTCGATGGCCGGGAGGCGGCGGGCTCCGTCGCCGAAGACGCCTTCGAGCCGACCCGTGAAGGGATCATCGCCGCCTTCGAGAGTGTCACCGACGACGGGACGCCCGTCGTCGCCGCGGTGTTCCGCAAAGAGGATCTGCGCGACGTGGGCGGGGCTGACGCGCTCCATCCCAGCCGCACGGGCGACATCGTCGTCACGCTGGCTGCGCCGTACCGCTTCGGCGATTCCGTCACCGACAGCGTGATCGGCAAGGCGGCGCCCCTCGCCGCGGGCGGCTACCTCCCGGACGAAGGATCTGCCGGCCTCTTCCTCGCCGCCGGCCCCGCGATCGCATCAGGAGCGAGCGCCACGGTGCGCGCCATCGACGTGGCGCCGACCGCCGCGTTCCTGCTGGGTGGGCCGGGGCCGTACAACGCCAGCGGCAGCATCCTCTACGACGTGCTGGCGAACGGCGAGGCGCTGCTCGAGGTCACCCTGCTCGACATCAGCGATTTCCACGGGCAGCTCCCGCCGCTGAGCGCCTCCGCCGACAGTTTCGCGGAGGAGGGCGCGGCCGGCGATTCGTACGACGTGGGTGGGGTCGCTTTCCTGGCATCCTGGTTCGACCGATACCGGACGGAGGCGCCGAGCGAGGTGATCCTGGTGACGGCGGGCGATGCCGTGGGCGCCACGCCGCCGATCTCCTCGGTCTTCGCCGATTTGCCGACCATCGAGGTGATGAACGCGCTCGGGTTCACCGCCGATGCGCTGGGCAACCACAACTTCGACGCCGGGGCCGAGAACATGCTTCAAAACCTGGCCCCGGCCGCCGAGTTCCCGTACCTCTCCGTCAACCTCGTGCCGGCGTGGGCCGACGCCACGCCCGAACCGGGCGATCAGGGGTTCCTGCCCTCGCTGCTGCTCGACCTCAACGGCGTCAGCGTCGGACTGATCGGGTTTTCCAACCCGGATATCCCGGATCTCACGCGACCCGGCTCGCTCGGGCCGTATCGGGTCATCGAACCCGTCGCGCCGATCAACGAGGAGGCCGCCTCGCTGCGCGAGCAGGGCGCCGAGGTCGTCATCGCCATGGGGCACATGGGCGCGCTCGGCGGCACGCTGACCGAGCCGACGGGGCCGGTGGTGGCTGTGGCCGAGCAGCTCGAAGGCGTCGATCTGGTCGTCGGCGACCACACCGACGTCCAGGTCTCGGCCGTGCTGCCGAACGGCGTGATGGTGGTCGAGAACCGTTCCAAGGGGGTGATGTTCACCCGCGTCCGGCTCGTCGTCGACATCGAGGCGGGGGAGCTGGTCTACCGCACGGCGGACCACCATCGGCCCTGGAACATCGGCGTGACCCCGGACGCCGAGATTGCCGGGAGGCTCGATGCCCTGGAGGTCGAGCTGGCCCCGATCTTCGGCGAGGTGATCGGATCGGCGACGCGTCCGATCCCGCGCTCCGACTCCTGCGGGGGCGAGACGGGGCGGCTGTGCGAATCGCTGATCGGCAACGTGGTCGCCGACGCGCTGCGCACGACCTACGGCGTCGACTTCGCCGTCACCAACTCGGGCGGCATCCGCGCCGACCTGACCTGCCCGCCGGACGGGGCGGAGTTTTGCCCGGACGACGCCGGGCCAAACGTGATCACCGAGGGGCAGGTGCTGACGGTGCTGCCGTTCGGCAACGTGGCTGTAACGCTGCAGCTCAGCGGCGCGGAGCTGAAGGAGATGCTGGAAGTCGGCGTGGGTTCCATGCCGGAAGCGGACGGGGCCTTCCCGCAGGTCTCCGGGCTCTGCTTCACCTACGACATCGAGGCGGAACCTGGCAGCCGGGTGACCAGCGCGGTGCGGCAGGCAACAGATGGATCCTGCACCGGCGAGGCGATCGACTTCACGGATGCCACGACCTACACCCTGGCCACCAACGACTTCACCGCCTCCGGCGGCGACGGCTATCCGGAGCTGCTTTCCCGCGCCGACTCGCGCGAAATCCTGGCCGATGTCGTTTCGGCGTACGTGGCCGGGGAGTCGCCGCTGGCCCTGCCGGGCGAGCCGATCGATCCGCAAATCGAGGGGAGGATCGTTTGTGAAGGGGAGGGGTGCCCTGTCCCGGTGGGCGGGTGACCAGAGGCGAGTTGGTGACGATTGCAACCGGCCTGTAGGGGCGAGGCCGGGTGTTGCTACGTCCGGCCCAGCCGCCGTTCCACGGCGCGTAGAAGCATCAGCAGCGCGGCGTTGGTGGCCGCGTCGGTGACGGTTTTGCGGCCGCCGGGGAAATGGAACTCGTCGACGGCGACGCCGTCCGGCCCGGCGAGGGCGATGTAGACGAGGCCGACAGACTTGCGCGCGGTGGCCCCGCCGGGGCCGGCGATACCGGTGGTGGAGACGGCGAGATCGGCGGCGAAGGCGCGGCGGGCGCCTTCCGCCATCTCGCGGGCGCACTCGGCGCTGACGGCGCCACGGGTTCCCAGGGTCTCCTGCGACACGCCGAGCAGCGAAGCCTTGGCGTCGTTGGAGTAGGCGACGATGCCGCCCAGGACGTACTCGGAAGAACCGGCGAGGCTGGTCAGACGCGCCGCCACATTGCCGCCGGTGCATGACTCCGCCGTGGCCAGGGTGATCGCGTTCCGCTCGCCGTTCCCCGTGGCGAGCGTCTGGTTGATGCGGTGCTCGATGCTGGTCGCTTCCCCCATGATCCTGCTCCAGATAGACCAATCGCGCCGATGAAGGAAAGGATACGGGACGGATCGCGGTCAGCAATCTTCGGCGATGAGATGGGCGGCGGTGAAATCAAACGCAATGACGACGCGGTCTCCGGCGGACCAGGCCGCGGACGCGGAGCCCCACGGCGCCAGCGCGACCACCGGAGCCGGCGTTGCCACGACGACTCGCGCCCCGGAGGCGAAGGGCCGGACCTCCCGCACCACGCCCGGCAGGCAGTTCGTCGCGGGCGGACAGCGCTCATCCGTGTTCAGCACGCGGACGGCCCCGGCGGGAAGCGTCAAGGTCACGATCTGCCCGGCGAACAGGCGGCCCGACCGGTTCGCCGCCAGTAAGGAAGGTCCGGTGGGGAGGATGGCGACGCGGGCCGTGTCGCCTTCGACGTGCGTCACCTCCACGGACACGATCGTCTCCACGCCGAGCAACTCCGCCGCCCGGCGCGACGGGGGCCGGGCGATCAGGTCCGGCGCCGACCCGTCGGCCACGATCTTGCCAGCGTCCATGACCGCGAGGCGCTCGGCGAAGGCAGCCGCTTCGTCCAGGTCGTGCGTGATCAGGACGGCCGCCGTGCCGGTTTCCCGGAGTTGCTCGCGTAGCATCGGCAGCAGCGAGGCGCGGGTCGGTGCATCGAGGACGCTGAAGGGCTCGTCGAGGAGGAGGAGGGCGGGCTCGGCGGCGAAGGCCCGCGCCAGCGCCACCCGGCTCGCCTCGCCGCCGGAGAGACTTCTGGCCCTGCGCCCTGTCAGATGGCCGACGCCGAAACGCTCGAGCCAGGCGCTGGCGCGGCCCTCCGCCTCCGTGCGGGGGATCCCCTGAAAGCGGAGCGCCGCGGCCGCGTTGGCCAGCGCCCCGATGTCGAACAGCAGCGGATCCTGGAAGACGACGGAGAGCGCCCGGCGCAGCGCGGCGCTGTTGGCGGGAGTGGCGCGCGTGCCGAGGATCGTCACCGCTCCCCCGTCAGGCCGGCGGAGCAGCGCCGCGACGTGGAGGAGGGTCGTCTTGCCCGCGCCGTTCGGTCCGATCACGGCCACGATTTCGCCGGGTGCGACCCGGAAGGACGCCACGTCGAGCACCGTCCGGGCGCCGGCGCGAACCACGACGTAGTCGAGCTGGAGGACCGGATCGGTCACCGGGACGCGAGGTGAGGTCGGGGCTGGCGCTGCAGAAGGGCGAGCGACATCGTCACGAGGTAGGTGAGACCGAGCAGGACGAAGGAGAGGGCGAAGGCGGTGTCGAAGTGGCCGCGGCTGACCTCCAGCACCGTCGCCGTGGTCAGGACCCGCGTCTCGCCCTTGATGTTGCCGCCGACCATCATCGCCGCGCCGACCTCGGAGATGACGGCGCCGAACCCGGCCACGACCGCGGCAATGAGTGGGAACCGTGCCTCGCGCAGCAGCCACCAGACCGTTTGAGCCCGCCCCGCGCCGAGGGCCAGGAGCTGCATTCGGTAGCGCGGGTCGAGGGCGCTGACGGAGGCCAGCGTCAACCCGGCCACGATCGGCGTGGCGATGAGCGCCTGGGCGATCGCCATCGCGGCCGGCGTGTAAAGCAGCCCCGCGGCGCCGAACGGGCCGTTGCGCCACAGCAGGACGCTGACCAACAGACCGGCGACGATCGGCGGCAGCCCCATCCCCGCGTACAGCGCGCCGACCGCGAACGAGCGGCCGGGAAAGCGGGCCAGCGCCAGCCCGGCCCCGACCGGGATGCCGAGCAGCAGCGCGACCGCCGTAGCGAAGAGCGAGACGCGCAGGGAGAGGAAGACGATCTCCCAGACCTCGGCATTGCCGCCGATCAGGAGCTGGACTGCTTCCATGAAACCGGCGGAGAGGTCATTCATGGGTCGCCCGGTCGCAGGTGCGCCTGCATCGCCCGTGGCTCGCAGGGTTACAACCGCGTTCCTGAACCCACTCTGTCGGCCTACGGCCGTTGGGTGCAGCAAGCAGCGCCCCTACGACGGAGGTGGCCACTTCAGGCCTCGGGGGTGGGCGTGGCGCCGGCCAGAACGCCGCAGCTGTTGTCGGCGCAGGGGGTGAAGAGCGGCTCGCCGAACTCGTCGACGCCGAAGGCGCCGATGAACTCCTGCGTCTCTGGCAGCAGCAGGAACTCGAGGAAGGCGCGGCCGGCCGCTTCGTCGATGTCGCGGCCATTTTCGGGATTGACGAGGATGACGTGGTAGACGTTGAGCAGCGACGGGTCGCTTTCCACCAGGACTTCGAGGCCGAGCCGGTCCTGCAATGACAGGTACGTGCCACGGTCGGTGAGGGTGTAGCCGCCGCGCTCGGCGGCGATGTTGAGGGTGTCGCCCATGCCCGATCCGGACTCGATGTACCAGTCGCCTGCCGGGGCGATGCCGGCCGCCTCCCAGAGCCGGCGCTCCAGGGCGTGCGTGCCGGAGTCGTCGCCGCGAGAGACGAACGTGGCCTGCGCGTTGGCGATACGGGTCATGGCGTCATTGGCGTCGGTCGCGTCGGCAATGCCGGCCGGGTCGTCGCCGGGGCCGACGATCACGAAGTCGTTGTACATCACGGTGCGCCGTTCCGTGCCGAATCCCCCTGCCATGTATTCCTCTTCGGCCGCGGGGGAATGGACGAGGAGCACGTCGGCTTCGCCGCGCTGCCCCATCTCCAGCGCCGCCCCCGAGCCGACGGCGATCGGTTTCAGGGTGAGGCCGGTCGCCTCGAGGAAGACCGGGGCGAGGGCGTCGAGGAGACCAGTGTCGGCGGTCGAAGTGGTCGTGGCCAGGATGACGTCGCCGATGACGCCGGGGGTTGCCTCCTGTCCAAGTGCTCCACTTAACGGATGAAGCGCGACGAGCATCAGCAGCAGCGCCGTCGCCAAACGCCGCGACATCCTGGGTTGTCCGCGTTTCACGTTCACCGCGACCTCCTCCCGGCCGACCGTTCGGCGCGATGGCGCATAACGATGGCGTGCGAGAGCATGGCTCATTCGCGTCCCCCGAACTCCGCGCTGAAGCGGCGGCTGACGACCTCATGAATGCCGCCGGAGACGCGCCGGAAGCGGCGGCACAGGTCGCGCGCTTCCGGGGTGAGGCGGCTGCCGCCGCCGTCGGCGCCGCCGCTCTCGCTCTCCAGCAGGCGAAACCCGACTTCGCTCTCGGTCGCCTTCACCCGCTCCCAGGCGGTGCGATACGGTACATCGAGGGCCTCAGCGGCGCGGCTGAGCGAGCCGTGGGCGTCGATCGCTTCCAACAACTCGACCCGCCACTCGGAGAGGACGACGTCGCCATCCCGCTCGATCCAGATCTTGGACCGAACGGCAAGGGGCTCGTTCGCGGCGTCTCGTTCGGAGCCGTCGTGCATAACGGTTACCCACGCTTCTCCGGGCGTGCTTCTCGAAAAGGGACGGTATCACACCGGATTCGCGCTCACAAGCGCCTGCGACGCGCCGAACCGCTCTTGACCGTTTGGCAGGACCCGGCCACGATGCGGCCACCGAACAACGCAGGGTGTCGGGTGTCGGGTGTCGGGTGACAGGGGACTGCGACCCCGACGCCTTGTCAGTCCGACACCCGACACCCGACACCCGGGAGGGAACGATGGCCTACGGCTACACCGGCAAGATCCTGGTCGCCGATCTGACGAGCGGGACCATCACCGTCGACGAGCACGACGACGACTGGTACCGGAAGTACATGGGCGGCGCGGCGATGGCGATGGACTACATCCTGCGCGGCGTGCCGCCCAAGGCCGATCCGCTCGGGCCGGAGAACGTCCTCGTCTTCGCCGTCGGCCCGCTGACCGGAACGGCCATCTCCGGCCAGAGCCGGATGAGCGTCAACTGCAAGAGCCCCCTCTCCGGGTTGATCGGCGACGCCCAGGTGGGCGGCTTCTTCCCGGCCGAGCTGAAGATGGCCGGGTTCGACGCGATCGTGGTCACGGGCAAGGCGGCTTCACCGGTCTACCTCTGGATCAAGGACGGCCAGTACGAGCTGCGCGATGCCAGCGCCTACTGGGGCATGGGCACGGGCGCCTTCGAAGACGCGATCATGGCCGAGCTGGGCGACAAGAAACTGCAAACCATGACCATCGGCCGGGCCGGCGAGAACATGGTCAAGTTCGCCTGCCCGGTGACCTTCACCTCGCGGGCGCCGGGGCGCACCGGCACCGGGGCGGTGATGGGGAGCAAGAACCTCAAGTCGATCGTCTGCCGCGGCACGGGCAAGGTGCCCGTCCACGACGCAGACGGCCTCAAGAAGCTGACCCAATGGGGCGCCAAGAACGTGCGCGTCAACGTGGCCATGGCCGGCTTGCAGAAGTACGGCACCGCCGAGACGGTGCTGGCGCAGCAGTCGGTCGGCGGGCTGCCGACCCACAACTGGGACAGCGGCGTCTTCGAGCAGGCGGAAGCCATCTCCGGCGAGAAGATGTACGACACCATCCTGCTCAAGAACGACACCTGCTACGCCTGCGCCGTGCGCTGCAAGCGAGTGGTCGAAGTCAAGGCGCTGGGGGTGGAGGGGCGCTACGGCGGCCCCGAGTACGAGAACCTGGCCACCCTTGGCTCGTATTGCATGGTTTCGGATTTGGACCGCGTGGCGCTGGCGAACCAGATCTGCAACCAGGAGGGGATGGACCCGATCGCCGTCGGGGCCACCATCGGCTGGGCGATGGACGCCTTCGCCAAGGGCGAAATCACCCTGGCCGACACCGGCGGCATGCCGATCGCGTGGGGCGACGCCGAGACGATGGTGCGACTGACGGAGATGATCGCGACGCGTTCGGGCTTCGGCGACGTGCTGGCCGAGGGGATGAACGGGGCCTCGCAGCGGCTCGGCGGCCGGGGCGCGGACCTCATCACCGCCGTCAAGGGGAACGCGCTGCCGGCGCACATGCCGCAGGTCAAGCGCTCGCTGGCGTTGATCTACGCGGTCAACCCGTTCGGGGCCGACCACCAGTCGAGCGAGCACGACCCCGGCTACGCCCCCGACTCCGACGAGGAGAGCCTGCGCCGCCTGGCCTTGCTCGGTCTGACCGACCCGCAGGACCCGCTGAATCTCTCCGACGAGAAGGTCCGCTTCGCGTTGCTCACGCAGCAGTTCTACTCGCTGCTCGACTCGGCGTCGGTCTGCCAGTTCGTCTACGGCCCGGCCTGGCAGCTCTACGGCCCGGACCACCTCTCCGATGCTCTCAATGCGGCGACCGGCTGGAACACCTCGGTCGACGAGCTGGTCGACGTCGGCGCGCGCAAGCTGACGATGCAGCGCCTGTTCAATGCCCGCGAGGGGGCGGGCCGCAACGAAGACAAGCTGCCCAAGAAGCTCTTCAAGCCGCTGACCGGCGGCCCCTCGGACGGCCTGCACGTCACCGAGGCGCAGCTCGAAGACGCCCTCGACCGCTACTACGCCATGGCCGGCTGGGACAAGGCGACCGGCATGCCGACCGAAGCCTCCCTCGACCGCTACGGTCTCGGCTGGGCCGTGTACGCCCCCGGCGCCGAGCCGCTGCCGCACACGGGCGGGCTGAACCTGCCGCCGGGGTCGACGGCGTCGAAGTAGGGTGACGGGTGACGGGGATCGTTCTCTGAAACCCGACACCCGACACCCGACAGCCGACACCTGAAACCCGTCACCCGCCGGCGATTGGGCGCATGAAGATCACCTCCGCGCCGTCGGGGAGGGGGGCGGCGCGGTCGGCCTGCTTGCCGTCGATGAAGGCGCGGGTTTGCTTGAGGATGGTCTGGGCCAGTTCGTCCCGATCGGTCAGCTTGGCGAACAGGTCGTCGATGGTGGCGCCGTCGGGGAGGATGATCTGCTCCGATTTGCGCTCCAGCATGTCGGCGATAATGCCCTGGTACTTGACGGTCACTTGCACGGTTGCCCCCCGGTCGCGGCACACACATTCGTGTCACGCTGAGCCTGAAAAACGAAGCATCTCGGCTCCCGTGAGACGCATTTGCGTTGAGCCGAGATGCTTCACTGCGTTCAGCATGACACGAAACGGCGTTTGCGATCAGGAGCCGACTTCGGAGCGCACGCGCAGGTGATGGATCACCTCGTCACGCGTCAGCAATCCCGCGAGGCGGCTGCCGTCGAACACCGGCAGTTGCAGCAGTTGGTTGGCGTCCATGAGCTGCACGGCGGTCAGCAGCTCGTCGTTCAGCTCGACGCGGGGCAAGTCGACCAGCGGCGTCATGACATCGCCGGCGGTCATCAGCGGCCAGTCGGCGCGGGGGACTTGGGAGACGTCGCGCAGGGAGAGGACGCCGACGGGGTTGCCGGCGGCGACGACGATGAAGGAGCCCTGCCCGCGGCCGAGGATGTGCTGCTCGACGAGATCTTGCAGCATGAGCCCGGCCGGGATTTCGGGTTCGCGCACGTTGCCCATCACCTGGGAGACGCGCGTGCCGCTGAGCTGCCCTTGCTGGATGAAGGCGCGCTTCTCGGCGGTGGCGGCGTTGTGCAGGATGAAGCCGATCATCACCGACCAGATGCCGCCGACCAGATTCCCGTTGAAGACGTTCCAGGCGCCCCAGGCGATGAGCGCGTAGGCGACGATCTGCCCCGCCGTGCCGGCCACGCGCACCCCGGTCTCCTGCTTGCCGGTGATGCCCCAGACGATCGACTCCAGGATGCGGCCGCCGTCGAGCGGATAGCCGGGGGCCAGGTTGAAGATGGCCAGGATGAGGTTGATGTAGGCCAGCCACTGCGTCGAGGCCCCGAAGTAGCCGCGGTCGCCGAAGAGCTGGTTGAGACCCCAGAAGACGCCGGCCAGCAGCACGCTGGAGGCCGGGCCGATGGCGGCGACGGCGAACTCGGCGCCGGGCGACTTCGGCTTGCCGCCGAGCTGGGCGATGCCGCCGAAGATGTAGAGCGTAATGCTGACGACGGGGACGCCGTTGCGGCGGGCGATCAGGGCGTGGGCCAGCTCGTGAAAGAGGATGGAGGCGAAGAAGAGGATGGCCGTCAGCAGGCCCGTCAGCCAGAGGCTCGTCGTGTTCAGCTCCGGATAGGCCTCCGGCAGCAGGCTGGTGGCCAGCGTCCAGGTGAGGATGGCGAGGATGACGAAGAGGCTGGGGTTGATCTGGATGGGGATGCCCCAGACGTGGCCGATGGTGATGTTGCCGTTGTTGCTGCCCATCATGCGGTGTGGCCTGCCTCGCGTACCGGCTACGGCGCCGGAAGAGCCGCCTGCCGGTCACGCAACAGGCCCGGGACGATCGTCCCGGGCCTATCGTAGCGCAGGTTTGCCAGAAGCGCCCCGGTGCGGAGCGGATGCATCAGGCGGCGGGCGCCATCGGGGCCAGCCAGGGATGGTGGAGGATCGCGCTGCGGGGCAGGAGATAGCCGCCGCGCAGCCCCGGCACGTGGCCGCTGACCCAGCCGTCGCGCTCGAACCAGTCGATGCCGCGCCCTTCGGCCGCGTAGGGGTTGCGCGCGTCGGGGGAGCCCGCGGGCCGCTCCAGGGACGGCTCCCAGAACGTGGCGAGCCACTCGGCGAAGCCGGAGGCGGCGTGGTCGCCCTGCCAGAGCGCCGCCGAATACTCTGCCCAGGCGGTCGCCATGAGCCGTGCCCCGGCGGCGTCCGCGCGCGGGAAGGGGGTTGGAACGTTGGTCATGGAACGGTGTCTCCCGGAATGGCCCTCACCCCAAACCCCTCTCCCATTGCAATGGGAGAGGGGCTTTCGTCGGGGCTGATAGCCGATAGCTGATAGCTCGTTATTCCTGGCTGCGGCCCATGCCGCTGACGAGCATGACGTAGTAGAGGAGCGACAGGAGCGAGGCGGCGAAGCTGGCGACGTAGGTCCAGGCGGCGGCGCCGAGCACGGTGGCCACGCCGGAGGTTTCGTCGCCGCGCTGCAGACCGCCGTCGGTGAGGCCGAGGTTGGTCAGCGCTTCCTTGGCGCGGCGCGAGGCGTCGAACTCGACCGGGAGGGTGATGAGGGCGAAGATGGTCGAGAGGGCGAAGAGGCCGACGCCGAGCCAGGCCAGGCCGGTCGCCTGCAGGATGATGCCGGCGAACAGGACGAGGAAGCCGAGCGTGGAGCCGATGTTGACCACCGGCACGATGGCCGTGCGGAACTGCAACGGCGCGTAGGCGCGGGCGTGCTGGATGGCGTGCCCGACCTCGTGCGCGGCGATGCCCATGGCGGCGATGCTCGGCTTCCCGTAGACGCCGTCCGACAGGTGCAGCGAGCGCGAGCGGGGGTCGTAGTGGTCGGTCAACTCGCCGCGGGTGTGCTCGACCGGCACGTCGTAGAGGCCGTTGGCGTCGAGGATGCGGCGGGCGACCTGGGCCCCGGTCAGGTTGGCGTCGTTGCGGACCTTGCTGTACTTGGTGTAGCTCCCCTTCACCCGCCACTGCGCCCAGAGCATCAGAATGACGCCCGGGATCATGAAAATGAAGTACATCGGATCGAAGCCGATCAAGGCGGTCCTCTTTCTGTGCATGCGCGGCGTCGATGCCGCTGGCGAAGCGCTCCTTCGCCGGATTCCGGCCACGGCTCGGCCGGTTGAGTCTACGGCGTTTCCGCCGCGGCTGCTCGTGCGTCCGAAACGATGCGCCGTCATTGAATCAACGGCGCACGTGGCAGCCAGGTTCCGCGCTCCGCGCCGGGTGGCGCAAGGCGCGGGAGACGGATGTGACCAGGGGCTTCGGGTAGGCGAAACCCCGGCCGCATCCGGACGGATGAGCCAGGGTCTGACCGAGCGAGGCGATGCCGCTCGCTCCGGCGGCCGGCGCGACAGCGCGTACTGACGGCCGCGGGGTCCGTCCCTCAATAGGGGACGGAGGCTACTCCCCCTGTTGCCGATATAGTATAGCCTGCCAGAACGAACCGAAAACGACGCGGCAGCCTCATCCACGTTGATGCACGCCTCGACTGTCAGGTGTATGCTGGCAGCAGATTCCGTCGAGTCCGTTGGCGCTCCGCGGAGAAGGCGATAGCGTGCCCGGCGATGCGCGCAGGCCCATCGACCGTCCGTCCCTGCTGGTCCCTCACCACCGCCTGGGGCGGATCGACGTGTCGTTTGATCTCCCGCTTGTCTCTCCTGTCCTCGTTGGCCGATCGGCCCCGCTTGCCGGACTCGAACGCGTGCTTGGAGAAGTGGCCAAGGGCCACGGTCAAACCGTCTTGATCGGCGGAGAGGCCGGGATTGGAAAGTCGCGGCTGGTCGCCGCAGCGCGTACACGCGGGGAACGGCTCGGCTTCACAATCCTCGAAGGCTTCTGTTTCGAGCCTGACGGCGTCTTGCCCTACGCGCCGTTCCGCGATCTGCTTCGTACCCGCAGCGGAGCTCTGGCTCCCGATGGACTCGCTCTCGAATTCGGCTCCGCCGTGCCCGAGATCGCACAACTCCTTCCCGAGTTGGCCGCACTTCTCCCTGGTTTCTCGCCGACGAGGGTGCACCCGGAGCAAGAGAAGCACCGCGTCGTTCATGCGCTGGATCGCTACGTTGCTGGGTTGGCAGCGGCTCGGCCGACGCTCGTGGTCCTCGAAGACCTTCACTGGAGCGATGAGGCGAGCCTGGATCTTCTGCTCTCCCTCGCTCGGAAAACCGCCACCCGGCCGCTTCTCCTCATGCTCACCTATCGCACCGACGAGGCGCACCTGGGCCTGCGTCATTTCCTGGCCGAACTCGACCGCGGGCGGTTGGCGACCGAGCTGCCGCTGACCCCGCTGAGCGTCGGCGAGGTGGGCGAGATGGTCCGGGCGATCCTAGCGCAGGACCGTCCCGTCGGAGCCGCGTTTCTGCGTACCCTCTACGCATTGACGGAGGGGAACCCGTTCTTTGTAGAGGAGGTGCTCGGTTCGCTTGTCGCGGCAGGTGACATCTACCCCGCGGCAGAAGGCTGGGAGCGACAACCGATCGACCGCCTGCGTATCCCGCGGAGCATCCGTGACGCGGTCCTGCGCCGGGCGGCGCGGGTGGGTGAGGTGGCCACCCAGATCCTCCAACTGGCCGCTGTCGCCGGCCGTCGGTTCGACTTCGCCCTGCTTCAGGAGCTGTCGGGACGCGATGAGACCGACCTGCTCCGAGCGGTCAAAGCGTTGATCGAGGTCCAATTGCTCGTCGAGTCCTCGGCGGAGACGTTTGCGTTTCGGCACGCGCTGACCCGCGAGGCGATCTACGGCGAGTTGCTGGCGTGGGAACGGAAGTGGTTGCACGGCCACATCGCCGCAGCGCTCGAGCGGCGCGACCTGGACGTTTCCGATGCGCACCTCGGGGACCTTGCCTACCACTGCGTTGAGGCGGGGGAATGGGCGAAGGCGCTCGAATATGCGCGGGCAGCCGGGGAGCGGGCGCAGGCGCTTGGCGCCCCGCGATCGGCGGTCGAGCAATTCACCCGCGCCCTCGCCGCGGCCGACGCCCTCCAGCAGCCACCCGCCCCCGAGATCCTCTCCGCCCGCGCTCGCGCGTACGACCTCCTCGGCGAATTCGAGGCCGCCAGCGCCGACTACGGGGCAGCCCTCCTCCTCGCCGAAGCGGCCGCCGACCAGCGCGGCGTGTGTCAGGCATTGCTCGATCTTGCCGCTCTCTGGGCCAGCCGTGATTACGACCGAGCGCTCGACTACCTGCGCCGGGCGCTCGCTCTCGCTCGTAGCATGGACGACCCCGCGCTGCTGGCGCACGTCCTGAACCGCATGGGCAACTGGTACGCCAACCATGAGCACCCGGTGCCGGCCCATCAACACCACGCGGAGGCACTGGCCATCTTCGAGCGGCTCGACGACCGGCAAGGGATCGCCGCAACCCTCGACCTCCTGGGCATGGCCGCGGCGTTGGGCGGCGATCTCGTCGCGGCAGTCTCCGCCCTGGCGCGAGCGGCCGCGCTCTTCCATGCGTTGGGCGATGCGCAAGGGCTGGTGGGCTGCCTCGCCAACGTCGGTTCCAACGCCATCTGCGAACAAGACGTGCTGGTGGGAGCGGAGAGTCTGGCCGAGACCATCCGCGGCGGCGAACAAGCGCTGACACTGGCGCGTGAGATCGACTGGCTGGCCGGTACGGCGTTCGCGCTGATGACGCTCGGCGAGTCCTATGCCGCGGCGGGAGACGTCGGGCGCGGCCTTGAGCTGCTGCGGGAAGGCTTGGCCATTGCCGAGGAGATCGAGCATCGGCAATGGATGACGCAGGCCCACGTGGGCCTGGGCGGTGTCCACGCCGATCTGCTGGCGCTGCCGAAGGCGCGTCTGCATTTCGAGCAGGTGGTGGTGTTGGGAGAGGCGTTGCGGTCCCGCCTCTGGTCGACGATCGCCGTGGGACGCCTGGCATCGGTGCAGATCGCCCAGGGCGAGCTGGATGCGGCCGAGGAGGCGCTCGCTGAGTTCGACGCGGGCACACCGATGCGAACGGCGGGGCAGCGTTTGCTGTGGTGCGCGCGGGCGGAACTGGCGCTGGCCCGCGACGATCCGACCGCCGCCCTGGCGATTCTGGACGGGCTCTACGCGGCGGCCGCGAACCTGACCGGCGAGGGGGACATTCCCCGCCTGGCGCGGCTGAAGGCGCAGGCATTGGCGTCGTTGGGCCGAACGGAGGAGTCCATCGTGCTGTTGCAGGCGGCTCGGTCAGTCGCCGCTGACCAGGGCGCTCGCTCGGAACTCTGGCGACTCCACGCGATGCTCGCCGCGCTCCTCCGCGAGCAGGGCCGTGGGGACGAAGCTGGCCGCGAGGAAGCCGCCGCCAGGCAGCTCATCGCATCGCTGGCATCGACTGTGCCGGGCGAGGAACTACGTGAGCAATTCGTGCGTGCCGCCACCGCGCGACTGCCCACGCCGACCGCCGTTTCGGCACGGCGGGCGGCCAAAGCGGCGTTCGGCGGTCTCACGGTCCGCGAGCGGGAGGTGGCTACGCTGATTGCTCACGGCCAGACCAACCGGGCCATCGCCGAGGCGTTGAGCGTCAGCGAGCGCACGATTGACGCGCACGTCGGCAACATGCTTCGCAAACTGGGTTTCGCCTCCCGGTCACAGATCGCCGCCTGGGCCGTCGAGCGCGGACTGTCCCACCCCGGTACGTAGGTATTGCCGTCGCCAAAAACCTCCGCCTCACGACAGAAAATCGGCATCGCTCTCAGCCGAAATCGGTCCTTTCCCCAATCGTCCTCTAGCCGCTGCTCTGCCAGGATGGTCGAGCCGGAATGGTCGATCGACCATCGGTGAGCGGCAACGAAGGTGTCGAACGGAAAGGAGCGCAGACGTGTACGGCACGATCTTCCGCTGTCGGCCGAGGCCCGGACAGGAGCATGCGTTCGAGGAGATTACCCAGCGCTGGCGGCGTGAGCGCGCACCTGAGGCGACGGGATTCATCGGCGAGTACATCCTCAGATCGGACTCGAGCCCAGGCCAGGTATTGGCCCTCGTCATCTTCGACTCCGAGGAGAACTACCGCAAGAACGCCGCTGACCTCGAGCAGCAACGCTGGTACGAGCAGTTCCGCGCGACGCTCAGCGAAGACCCCGAGTGGAACGATGGCGCAATCGAGGCGTTGGAGCCGACCACCGTGCCGCTGTAACGCCGACCCGCCGTGCGTCATTTTGGCGAATCTGTCCGCGACGAGTGGAATTGACGCACCGCGTCCATCACGAGGAGGGATCGCTATGGTCACCCCCGAACACAACCACGATGCAACCCCGGTATTGTTCGCCGCCGCCTTGCCCCGTCGGGCCGCACTTGGTGGTTTCGGCAGCGGCCTCGTCACGCTCCTCCTGGCCGCCAGCGGCCACCGCGCCGCCGCCCAGGAGGCTACTCCCGGCGTCTTGCCGCCGCTCTTCACGGAGTGGGTAGCCGTCTGGGCCGAGGATCCCGCGCGGGCGACGACCCTGTATGCCGATGACGCGATCCTCGAAGACGTAAGCAGCGGGGCCGTCTTCCGCGGTCGGGAAGAGATTCAGGCCCATATCGCGGCCGAGTTCAGCGGCTTCCCCGGCCACGCCTACGAGCTGCCCATCGCGTTCGGCGGCGATGAGTGGGCGGCGGCGGAGTGGGTGTTCACCGGCGCCTACACGGGCACCTACCCCGGACTTCCGCCTGGGGCCGGCCAAGCCGTCACCCTGCGCGGAGCCGCGCTATTCCGCCTGACGGACGGCCAGATCCGGTGGGAAGCCCACTACTACGACGCGTATGCGTTCCTCACCCAACTCGGGCTCCTGCCGAGTCCGGGCGCGACAGAGGCAACGCCAGCGCCGTAGCAGGTGCCTTGTCTGATGGCGAGATAGAGGGGAGTGTGCAATGGCGACGCAGGTCCTCGATGAGGTCCAGAAGGAGGCCTTCGCCGAGCGGATGCTCGGCATCTGGAACGACGCGTTCCTCGCCCTGATGATCAGCATCGGCCATCAGACCCGCCTCTTTGACACGATGGCCGACCTCCGCCCCTCCACCAGCGAGGAGATCGCGCGCGCGGCCGATTTGAACGAGCGGTACGTGCGGGAGTGGTTGAGCGCGATGGTGACCGGCCGCATCGTCGACTATGACCCCGCCACGCGCATGTACGCGTTGTCACCGGAACGGGCGGTGTCGCTGACGCGGAAAGCCGGACTCGACAATATGGCCTTCTTCACCCAGTACGTGTCGATGGTCGGGAGCGTCGAGCAGCAGGTCGTCGAGTGCTTCCACAAGGGCGGCGGCGTGCCGTACTCGGCCTACCCCCGCTTCCAGGAGTTGCACGCCGAGGAGAGCGGCCCGCTCTTCGACGCGCTGCTGATCGATGTCATCTTGCCGTTGGCGCCCGGGTTGGTGGACAGGCTCGAGCGTGGCGGCAAGGTCCTCGACGTCGGCTGCGGCGCCGGCCACGCGATCAACGTCATGGCCAAAGCATTCCCAACTAGCCGCTTCGCCGGCTACGACTTCTCGGAAACAGGGATCGCGGCGGGCCGGGCGGAAGCCGCTCGGCTCGGTCTGACCAACGTCCGCTTTGCGGTGAAGGACGCGGCGCTGTTGGAGGAGCCGGGCCGGTACGACCTGATCACCGCCTTCAACGCCATTCACGACCAGGCACATCCCCGCGCGGTCTTGCGCGCGATCCGCGACGCGCTGCGATCGGACGGCGTGTTCCTGATGCAGGACATCGCGGCGTCCAGCAACCTCCATGAAAACCTCGATCACCCACTTGGGCCGACCTTCTACACGGCGTCGACGATGCTCTGTATGACGACCTCGCTGGCGTACGGCGGAGAAGGATTGGGCACGATGTGGGGCGAGCAGCTGGCGCGCGAGTTGCTCGCTGAGGCCGGGTTCGCGCACGTCGTGGTCGAGCAGATCTCGAGCGATCCTTTCAATAACTACTACGTTGCGCGCACGTAGGCGGAAACGAGCCTTGCCACTGGGATGGATCGGAACAGGAGATCGGGGGCGGCGAGTCAAGAGCCGCCTCCGTGCTCAAACCCGCCACCAACGCGGCGTGTAAGCCGAGCTACTCCTGGGTGCGCTCGCGCCGGATCACCGTTCCCGCGGGATCGACTTGCAGCGCCGAGCGGGCGATGCCCATGAAGAGACCGTGCTCGGCAACACCAGGTAAGAGTTTCACCGCGGCGGCGACTTCCTCCGCGTCATCCATCGGGCCAGTATCGCAGTCGACGATATAGCTGCCATTGTCGGAAACGAAGGGCTGCTCCCTGTTTTCAGGCGACATCCGCAGTTCGGGTGGATAACCGCGCTCCTGAAGGCGACGCGCCGTCTGCCGCCAGCCGAAGCGGACGATCTCGACCGGGAGGGCCGTGCGTTCGCCGAGGCGCTCGACGTTCTTCTCGGTAGTCGCCACCAGGACGAATCGCTCGCAGGAGAGGGCGACGAGTTTTTCGTAGAGGAGGGCGCCGCCTTTGCCTTTGATGGCGTCGAGGTTGGGGGCGATCTCGTCGGCGCCGTCGATGCCGAGGTCGAGGCGGTCGAGGTCGTCGAGGCTGGTGAGGGGGATGCCGAGATCGCGGGCCAGTTCTTCGGTGCGGGAGGAGGTGGCGACGCCAGTAAAGACCAATCCGGCGGAGACGCGGCGGCCGAGCTCGCGGATGACGGCGTCGGCGGTGGAGCCGGTGCCGAGGCCGACGGTCATGCCGGGCTGGACCAGGTCGGCGGCGACGGCGGCGAGCCGGGCGATCCGCTCGGCCAGGTCCACGTCACGAGCCCCGGCGGCGGAGCTGGGCGGCGGCGTCCTCGTCGATGAGCCAGCGGAGTTTCCCATCCGGCTGCGCCGGGCGGATCATCTGGGCGGGGAGCGCGACGGGGTTTTCGGGGCCGTCGAGGACCGTCTCGACGGTATCGGCCTTGCCGGGTCCGCCGACCAGGAAGAGGATCTCGCGGCCGTTGTTGAGGACGGGGGCGGTGAGCGTCAGCCTGACCGCGTCGAACTTCGCCACGTAGTTCGCCACGGCCAGCGGCTCCATCTCGCTCAGGGCGCGGGTGCCGGGGAAGAGGGAGGCGGTGTGGCCGTCGTCGCCCATCCCGAGCAGCACCAGATCGAAACGGGGGATGCCGTCGGGGTCGGCGAAGGCCTGGCGCAGCGTGGCCTCGTAGGCTGCGGCGGCGTCTTGCGGCTCTTCGGCTTCGGTGTCCCAGGGGTGGATGTGGGCGCGCGGGACGGGGACCAGATCGAGGAAACCGCGCATCGCCTCGCCGGCGTTGCTCTCCTCGGAGCCGAGAGGAACCCAGCGCTCGTCGCCCCAGAAGACCTGCACGCGGTCCCAGGGGATGCGCGAGCGGTACGGCTCCCGCGCCAGGATGCGCCCCATCTGCTTCGGCGTGCTGCCGCCGGAGAGGGCCACGAAGGCCTGCCCGCGCTCCGCCACTGCTTCCTCCACCGCCCGAGCGAATCGCTCCGCCGCCGCCGCCGCCAGCGCCGAGCCGTCGTCGACGACAATGACGTCGCCGCGGGGGCCGAGGTCGAGCGTGGGTGACGGGTGTCGGGTGACGGGTGACGGGGGGGAAGCCGATGCGGGCGACGCGGGCACGGGCGATGCCCGCATCGCCCCTTCCGCCTCCCGCCTTCCGCCTTCCGCCTTCCGCCTTCCGCCTCCCGCCTCGTCCGTCACCGCGGTCTCACCCCCATGAACCCCTCTGGCGCCATGTCGGCGGCGAACTCCAGGGCCGCCTCGTAGATCGGGTCGCGCCCGAAGTCGCGCAGCTCTTCGCCCAGCAGGTCGGCCTCGGTCGGGATGCGGGCGAAGACGGTGCGCACCATGTTGGGCATCTCCGGGCTGTCGCTGGTGGTCGAGATCTCGTCGTCGTCGAGGCGTTCCACGGTGAAGAAGCCGGCGCGGCCGCCGTCGGCGGCAAGGCGCACGTCGAGGAGCGTCGAGGCGGCCAGAGGCCGCGTGGTCGGGCGCAGGGTGAGCGTCACCTCGCGCTGCTTGCCCGCGGCCCCGGCGCGCAGGGTGGCGCGCCAGGTGTTGGGTTCGCCGCGCACGGGGAGCAGTTCGCCGGGGGTGCGCCAGTGGAGCCGGGAGCCGAGCCAGCCGGCATAGAGGAGGGCGCTGGTGAACCCGGACCAACTCGTGGGGGAGTTGGCGTACGTCAAGGTCGCCTCGTCGATGAGGTCGAGGATGGGCAGGGCGGCCGGCACGTCGAAGAACTGCGTCGTCAGCCGCCGCCACGGGCTGAGGCGGGCCCAGGCGAAGTCGCTCAGGGCGGGGCGCTCGCTGGCGCCGCGGACGAAGCGGAGCAGGGTCTGCATGGCCCCCGCGGCGTGGGGCGACATGGCGCTGTCGACGATGAGGCGGTCGGAGATCTCGACCAGCTCGGCGAAGAGGGCGGTCGCCTGGGCCGTGTCAGCGGACCACCAGAGGAAATCGGGCAGGTCCGGCACCAGCAGCGGCGAGGCGATGGAGGCGAGTTGGCGCTCGTTCTCGGTGCTGACGTCGACGGTGACGCACTCGAAGACGATGGCCGGCCGGCCGCGCGCCGCTTCCTGTTCGAGAAGGTCGACGCGGACGTCCATGCCGGGCGAGACGCCGTTCCCGAAGGACGGGTCGGCGACGAGGACGGTCGCCCGCGACGGGTACAAATCCGAGAGCGCGGCGATCGTCTGCCGCACCCGCCCGGCGTCGGCCCTGGAGCGCGCAGCGGCGATCAGATTGAGGGTGGCGGCGCGCGCGGTCACCATCGGCCAGGGGGCATCGCGGCCCTGACCGTTGGAGGAGGCCGATTCCGCGGCGCGCGCCTCGGCTTGGCGGCGCCAGAGGGCATTCAGTTGCGCGGTGATCTCCCCCGCGTCCAGGACGCGGGCTTCCCAGGAGGCGCCGGGGATCGGGTGGGCGACCGGGCGCTGTGGCTCTGAGCGTGACGCAGCCATCTTGCCGCCCTACGGCCGGCGCCAGGCGCGGTCGGTGAGGGAGATCATGGCGTCCGCCTGATCCGGTCCCCACGATCCGGCCGGATAGAGGTAGGGGGCCGGGGCGTTCGGGGCCGCCCAGACGTCGAGGATCGGCTGCACGATCGACCAGGCCGCTTCGACCTCGTCGCGGCGGGTGAAGAGGGTCGGGTCGCCGCGGATGACGTCGAGCAGCAGCCGCTCATAGGCGTCGGGACCCGCCTCGCCGAACGCCGAGCCGTAGGAGAACTCCATGCGCACCGGGCGGATTTGCGTCCCCGCGCCGGGCACTTTGGCGTTGAAGCGGACGGCGATCCCCTCGTCGGGCTGGATGCGCATCGAGATCACGTCGGGCGAGGGCTCGACCTCGGCCCCGCCGAAGATCATGTGCGGCACCTTCTTGAGCGAGATGGCGACCTCGGTCACGCGCCGCGGCAGCCGCTTGCCGGTGCGCAGGAAGAACGGCACCCCGTTCCAGCGCCAGTTCTCGACGCGCAGGCGGAGAGCGACGTACGTCTCGGTCTTGCTGTCCGGGGCGACGCCCTTCTCCTCGCGGTAGCCGGGGACCGCCTTGCCGCCGACGTAGCCGGGGCCGTACTGGCCGGGGACGACCCAGCGCATCACCTCGTCTTCCGCAGACGGAGGAACGACGGAACGGAGGACTTTCACCTTTTCGTCGCGGACGGCGTTGCCGCTGAAGCGGGCGGGCGGCTCCATGGAGACAACGGTGAGGAGCTGCAGGAGGTGGCTCTGCACCATGTCGCGCAGGGCGCCGGCGGCGTCGTAGTAGCCGGCGCGGCCTTCGACGCCGATCGATTCGGCGGCGGTGATCTGCACGTTGTCGACGTAATTGCGGTTCCAGATCGGCTCGAAGAGGATGTTGGCGAAGCGGAAGGCGAGGATGTTCTGGACCGTCTCTTTCCCCAGGTAGTGGTCGATGCGGTAGATCTGGCGTTCGGAAAAGGCGTCGGCCATCTCCTGGATCAGGTCGCGGGCCGAGGCCAGATCGTGCCCGAACGGCTTCTCGACGACGATCCGCTGCCAGCCCTGGCTCGGTTCGAGGTAGTTCGCCTGGCGCTCGGAGACGCTGGCGGCGTCGAGGCCGTGGATGATGGGCAGGAAGAAGTTGGGCGCGGTGGCGAGGTAGAAGATGCGGTTGCCCTTCGTGCCGCGCTCGCTGTCGATGGCGCGGAGCCGCTCGCCGAGGCGGGTGTAGGAATCGGGCTGGGCGAAGTCGCCGCGGACGTAGCTGAGCCCCTGGGCGAACCCCTGCCAGGCGTCCTCGGTGACGGGGGTGCGGGCGTTTTCGGTGACGGCCTCGCGCATCTGCTGGCGGAAGTCGTCGTCGCTCCAGTCGCGGTGCGAGACGCCGACGATGGAGAACCCTTCCGGCAGCGGCAGCCCGACGGCCAGGTCATAGAGGGCCGGCATCAGCTTGCGCGAGGTGAGGTCGCCGCTGACGCCGAAGATGACCATGGCCGCCGGGGCGATGACGCGGTCGGCCTCGGAGGAGCGCAGCGGGTTGAGCACGTCCTGCGCCTGCGTCCAGGCGTCGACGGGATGCGACCATACCTCGGAAGCTTCCGGGAGTTGGCCGTCGGCGGCGACGGCGCCGTCGGTGAGGGTGGTGGTGGGGGGCGTCTCGGTCATCGCCGATCACCCGCCTCTCTGGCCGCGCCGCTGCCCCAAGGCGACCGTATCATTCCGAGCCAACCCGGTGTCATTTCGAGCCAAGCGAGGACTCCCAAGGACCATCTCGGCTCAGGCGCAACGGCGCGTCCCGAGCGCCGAGATTCCTCCTTCGCCGGAATGACACGTTCAAGCGGTTGCTTGTTGGCTGAACGACACATAGCTTGCCCTGTACCCTAGACGTCGGCCAGCTCCTGCACCGGGACGGGCTCGGCCGGTTGCTCGGCGCCGTGCCAGAGGGTGTGGAAGATGCCGTCGCGGTCGGTGCGCAGGTAGGTGTGGGCCCCGAAGTAGTCGCGCTGGGCCTGCACGAGATTGGCCGGAAGCGAGATCTGGCGCAGGGTGTCGAAGTAGTCGAGCGCCGAAGACGTGCCCGGCACGGGGATCCCCCAGGAGCGCGCCGCGACGATAGATCGCCGCGCCCCGCCGACGGTCTCGTCCGACTGGCGGGCGATGTCGGCGTCGAGCAGCAGGTTGGTCAGCTTCGGGTTGTCGCGGTAGGCGCGCATGATGTCGGCCAGGAAATCGGCGCGGATGATGCAGCCGCCGGTCCAGATGCGGGCGATCTCGGAGAGGTTGAGCTTCCAGTCGTAGGTGATGCTCGCCGCTGCCAGCAGCGACATCCCCTGCGCGTAGGAAGAGACCTTCGAGAAGTAGAGCGAGGATTCGAGCGCGGCGAACGCGCCATCCGCGCCGCTGTCGCCGCCGAGCATCGCCCGCGCCTCGTCGGCTCCGCCGGGAGGGGTGGGGCCGATGAGGACTTCGCTGGCTTCCACACGCAAGGCGCGCAACCCGGAGAGGTTGCGGGCGGTGACGGCGGCGTCGATGGTCGGCACGGGGCTGGAGAGCTCCATCGCGCTCTCGATCGTCCAGCGGCCTGTCCCTTTCTGCTCCGCGGCGTCGAGGATGACGTCGACGATGGGGCGGCCCGTCTCCTCGTCGACGAAGCGCAGCACCTCGGCGGTGACCTCGATCAGATAGGAGGCGAGTTTTCCTCCGTTCCAGCGGGCGAAGACCTCGGCGATCTCGGGGGCCGACATGCCGAGCGCGGTGCGCATGATGTCGTAGGTCTCGGCGATCAGTTGCATGTCGCCGTACTCGATGCCGTTGTGGATCATCTTGACGTAGTGGCCGCTGCCGCCGGGGCCGATGTAGGTGACGCAGGGGCCGTACCTCGTCTTGGCGGCGATGGCCATCAGCATCGGCTCGAGAACGTCGTACGCCTCGCGCGGCCCCCCCGGCATCAGGCTGGGGCCCCACAGGGCGCCCAGCTCGCCGCCGGAGACGCCCATGCCGACGTACCGGATGCCCTGCCTGGCCAGCTCGGCCTCGCGGCGCTCGGTGTCGCGGAAGTAGGAGTTGCCGCCGTCGACGACGATGTCCCCCGGATCGAGGAGGGGAACCAGCTCGGTGAGGACGGCGTCGACCGGCACCCCGGCTTTGACCATGAGGATGATCTGGCGCGGCGGCTCCAGTGCGGCGACGAATTCGGGGAGCGTGGCGGCGCCGGTGATGCTCGTGTTGGCGGCGGGGCCGGCCAGGTACTCCTCGGTGCGCAGAGTGGTGCGGTTGTAGACGACGAGCGGGAAGCCGTTGCGGGCGATGTTGAGGGCGAGGTTCTCGCCCATCACCGCCAGCCCGATCAGCCCGACGTGCGGTTTCGCGTCGCTCATTGCGGTTGCCTCTGCTCCCCGATTCGCGTGGGCGCGGCATGGCCACGATCGAGCGGGAATTGTACCGCCTGAAACGAGCCCGGCTCGTGGCGCCGCGACGGCGGGCGCGCCGTGGCATGACTCCCGGGAAGTTCGGGAAGTTCGGGAAGTTCGGGAAGTTCGCCGGGCGGTCCGGCCGCCGCACCTGCCGCCCACGGTGGACCCTCTCGCCCGTCTCCCCGTAGACTTGAGGGCAGGCAATCGACTTGTGCCGGATCGCGAGGTCCGCTCCGATGGTCTCCAGCATCCGCCCGCCCTGTTAGGCCTCTTCTCGTAAGCCCAATCGCATAGCCGTTGTCGAGCCGGGGAACCCCCTCGGCTCGTGGTGTTTCCCCCACAACCGGCGCGACCACCCGACGCCCGACGCCCTCGACGGCGGCTGACGCGGCGACGCGTTCGCCGCCTGGCCTCGTCGTGCCCGCGCTCCGCCTGCCGCCTGCCCTGTTCGACCCGAGCAGTGCAGGACGGAAGGTGGATCATGCGAGTCATCAACGGAAAAACGACGAGCCATATGGACGCGGCGGAGGTCGCCGCGTGGATGGAAATGCATTCCGGCATCACGATCGATCTGGGGGCCGGGGATGGGCGCTTCGTGCGGAGCCTGGCGAAGAGCCGGCCCGATCGCGGCGCCATCGCCCTCGACCTCTGCGAGGCGAATCTGCGGGCGGCTTCTCGCACGGCGCCGGCGAACGCGCTCTTCGTCGTCGCCGATGCCCTGGCGCTGCCGGATGAGTTGCGGGGGCTGGCGAACCGGGTCACGGTGAACTTTCCCTGGGGCAGCTTGCTGCGCGGTTTAATTCAAGGCGAACCCGGCTTGCTCGCAGGGCTCGCGGCGCTCGCCAACCGGCAGGCCGTGATCGATGTCGTCCTGAACGGAGGCGCGCTGGCCGAGACCAACTGGCCGCTGGAAATGGGCGCGGAGCGGGTCGTGGCATCGCTGCGGAGCATCGGCGCGAAGGTCGACTCGCCGTGCCTCGTCGGCCGGGAGGACCTTCGCGACTACCCGACGACCTGGGCGAAGCGTTTGGCCTTTGGGCGCGACCCGCGGGGCGTGCGGATCGTGGCGCGGCTCGGTTGACGAGACGGGTTGAGACGCCCGGCTTGGTTCAGTGCGGTATGCCCAAACGTGTCAATCTGAGCCCGAAGGGCGAAGAATCTCGGCGTCTCGGAATAGACGCAACCTGCGGCCGAGATGCTTCGCTTCGCTCAGCATGACACGGGGGGCGGAGAATCAAGCCAACGCGCACACCCGATCCGGGGCCAACCAGCCGGGCGGCAGGTAGGCGTTCGCCAGCGAGAGGGGCAGTGTCTCTGGCCGGAGGGTGAGTCCCAGGTCGTTGCGCATGAGGTCGCGGGTGCGCTCGATCCTGGCCCAGAGCGCGGGATGGCGCGCCGCGATCTCGTCGCGCAATGCCTCGTCGGCCAGGACGATGGTGTCCTCGCAGTTGAGCGCCGTGCCAGGCGGAAGCGGGGTGGGAATGATGTCGCATTGCAGGGCCATGCCGGAGGCGAGGGGCGTGTGGTTCCCCGGTTCGATGGGGGAGTGGACCCACTCGTCGTAGGAGATGAGATGGCCGGGGTTGAGCATGGGGCGGAACGCGGCGCCGGCATCGGCCAGCGCCTTCTCGACCGCGGCGAAGACTTCGCCGCCGGTGACGCCGAGGCCGACCGTGGCGTACCAGGCGGCCTGGGCCAGGAAGTAGGGCCGGACGTAGTCGGTGAAGAAGGCGTCCGGCACGGTCGATTCGAGCAGGCCGGCGCGGCAGCAGAGGGAGCCCCAGTAGCCGACGCCGCAGGTGATGCCGTCGCCGGCTTGCACCTCCCGGCCGGTTGCGGAGCGCAGGCCGTTGATGGCTTCGCCCGGCGCGCCGCTGGCGACGATGGGGTGCATCGAAAGGGGCTCGCCGGCGTAGCGCATGTTGGCGGCGATATCGCGCTCGGTCATTCTTGGCCGCGCGGCCTGGACCACGCGGAACACGGCCTGGCTGGCGCGCAGCGCGGCCCAGGCGAAGGCGGCGATCTGGTCGGCGCTATTCTGCGCCCGAAGACCGTCGCCGGGGTTCATCAGGACCGCGGTCAGGTCAACAGGCGAAATGCCCGTGACGTGGTCGAGGGCATCCGTCAGCAGCGCCGGCGCCCAGACCGGGAAGTGTGGATCGGAGAAGACTTCGGCCTCGCTGAGGTATTTCCATCCGACGACGCCGACCTCGTCGCCTCCTGCGACTCCAATGTCGCGCAACACGCGGTCGAGACGCGGCGCCGTCTCGCGCGGCTGACCCATCAGGCTGAATCCCTGGAAGAGCCTCACCTCCAGCGGCAACCCGGCCGCGGCGGCGTGAACCACGCCCTCGTTGCCGACCAACAGAACGCGCCGGCTCTCTGGACCAAGAAGCAGCAGCGCCTCCTCGAAGCGAGGGTCGAAGCCGGTCAGGAAGAGGAGGTTGGCGCTGTGCTCCCGATCGCCGTAGACGGCGACCCAGGGCGTGCCGGCGTGGGCGAGGGTTGCGTCGCAGCGGCGCTCGTACTCCGCGGGATCAATGGCGGGCGGATCGGGAGCGGCGGTTTCATCCGGCAGCGGCACGTGGCGCAGCGCGACCTCGGACATTGTTGCTTCTCCCTGCGTCCGCGAGTCCGTTCAGGGTCGCGTCGAGTCGATCCAATTCAGATGGTCACCTAGCCGATGCGCCCAAAAGAGCGTGAGCCCGCGACGTTGGGCGTCTTCCAGGCTGTGCAGGTGGTAGACGCCGCTGAGCACCGCGGCGGGGACAATCTGGACCTCGCCCAAGTCCTTGATCCACCCTTCGGCTTTCGCCGTGGCGTCGTTGTTTAGGCGTTTGATCGAGTTGATGGAGGAGTTCGAGACCTTGCACTCGATCGGCATGACACGGTGATCCCAGAGACCAACGATCAGGTCCGCCTTTCGCCCTGCCAATGACGCTTCCCGCGAGAACTCGCCGGGCTTGGGCGCCTGGGCGAGGGTCGGCGCTGATGCATTCGGCATACGAACCAGCGAGAAACCATGCGCCAGCAGAGCTTGCCGAACCGCGGCTTCTTGCGCCGCCTTGCCTTGCGTGCGCCGCTTAGTTTCAACGCCGCGCATCGCGGCCAACGCGGCCGACGCGAGGATCGCCGCATCGCGTTCCGCCGGATTCGGCTCGCGACCTTCGGAGACCCAGGGAAACCGCCGCCGGTCCAAGGCGTCGCGGACAATCGAGGAGATGCGGAGTACGAGTTCGGGGTCGCCGCGAAGGCGGGAAGGAGCGAGCGAATCGGTATCGACGAGCGTCATCAGGTCATCCGCCGAGATCGGCGGCCCAGCGAGGTAGCGAAACGCGTCCTGCATGTCTCGGTTGCTCAGCAACTCAGCAGCCTGCTCGGAAAGTTGGCTCAGATCGACGGTGCTTTCAAGCAGATCCTCCATGACGGCGCGTTCTTCGTCGAACAGCTCCCCGTACGTTTCGACGGGCTCTTCGAGGCGTTGTCGGCGAAACGCGGCGATGGCGGTCAGGCGATCCGCCTGGAGCTGTTCGGTGGTCCAGCGGAGGGGAGAAACAGGCATGCGACGGCGCGATGCCGTCACGCCATTGCCTCGGGGAACGATGCATCGCCAAGCAAAGACGGCGTCGGAACCAGCAGCCGTTCCATCTCGCCGGGCTCGAACTTGGTCAACCCGCCGGCGTACGTTCGGCCCTCGGCCATCGTCACGCTTCCCGACAAGAACCGAGAAAGCCTCTGCAGTTGCTCCTCGGCGAGATGCACCCGAGGGTAGAGGCCGTGCGCGATGTTGATATGCCGAGCCTCTGCCAGATTACGGACAAACGTCGGAGGTCGCCGGGCCATATAGGTTGCCAGGATCGGCGCCGGTTCGCGCAGCCCGACCGACCACCAAGCTTTCCGATTGCGGGCAACGTATCCATCGGCGGCGCCTCGGGTGAGTGCGTACCCAAGAAACGCATGGACCCGATCGAAGGACGCCTGATCCAGGCCGTCAAGGTCAGGCGGCAAGTCGATGACGCGTCTGAGAAATGAACTGTCACTCAACGTGCCGTTGGCCGTGAACAACTCTCTCGCCTTGGTCACCGTGGGAAACAAGAAGTGCTCCGGCAAGCCGAATTCGTTTTCGTCGGCGATCCACACTGCATTGGCTCCCGTGACTTGCCCACGATGCACCCGGCAAAGCTCGCCAAGCTCAACGAATCCTTCGCGCCGTTCTCGGGCTGGCCGTGTCAGCGGGGTCCAGCGATCGGCTGCCTCGAGCCGGTCCCGGCCGACGAACCAATCGGTGCGCAGGCTTTCCAGTTCCGAAGGCGTCGCAATTCTGCGCAGCCCGATCTTCTCCGGCGTTGCGCCAACCGCGAACCCGGTGATGACGGCTGTAGACTGTGTGCCAGGGAATGGATCGGCCGTCGGTTCGATGACGTGAACCTCGGCGGCGCCCAGCTCGCCCAGCAAGAGCTCGCGCACGAGGCGCCCGTAGTTGACGTCGAGCCACTCCGCGGCGGTGATCAGGACGCCGACGTCGCCGCGCTTGGCGTGCTCGGCCGTGGCCAGGAAGAAATGGACGTGCAGTCCGGCGAGCTGACTTGCCTTGAGGCCGCGCTGCTTCGCCGTACGGACCAACCACTCTTTCCAGTCTGGCTCGATAAGGTGGTGCCGCACGTAGGGAGGATTGCCGAGGTAGAGCGTCGGCCCATCAATCTCGGGCATTGAGAGGCGCCGGTAATCGCCGACAACCACGTGCGCGCGGTCTGCCAGACCAGCGGCAGCCAGGTGACCGCGCGCGAGCACGGCGGCGACCGGATCGAGCTCGCTTGCGATCAGTTCCGCATCAGGAAACTGCCTGCCGGCCGCGGCGAGAAATCGGCCGGACCCAGCCCCGGGGTCTACGACGCGAACTGGGTTGACGTGCGACGCGGCCCACTCGACCATCGCCTGGACGATCGACTGTGGTGTGTAGGTAGCGCCCTTGGGCCGGCGCTCGTCGTTAGAGAAGATCTGGCAGAAGGCATCACCGAGCGGGTCGGCGCCGTCGCGAATCGCCTGCCGGAGCTCCGATGTCGAAAATGGAAACGTCCCCGGAAGCGATCTGACGAGCCGATCTTCCTGGGCGGACCATCCCGCAACGCTCCGGGCGCCCAAAGCAAGCGCGAGCGCCAGCAGTTCAGGAAGTTCCTGGGGCGCCGTTTGGGCGCCAGGCGCGGTCGTCAGTTCGGCGACGTGCATAGAACTCCTCCCGAGGAGGCACTGTAGCAGTTCGCCGCTTGTCACAGAAGGGGGGTGGAGAATTCGGCTTCAGACCGTGGGTTTTTGCCCTGCACGGTGTCAATTCGGCACGCCAAAATGGAGACTCGGTCGGCGGTGAAAAAGTCCGCCAGGGCCTCCGTGGTTTGTTGCGGTTCAGCCCGCGGCCGCGCCGGCCAGTTGCGACCGTTTGGCGGCGACGCCTTCGAGGAGGGCGTCGTAGCTCTTGGCGAAGGAGGCGATGCCTTCGTCTTCGAGCTGGGCGGTGACGGCGTCGATGTCGATGCCGGCGGCGGCCAGGTCGGCCATCGTCTTGTCGGCCGCAGCCACGTCTTTGTCGATGGTGCGGGCGACCGTGCCGTGGTCGAGGAAGGCGGCGATGGTGGGGCGCGGCATGGTGTTGACGGTGTGGGGGCCGATCAGCTCGTCGACGTACATGGTGTCGGGGTAGGCCGGGTTCTTCACCGAGGTGGAGGCCCACAAGGGGCGCTGCACCGCGGCGCCGGCGGCGGCCAACGGCTCCCAGTCGGCGCCGGAGAAGATCTCCTCGAACTTCTGGTAGGCGATCTTGGCGTTGGCGATGGCGGCCTTGCCCTTCAGCGATTCGAGCCAGCCTCGCTGCGTCTCGTCGGTTGTGGCGGCGATTTTTTCGTCGAGGAGCTGGTCGACGAGGGTGTCGACGCGGGAGACGAAGAAGGAGGCGACGGAGGCGACGCGGTCGATCGGCAGCCCCGCGGCATGGCGGGTGGCGAGGGCGTCGACGTAGGCGCGGGCGACCCGCTCGTAAGAGGCGACGGAGAAGAGGAGGGTGATGTTGATGTTGATCCCCTCTTCCAGCATCTGGCGGATGACCGGCACGCCCTCGACGGTGCCGGGGATTTTCACCATGAGGTTGGGGCGGTCGACGGCGGTCCAGAGGCGAACCGCTTCTTCCGTGGCGCCGGCAGCGTCGCGGGCGCTGGCGGGGGAGACCTCGATGGAGACGAAGCCGTCGCCGCCGTTCGATTCCTCGTAGAGGTCGCGGAAGAGGTCGGTGGTCTGCCGGATGTCGGCCACGGCGACGCGCTCGAAGATGGCGTGGGCGTCGAGGTCCTCCTCCAGCAGGCCGGCGATCTCCTCGTCGTAGGCCGTGCCAGCGGCGATGGCCTTCTCGAAGATGGTCGGGTTCGAGGTCAGGCCGCGGATGCCGGTCTCCTCGATGGCGGTGCGGATGGCGCCCTGGTTGAGCATGTCGCGGGAGATGTCGTCCTGCCAGGCGCTCTGGCCTTCCCTGGCGTAGAGCTCTTTGATGCGGTTGTCGGCCATGTCGGGGTCTCCTTCGCGAAAACGCGAGCTATTGCGGTCCAATCCTGGCGGCGAGGTCGTCCTTGCCCAGCAGGCGGAGGGCGGTGGCGGCGACGCGCTCCGGGGTGAAGCCGAAGTGGGCCAGCACCTTGCCGCCCGGGCCCGAGGCGCCGTAGCGGTCGATGCCGACGACGGCGCCGTTGTCGCCGACGAAGCGCTCCCAGCCGATGGTCGTGCCGGCTTCAACGGCGACGCGTGGCGTGCCGGCGGGACCCAGCACCCGCTCTCGATACGCCTCGTCCTGGCGGGCGAAGAGCTCCCAGGAGGGCATGCTCACGACGCGGGCGCGCACGCCGTGCTCGGCGAGCATCGCCGCAGCGCGGACGGCCAGGTCCACCTCCGAGCCCGTGCCGATGAGCGCCACGTCCAGGTCACCCTCGGCATCGGAGAGGATGTAGGCGCCGTTGGCGACCGAGCCTCGCGCGCCGGAGCGGTCGAGCACGGGGAGGTCCTGGCGGGAGAAGATCAGCGCGCTGGGGCCGTCGAGGGTCATGGCGATCTGCCAGGTCTCGGCGGTCTCGTTGGCGTCGGCGGGGCGGATGGTGACGAGCTTGGGGATGGCGCGCAGGCTGAGGAGCTGCTCGACCGGCTGGTGGGTGGGGCCGTCCTCGCCGACGGCGATGCTGTCGTGGGTGAAGACGAAGATCGCTTTCAGGTCCGAAAGGGCGGCGAGGCGCATGGGGGGGCGCATGTAGTCGGCGAAGACGAGGAAGGTGGCGGTGAAGGGGATGACGCCGCCGTGGGCGGCCATGCCGTTGGCGGCGCTGCCCATGGCGTGCTCGCGGATGCCGAAGTGGATGTTGCGCCCGGCGTAGCCCCAGCCGCCGCCGGAGAGGCCCTGCCCAGCGCTGGGGTCGACCGTGGCGGCGGGGTTGCCGAAGTCGCCGGCGTTCTTCATCTGGGTGTTGGTGGAGGGGTTGAGGTCGGCCGAGCCGCCGATGAAGTTGGGGACCTTCGGCGCGAAGGCATTGATGACCTCGCCAGAAGCTTTCCGGGTTGAGATCGGCTTGGAGCCGGCCTCCCAGCTCGGCAGGCCGCTGTCCCAGCCTTCGGGGAGCTTGCCGTCGAGGGCGAGGGTGAGCGCCTTCGCCGCGTCAGGATCCGCCTGCTCGTACTCCTTGAACGCAAGCTGCCAGGCGTCTTGCAACTCCGCGCCGCGCCGCCCGGCTTGGCGGAAGTGCGCCATGACCTCGTCGGAGACGTGGAAGGCCGGCTCCAGCGGGTAGCCGAGCGCCTCCTTCGTCTTGGCCACGCCTTCGGGGCCAAGGGGGGAGCCGTGAACGCCGAAGGTGTCGGCTTTCGGTGAGCCGAACCCGATCGTGGTCCGGGCGCAGATCAACGAGGGGCGCTCCGTCTCCTCCTGGGCGGCGGCGAGGGCGGCGCGGACCTGGTTCGTGTCCATGCCGTCGATCTCCTGGACGTGCCAGCCGACGGCGCGGAAGCGGGCCGGGACATCCTCGGAGAAGGAGATGTTGACGGTGCCGGCGAGGGTGATCTCGTTCTGGTCGTAGAGGTAGATCAGCTTGCCGAGGCCGAGGTGACCGGCCAGGGAGGCGGCTTCGGCGGCGACGCCTTCCATGAGGTCGCCGTCGGAGACGATGCCGTAGGTGTAGTGGTCGATGACCTCGTGGCCGGGGCGGTTGAAGGTCGCGGCCAGGAATCGCTCGGCAATGGCCATGCCGACGCCGTTGGCGAAGCCCTGGCCGAGGGGGCCGGTGGTGACTTCGACGCCGGCGGTGTGCAGCCGCTCGGGGTGGCCGGGGGTTTTGGAGTCGAGCTGGCGGAAGTTCATCACCTCGTCGAGCGGCAGGTCGAAGCCGGTGATGTGGAGGAGGCTGTAGAGGAGGGCCGAGCCGTGGCCGGCGGAGAGGACGAAGCGGTCTCGATCCGGCCAATACGGGTCCTGCGGGTTGAACGTCATGAACTCGGTCCAGAGGACGTAGGCCATGGGGGCGGCGCCGAGGGGCAGACCGGGGTGTCCGGAGTTGGCGGCCTGGACCGCGTCGATGGAGAGGACGCGCAGGGCGTTGATGGCTTCGGTTTCGAGCGCCTGGCGGCGATCGGTGGCGCGGGGGGCGACGGCGGTCAAGCGAACCTCCTCGGATCAGCGATGGCTGGGCGGCGCTGGATTGGCGCGGCGCATCGGCGCCGGCCAGCGCGCCGACGTTTCGCCAAGTATCCCATGTTCAGACGGCGCGATTCCTTTGGGATAGGATGGCCGCGGAAGGAGAGGATTGCAGCATGAAAGTCGGCATCCTGG
>CALMZR010000409.1 GCA_937870845.1 uncultured Chloroflexota bacterium
CAGCAGCCGGAGCAGCGCGGAACCGGGATCGGGCGGCCGTTGTCGTTCATGCCCTATGCCTTGCTCGCCCCGCGGAACCAGCCAGACGCCCTCATCGCCGGCATGCAGAACGGCGATCTGCTCCTGACCGAGGATGCAGGCGAGACGTGGCGAACGCTCCACACCGGGCTCGAAAGCGTGCTGGCGCTGAGCGAAAGCGCGCCATAGAGGGCGTCTGTAAGTCAGCTTACGGCCACCGTCCGGCGCGGGACGTACTATCGGGCAGGAGCGAGGGCGCGTCCCGGTCGGCGCTTTGGCGGTTCGCGAAAGATTGGCACGGATGATTCGACGGTTTGCTTTGGCCGCCGCCATGAGCGTGGCGGCGCTGACTCCCCTCGCGGGCGGCGCGCCCATGGCCGCTCAGGAGGCTGAACCGGAGTGCGCCAGCGCGCTCTGGCTGGAACCGCTCGCCACAGTCGACGAGGCGACCCCAGAGATCGCCGAGATCACCGAGTCGGCGCCCGCCTGGATGACCGCCGAGCTGACCGACGCTTGCACCGGCGAGACCTTTACCCTGGCCGATTTCGCCGGCAAGACGGTCTACGTGGAATCGATGGCCACCTGGTGCCCGCCCTGCCGGGATCAGCTGGCGCGGGTCAAGGAGGCCGCCGCGCAGATCCCGGAAGAGGAGCGGGCAGACGCCGTCTTCGTCGCCCTCAGCACCGAGGTCGATCTGCCCCGCGAGACCCTGGCCGAGTACGCCGCGAGCAACGAGGTCCCCTTCGTCTTCGCCGTGATGCCGGCCGAGATGGTGCAGGCCATGGCCGACGACCTGGGGCAGGAAATCGCCATTCCCCCAGCCACGCCGCACCTCATCATCGCCCCGGACGGGACCGTTGGCGACGTTCACACCGGCGGCGCGTCCGCCGAGGACGTGCTGGCGCTTCTCGCCGCGGCCAAGGAGACCGCCGCCTCATGAGCGTCTACCTGGGCGCGTTCTTGCTGGGCAACGCCGCCATCTTGGGCAACGTCTGCGTGCTGCCGCTCTACCCGGGGCTGATCGCCTTCCTGGCCGGGACGGCGCAGAACGGGCGCGCCCGCCACGGCGGCGTGCTGCTCGGCGCGGCGGTGCTGAGCGGCGTGCTGGCAACGATGATCGCGCTCGGCTTTCTGCTCTTCGCCGTCGGGCAGTCGTTCAGCGGCATCCTGCCCTGGCTGCTGCCGCTGGTCTACGGGCTGGTCTTCGTCCTCGGCGTGGCGATGCTGCTGGGGAAGAACCCCTTCGCCCGGCTGGCGACGGCGCAGGCGCCGATGCTGTCCAACCCCTACGCGGCGTCGTTGCTCTACGGCGGCATGATGGCCCCGATGACGCTCCCCTGCACCGGGCCGGTGATCATCGGGGCCTTCGTGCTGGGGGCCGGCAGCGCCGCGCGGTTGGGGGAGAGCCTGGCCTACTTCCTGGCCTTCGGGCTCGGCTTCGGCTGGCCGCTGCTGGCGCTGCCGCTGGTGGCGCTTCCCGCCCAGCGCGGCATCACGCGCTGGCTGGCCGGCAACGCCCAACTGCTGGGCCGGGCCTCCGGCGTGCTGCTGATCGCGATCGCGCTCTTCGGCTTCTGGGTCGACGTGCTGCCCAACCTGCGGGGGTAGGGCTCAGGCGAAGATGTCGGCGACGGGGACGGAGAAACCGGGGAGGACGTCGCCGCCGTCGAGGGTGTCGCCCGCCCGCAGAACTCTCGTTGCAGAGCCGGCTGCGATAACCGTGACGGTTACGGCATCGGGATCGACCAGCCAGATGAGGGGGACGCCGGCTTCCTGATACATCTCGATTTTGGCGACCACGTCGCTCGCGCGATTTGACGGCGAGAGCACCTCGACCACGAGGTCGGGGGCGAGCCGCGGGAAGCGCTTGCGCGCCTTCCCCTGCGGGGCCCGATCGGCTCGAACGAAGGCGACATCCGGGACAAGCACCGTATTGCGGTCAGGAAAGAGCACGAAGCCGCCGTCGGCGCCATAGACGCGACCGAGCCTCGCCGGATGAACGTGCTGAAGGAGCAAGTGACCGATCCAGATCCCCGTGCTGGATGGTTCATCCGATGCCGGCGCCACCTCGACCAACTCCCCCTCGATCAGCTCCCACTGCCCAGCCAGCGGCATCGCTTCGAATTCGTCGACGGTGACCTGACGAACGGCGACCATTCGCATCACCTCCGCACTACGCAAAGATCTCGGCGACAGCGACGCTGAAGCCGGGGAGGACGTCGCCGCCGTCGAGGGTGTCGCCGATACCCAGCTTCGTTGGGGGGCCGACCGGGCGGAAAACCGTGATCGTATGCGTATCCGGATCGACGAGCAACACCATTCTCACCCCGGCATCAAGATACATGGCGACCTTGGCCAAGGCATCAGCCATGCGATCAGACGGTGAGAGCACCTCGGCGGCCAAATCCGGGGCGACGGGTACAAAGGTATCTGTCAGTTCGGGCAACCGGTCACGTCGGACGAACGCCGCATCCGGGGACCGAACCGTGGCTCGATCGTCAAACAAGACGAACCCCGTGTCGGCGGGAAACACCCAACCGAGCCCGCCTGGACGAACGTGTTCGTTGAGGAAGGCTACAAGCTGGCCGCCGATCCACCCCGAACGACCTGCATTGGGCGACAACTCGATCATCTCCCCATCGACGAGCTCCCAAAGGCCGTTGAGCGGCGCCGCCGCGAACTCGTCGACGGTCACGAGTCTCGTTGCGACCATGACGAACTCCTCACGCTACGCAAAAATCTCGGCGACAGCGACGGAGAAACCGGGGAGGACGTCGCCGCCGTCGAGGGTGTCACCCGCGTGCAAGACCCTCGTCGTCTGTCCGGCGGCTATCACGGTCACGGTCATTGCGTCCGGGTCGACCAGCCAGATCAAGCGAACCCCAGCCTCTTGGTACATTTCGAGCTTGGCGACGACGTCACTCGTGCGATCCGACGGCGAGAGCACCTCGACCACGAGATCGGGCGCGAGCCGGGGAAAGCTCTTCCGCGCCTTTCCCTGGGGGGCGCGTTCGGCCAGGACGAACGCGATGTCCGGGACGCGCACCGTAGGGCGATCCGGAAAGAGGACGAACCCGCCCTCGGCGTTGTAGAGCCGTCCCAACCCTCGCGGACGGACGAACGCTGCCAGCAGATAGATGATCGTCGCTCCGATGCTCGCTGACTCATCAGCCGCTGGCGACCTCTTGACTAACTCCCCGTCAATCAGTTCCCAGCGGCCCTCGAGCGGCAGGGTTTCGAGCGCTTCGATTGTGAGTCGGGTCGTGGCGACCATCTGTCAATCCTCGGACTACCTGAAGATTTCCGACACAGGGACGCGGAGACCAGGCAGGATGTCGCCGCCGTCGAGCCAATCGTCGACGCTCAGCATCGTCACCGATTCGTCAGGGCGGAAGACCAAGATCGTTTGGGCTGACGGATCGACGAGCAAGACCATGACCACACCGGCCGCGAGATACATCGCGATCTTCGCCAGCGTGTCGGCCATGCGATCCGATGGCGACAACACTTCGACCGCCAGGTCCGGAGCAACGGGCACAAATCCCTCTGGCTCCGTTGGCAGGCGATCCCGGACGACAAATGCGGCATCGGGTGAACGAAGTGTTTGACGGTCGTCGAAGAGCAGAAACCCCGCCTCTGCGGGATACGCAAAACCTAAACCGGGCTCTTCTCCATGGCGCAAGAACAGCGCGTAGATGCGCCCACCTATCCTGGCCGACTTTCCGCTGGAGGGACTCAACGCCACGATCTCCCCGTTGACCAATTCCCAGTGTTCGGGGAGGGCTGCTTCGGCGAGGTCATCAACTGTGAGTACCCGAGAGATAACCATGTCCCATCCCGTTCCAACGTCGCGGTCGGGGTCACGCAAGTTTACCGCCAGACCTCGCAATCTGGACTATCAGTCCGCCGCCGCGACGGCCTCCGGCTCGCGGACCTCGGCGGTCTCCGGGCGCCAGCGGAGGTTGAGGGCGCGGTTGGCCGCCACCTCGTCCAGGCGCTTGTACTCCGTGGTGTGCGGGGCGTGCTGCACGACCTCCGGGGTTTCGGCGGCTTCCTGGGCGATCTGGCGCATGACGCCGATGAAGTGGTCGAGCGATTCCTTCGACTCCGTCTCCGTCGGCTCGATCATCAGCGCCTCGGGGACGACGAGGGGGAAGTAGACGGTCGGGGGGTGGATGCCGAAGTCGAGGATGCGCTTGGCGATGTCGAGGGCGCGCACGCCTTGCGCTTTCTGGCGCGCGGCGGAGAAGACGGTCTCGTGCATGCATGTGCGGTCGCCGAAGGGGAGGTCGTAGAGGTCGCGCAGGCTCTCGCGGATGTAGTTGGCGTTGAGGACCGCGTCCTCGCTGACCTGGCGCAGGCCGGCGGCGCCGTGCATGCGGATGTAGGTGTAGGCGCGCACGAACATGCCGAAGTTGCCGTGGAAGGCGTGCAGGCGGCCGATGCTCTCCTCCGGCTGGAAGAGCTCGTAGCGCGCCTCGCCGTCTTCTTCCACGCGGCGCACGCGCTGACCGGGGAGGTGCTTGGCCAGGTCCGCGCGGACGCCGACCGGGCCGGAACCGGGTCCACCGCCGCCGTGGGGGGTGGAGAAGGTCTTGTGGAGGTTGAACTGACCCAGATCGAAGCCCTGGTCGCGGAACAGTCGCGTAGATACCCCGTCAGGTGCGCGTTCAACAAAGACTACAAATCAGGTGAAATGCTCTCCTCGATCCAATGCGGGCTGCAGGATCTGGCGGGCAAAGAAATCGGGGCGGCAATGATCGGGCTGGGGGATCAGCCTCAGGTGAAGGAAAGAAGCGTGGAATTGATCCGGGATGTGTACCAGCAATCGGCTCTCCCACTGATCGTCCCCAGTCACCAGATGCGGAGGGGGCATCCCTGGCTGGTCAGGAGGGAGCTTTGGACGGAGATCATGGACTTGAAGCCGCCTCAAACGCTTCGTGATTTTTTGGAAAGACACGCAGCCGACATCCGTTATGTGGAGGCTGGGAACTCAAGCATTTTCGCGGACCTTGATACGCCTGCTGATTACCTAAAAGACCGCCCGGATGTCGAGTGATCCTCGTTCAGATTGCAAGTTGTCTGAACGACAAGCCGGTTGTGCAAAAGGTTACAAGTGGTGGAATCGCTTGCTTTTTTCGGTAAAATGCAAATAACTTTGCATAGTTGTTATGATGCAGTCACAGGATGCATTGAACTGAGGCATCCGCCCCGCTACAATGGTGTAAGGACGATGTTCAGGAGAAATGGATGATATCGAAGAAACAATTTATCACCAGTCTGGTTCTGGCGCTTGCACTGGTCCTGGCACAAGCTGGATCGGTGCTCGCCGCGCCTGCCGCCCAGGAGGGGTTCATTGCGGGCACGGTGACAGAACTGGTCTGTAATACGGATGTCTCCACCGGGGTTACCACGTTCGAGGTCACCGTGCAGGATGCGGACGGCAACCTCCAAACCGTGCGGATCGATCAAT
>CALMZR010000410.1 GCA_937870845.1 uncultured Chloroflexota bacterium
GCGGTTCAGCACCCCCACCATGCCAGAGGAGTCCCTTCCTGTCAGCCCGCACGGGCTAAAGTTGATGCGTATGGGGCGCGGCAAGCAGCGCCCCTACGGATGGTGTGGTTGCGGAGCGGCGCGTTAGCGGCAAAGGGCGGCGATGATGTCGGCGGCGGGGGAGACCCAGCCGAACTTGAGGGCGAAGCTCTTCAGCGTGGCGGCGTGGAGGTCGGGCAGGTAGGAGGAGACGGCGTCGGAGACGATGGTGGTGGGGTAGCCGTGGTCGAAGCCGCCGCGGGCGGTCTCTTCGACGCAGATCTGGGTGACGGTGCCGGTGACGAGCAGCGATTGGACGGCGTGGGCGCGGAGGACATCGGCGAGGTTCGTGCGGTGGAAGGCGCCGTAGCCGTACTTGTCGACGATGGGGTCGCCGGGCTGGGGGGCTAGCTCGTCGATGACGGCGGCGCAGTCAAGCTCGCGGCCGGCGTCGGGGTAGAAGCGCCGGAAGCCGGGCCAGCAGCAGCAGACGGGCGGGGCGTGCTGGGGCGACCACTCCCAGACGAGGGTGCGCTGCGGCCCGGCGATGAAGCGGGTGTAGATCACGGGGGCGCTCGCGTCGCGGCAGGCGGCGATGAGGGCCTGGTGGGCGGGGATGGTGGCGCGGGCGGCGGGGACCTCCAGGGGCGCTCCCACGCGCACGAAATCGTTCTGCATATCGACGACGATGAGGGCGGGGCGGGCGAAGCGGTCGATCGGCATGCATTTCCTCCGTGGGCGCGCAGCGCACGTTGTCGTTGTAGCGCGAGCGCCGCGCGACCGCAACCGGGCGCCGGTCGACTCATCATGCGCACGGGGTTGCCGCGCACGACAGGGCGCGACGCCGCGATCGCGGCCGCGGGTTCGCTTCAGGGCGTTGCCCGCCAAGCGTGGAAGATGGTGATGCCGTCGGTGCGAGGCGAGCTTTCGCGCCGTTCGCGGAGGCAGCAGGGAGGGACTGCCGATATCCCTCCCCGCACGTGAGAGCCTGCGCGATGCGGTTCGTTTACGCGGCCAACTGGCATGTCCAACTGCTGGATCCGTTGCTGGAGGCGTAGACGCACGCGTAGCTGTGGCAGCAGTACGGCGCGGTGGGCTCGTTGTCCTCGTTCAGGGCGCCGCAGCCGTCGCCGTGCCGCCCGCACCGCTGCCGGTCGTGCTTGCGGTGCTTCTTGCGCCGGCGCCTGGCCGAGGCATCATCCGCCGGCAGCAGCACGCCGCCGGCAGCGAGGGCGACCGAGCCGGTAGCCAGGCGACGCAGCGCGTCGCGCCGGGAGAGCCCCTTGCTGACGAGCCGAGAGACCGCGTCGAATGTGGTGGAATCCATCACCGTTGCCTCCTGTCGCCGATTCTGGCGACTGTCTTCGTCACCGCACCGACCGTCGTTGCGGCTGTCTCCAGTTCATCATGGGCAGCCGCGGGCGACTGCCAAGCCGGAGACAGCTCGGCGGTCAATCACGGAACAGGCTGCAAGAGCCGGGGTAGGGCTGGCCGGGCGGCCGTGGTCTCGGAAGCCTGCCTGCTCGGGATGTCAGTGAGTGTGTGACGGGGGCGCTCGGTGAACGTCCGACGGCAGGCGAAGCCTGCCTCACGGACGGCGCCCGCATGCGATCCTGAGCGGCGCCAAGCCCCTTCGTCCCCTACACTGGCCGGCGACGTCACAGGCGTGGCGTTGGCCGCGGCAGCCGCCGTCGCGGCGAGCCAGAACGGCTCGTGGGAGATCCTGCCCTTCTTCACCACGGCCGGCGCGTTCGGCTTCGGCCGCGGGCTGGCCGTCGCGCCGTTCCCCGACGCAGGCGTGGTCGTCGGCGCCGGCTGGCTGAGCGAGCAGCAGTGCCTCGCCGCCGGGGCGGTGGCCATGATCGCGCCGGGGCCGGTGGTCATCACCGTGGCCTTCCTCGGCGACCTCGTGGCCGGCCCGCCGGGAGCGACGCTGAGCGTCGTTGCGGCCCCCTGGTTCGTGCGCCACCGCAGCGACGCCCAGCTGCGCGCCGTCGCCGATGGGGCGACCGCGGCGGCCAGCGGGGCCAGCGCCGGGGCCGTCATCGTCCTCGGGCAGCGCGCCATCGTGGACATTCCGCCGGCGGCCGTTGCGGCGGCGAGCCTCGCCATCCGCTGGCGCTTCAAGCTTCCCGAACCAATCCTCGTGCTCGCCGCCGGCGGTCTGGGCCTCGTCCTCTGGCCGAGCGTTCGCTAGGCAGCCGCTGGAAAGTGAAGACGTTCCGCAGCGTCGAGCCGTGTGGCAGACGCTACGCAGCCGCGGTATTATCCCCCCTGAGGGGATGCGCCGGGCCAGCAACGCGCGACGGAAACGGCGCGCCCCAAGCCCCGTGCCACCCGAGAGAAGGAGGGCCAATGCCTGCCGTCATCGAGCGGTCTCGCGAGCTGAGGGACGACCATGCCGCCCACCCCCACCAGCACACCAAGGCCGTGGCCGACCAACTGGCGCGGACCGCGGGGCACGTCGCCTCGATCAAGCGCATGGTCGAGGAGGGCCGGCCCTGCCCGGAGGTGCTGATCCAGCTCGGGGCGGTGCGCGGAGCCATCGACCGGGCGGCCCGGCTTGTGCTGGAGGACCACGTCGAGTCGTGTTTGCGCGGCGCGGCCGACAACGGCCTCGCCGACGAAGAGTGGGCGCGGTTGAAGGCCGCGCTCGATACGTTTATTCGTTAGGGGAGAGGGAATGGGCACCCATCGGCACGGAAACGGGCATGGCCACGACCATGGACCAGGAGGCCACGACCATAGCCACGACCACGACCATGGCGGCGGCATTGTCGGCTGGGTGAAGCATACGTTCGCCCACTCGCACGACATCCACGAGAAAGTGGATGACGTCATGGAGACCCACGAGCGCGGCTTCTGGGCCACCAAGTGGGCGCTGGTGAGCCTCGCCGTCACCACCGCGATCCAGATCGTCATCGTCTACTTCTCCGGCTCGACCGCGCTCTTCGCCGATACGGTGCATAACCTCGGCGACGGCGCCAACTCCATCCCGTTGCTGATCGCCTTCGCCCTCCAACGCCGCGTCCGCTCGCGGACGTTCACCTACGGCTTCGGGCGCACCGAGGACCTGGCCGGGGTGGTCATCGTCATCCTGATCGCCGTCTCGGCGGCCGTGGCCGGGTACGAGTCGATCCGCAAGATCATCGATCCGCAGCCGATCGGCTATCTCGGCTGGGTCGCGGCGGCGGCCCTGGTCGGGTTCGTCGGCAACGAGCTGGTCGCCTGGCTCCAGATCCGCACCGGGCGCCAGATCGGCTCGGCCGCGCTCGTCGCGGATGGCCAGCACGCCCGGATCGACGGCTTCACCTCGCTCGCCGTCCTCATCGGGGTGTTCGGGGTGCTGATCGGCGTGCCCATCCTCGATCCCATCGTCGGTCTGGCGATCACCGTCACCATCCTCTGGATTCTCAAGGACGCCAGCCAGTCGATCTTCCGCCGGCTCCTCGACGGCATCGAGCCGCACATCCTGGCCGAGGTCGAGCACGCGCCGACGCACGTCCCCGGCGTCGAAGGGGTCCACGAGGCGCGCGCCCGCTGGCTCGGGCACAAGGTCCACGCCGACCTGCACCTCACCGTCGATCGGCGGCTCTCCGTCGCCGAGTCGCACGCCATTGTGGAGCGGGTGGAGCATGCGCTGCGCGATCACGTGCCGGCGTTCGGCGGGGCGACGATCCATGTCTGTCCGTGCTCGCATCCTGAGCCAGTGGCGCCGGAGGCCGCGGGCGCGGCGTAACCCCACCGGCGATGCCTCCGCCGACCCAGGTCACGGCCAGGATGAGCAGGACGATGGCCAGGGTCGGGGGGAGGACCAGCCAGGGCCAGACCGGGCGCAGGAAGAGCAAGGGATCGGCGAAGGCCCAGCTCAGCATCGCGCCCCACGTGAGGGCGTTGCCGCTCAGCCCGAGGAAGGCCAGTGTCGCCTCGGCGGCGATGGCGAAGCGCGCCGTGAGGACGAGGTTGGCCGGCATCACCGCCAGGGTGGCCGGCAGCAGGTGCACGCGCAGGATGTGCCCGGCGGAGGCTCCCAGCATGCGGCTGGCCTCGACGTAGGCGGCGGAGCGCGCCCCGATCACAAGGCTGCGCACGATGCGGGCGAAGGCCGGCCAGGCGAGGAGCGCCAGGACGAGGATCAGGTTGCGCTGGCTCGGGCCGAGCAGGGTCAGCACCAGCAGGTAGAGCGGGATGTTGGGCAGCGCCAACAGCAGATCCGTCGCCGCCAGCAGCGGCCCCTCGGCCCACCGCGCGAACCCCGCCGCCAGCCCGACGAGCCAGCTCAGCAGGGTCGCCAGCGCCGTCACCCACCCGGCCGCGATGAGCGTCGGGCGCGCTCCGTGGATGAGCTGGCTGAGGATGTCCTGTCCCAGATCGTTGGTTCCCAGGAGGTGCGCGCGGGTCGGCCAGGCGAGCGGCGGGCCAACCGGCAGCCGGGGATCGTGGGGCGCCAGGAGCGGGGCGAGCGCGGCCACGAGCGCGAAGCCGAAGAGCAGGGCGCAACCGGCCAGGAAGAGCGGCCCGCGGCGCCCAGGGCCTTCCGTCAGCGCCGTGTCGTTCCGAGCGTCAGCGAGGGCTCCCAAGAACCATCTCGGCCCGCCGAGACCGGGTTTGCCCGTAGCGCGAGATTCCTCGTTCCTCGGAATGACACGCGGGACGGCGGCGGACCTAGCCACCTCGCGTGCCACTTCGCGACTCGAGGCGCAGCGCCAGCACATCCACCACCAAATTCACCGCCAGCACCCCCAGGCTGGCCAGCAAGAAGAGCGCCTGCAAGAGGGGGTAGTCGCGGGCGCGGGTGGCCTCGAAACCGAGGAGGCCGAGCCCCGGCACGCCGTAGACGCGCTCCACGACCAGCGCGCCGCCGAGCACGGCTCCCAGGCGCAGCCCGAAGAAGGTCAGCAACGGCAGCGCGGCGTTTGGCAGCGCGTGACGGTGGGCGATGGCCATCTCGGAGAGCCCCTTGGCCCGCGCCGCCGTCAGCCACGGCTCGTAGCGCAACGCGGCGGCGACGTCGCGGGCGAGCAGGGCGAACCCGGCGAACCCGACGAGGGTCAGGGTGGTCGCCGGCAGGGCCAGATGCCAGGCGATGTCGAGAACGCGGCGCAGCACGCCGCCGTTTTCGCTCGGAGTCGCGAATACGGTCTGGCCGCCGAAGATCGGAAACCAGCCGAGCCCGACCGCGAAGACCAGGAGGAGGGCGATGGCGACGAGGAACTCCGGGATTGCCGCCAGCAGCCCCGCCAGGGTGACGAGCGCGCGGTCGCGAAACGTGCCCGGCAGCCATCCCGCCACGATGCCGACGGCCGTGCCGGCGGTCGCCGAGATGGCCAGCGAGGTCAGGAGGAGGGCCAGCGTCCAGGGGAGATGGGCGAGGATCAGGCCGCTGACCGGAGCGGGTTGTGCGATCGACCAGCCGAGGTCGCCGTGTCGGAGCCCGTCGAGGTAGGCGAGGAGTTGGCGGGGGAGCGGCTGGTCGAGGGCGTAGTAGTCGCGCAGGGCGGTCTGGGCGGCGGCGGAGAGGGGCGTCGCGGCGTCGAGCCCTTCACCGGAGCCGAAGGCGAGGGGATCGCCCGGCAGCAGGCGGGGGATGAAGAAGTTGAGGAGCACCACCGCAACCGCCAGCAGCGCGTAGCGGGCGACGAGCCGGGCGATCCCCGCGAGCATGGCGCGGCCTGGGGCAGTACGCCCGACGGGTGTCATGCCGACGCAGGAGGCATCTCGGCGCGCGGGGGAGATTGGCGCCAGATTCCTGGCTTCGCTCGGAATGACATGGCGGCGCCTAGCGCTCGATGAGGGTCAGCTTGTTGTTCGGGAAGGGGACGCCGTTCATCAGGCCGCCCCAGGTGTGCATCGGGGTGAAGACGGCCGGGCGATAGACCCAGTAGAAGCGGCGGTGGTAGAGGACGATGGTCGGCAGCTCTTCGGCCAGGATCTCCTGCATGCGGAAGAGGATGGCGCGGCGCTCCTCGGGGTCAGTCGCGGCGGCCTGCTGCTCGCCCAGCGCGGCGAACTCGGCGTCGACGAAGATTGAGCCTTTGGCGAACGCGTTGGTCTCTTCGCCGGCGTACCAGCGGCGAAGAAAATCGGGGTCGCCGCCGACGCCGATGTGGGAGGTCAGCGCCATCTGGAACGCGCCCTCGTCCAGAAGTTGGATGCGCGTGGGGGCGTCGACGCGCGTGACGCGCAACTCGATGCCGACGGCGGCCAGCATGGGGGCCATCAGGTCGGGCTCGCGGGCGTTGACATCGGCGATCAGGTCGATGGTGTAGCGCGTACCGCCCAGCAGCTCCCGCGCCCGGTCGGGGTCGAAGGCGTATGACTCCAGCGCGGGGTTGTGCCAGGGCGTCTCGGGCGGGACGACTCCCGCGCTGCCGACGATGGCCGGCCCGCGGGTGATCGTCTCGGCGATCTGTTCGCGGTCGAGGGCGTAGGCAATCGCCTGGCGCACGGTTTTCTGGTCGAGCGGCGGCTGCTCGGTGTTGAGGACGAGGCGAACGATCGACAGCGGAGCCGTTTCGAAGACGGCCAATCGTGGGTCGTCGGCCAGCAGGCCGCGCACGGAGGCGTCGGTGCTGAGCGCAATGTCGGCGGCATCCTGCTGTACGGCCTGCACGCTGGCTTCCGCCGGCACGGTCAGTTGCTGCCACTCGCGCACGATCGGCCGGCCGCGCCAATAGCGGTCATTGGCAATGAGGCGGTAGGCGCCCTCGCTCTGGTTGTATTCGGCGAGGGAGAACGGGCCGCTGCCGACCGTGCGGTCTTCGCCCTCGTAGGTCGTGGGGTCCGAGACATTCTGCCACACGTGCCGCGGGATGATGGGGACGCCACCCGCGATCTCCTCCAGGAAGGCGGTGTAGGGACGCTTCAGGGTGAAACGCACCTCCCCGTCGCCGATGGCCTCGGCCGATGCCACAACGTCGGTGGAGACCCAGCGGTAGGGGTGCTCGACATAGGCGGCGAAGGAGAAGGCGACGTCCTCGGCGGTGAGGGGGCGCCCGTCGTGCCAGGCGGCATCGGGGACGAGCCGGAAGGTATAGGTGCGGCCGTCGTCGCCCACGCTCCACTCGGCGGCGAGCCAGGGGATGACGCCCTCCTCGTCTTTCCAGGTCAGGGTGTCGTAGAGGAGCGAGAGGAGGACCGCGCCGCCGGGTCCGGCGGTGGAGACCTGGAAGGGGGTCGGCGCGCCGACGTCCGACCACCAGGCGAAGCGGACCAGATCGACCGGCTCGTGCGCTTCGGCGTATGTGTTTCGGCCAGGGAACAGGAGGACGCCAGACGCCAGCGCGGAGGCAGTTCCGAAGGCGAGTTGGCGGCGGGTGAGCGCGGACACGGGTCGGGCTCCTACAACGTCTGGTTGGCGAGGCGGAGATGGTCATCCGTGTAATGGACCAGATTTGCCTGCTGGCGTGGGGTGAGCACTTCGCAGACCCAGCCCCAGTGGAGCGACACCCAATCGCCGGGAGCGGCCGCGTCGGCAAAGCCACGGCCCTCGATCTGGCGCAGGACGCGGGCCGGTTCCGCCGCGCCGAGCGTCAGCTTGCCCTCGCGCAGGGTGAGCGGCCGGCGCGCGACGACCAGTTCCGCGCCGTCGACCTCCGTGACCTGACCCCAACTGACGCGGCACTGGTCCATGGTGTGGAGCGAGTGCCCCAACTCGCCGACCCGGCTGTGGACGTCGAAGACGTGGAAGTTGTGGTGCGGGCGGGCGCCGGCCGGGGCCTTGCCCAGCACCCAGTCGCGCGTGCGCCCCTGAAGCTGCGCGCCGAAACGCTCCAGCAGGGCGTCGTAGAGCTGGCGCACCTCGACGTGGTCGAGGAGGTCGTTGCCGATCCAGTAGGCCTCGACGACGCGCGCGTCGAACGGGTCGGCGATGGCGTTGGCGCTGGCTATCAGCCGCAGGTATGGGAGGGCGCCGGTGAAGGCGCGCAAGAGCGGATCGAGGCCGCCGTCGACGACGTTGTGGACGCCGTACTCGAAGAGCGTGCGGTGGTCGTCCCCGCCGCAGTAGCGCAACTGGTTGGGCATGAAACCGTAGCGGATGAAGCGCAACGAACCGGCCAGGGGCGCGGCTTGGGGCTGAAGCTCGATCACTCCACCGCCTCCGCCAGCATCTGCTCCAGCCCGCTCAGGAACGCCAGCATCTCTTCCGCGTCGGCCGCCGCCAACCGCTCCAGGGCATTCCCGGCGTAGACGACGACGTACTCGCCGGCCGCCAGATCGGGGATGCCCTGCACCGTCACCCAGGTCGGCACGCCGTCGTACATAACTTCGGCGCGGTCGCCGGAGACCTGCAGGACTGGGCGGGGGATGGCCTGGCACACGCGCTAGCGCTCCTGGGTAGACCGGCCGTGCGGGTCCAGTATGCCAAGTCTCGCCTCGTGCGGGCCATCGCCGTTGGCGCCGGCTAATCGCCGCAGGGCGGCGTCGATCGCTTCCGCGGTGCTCAGCGTATCGGCCTGCTCGGCCTGCGCGGCGGCGACGAGGCGCAGGACGGACGCGACGAGCAAGCGGGCATAGCGAACCGAGTCCCGGGCCATCGCGCCCTGGTCGGACCAGCCGTGGGAGTCCTCCAGGTCGACCAGCAGCGAGAGGGCGGCCATGAGGCGGCCGGAGAGCTGCCCCATCTCGCGCTCGTAGTACTCGACCAGCGGCTCGATCGGCTCCAGGCCGCGGTTCCACTCGGCACGCTCAACCATGAGCGTGCCTCGACTGGTTCGCGACCGGCGCACTCGGTGTCATGGTGAGCGCCAGCGAAGCATCTCGGCGTTCATGAGCGGCGCCGTCGCTGAGCCGAGATGCCTCACTTCGTTCGGCATGACACGGGTGGCGTTCAGCATGACACGGCTTCCGTGGTCTGCTCGATCTCGTGGACGAGGTGGGCGAGCACCCCGGTTGCCTGGGTCACGGCCCGGTCAACCGCCTCCGACAGGCCGATGCCCAACTCCGCGGCGTCGGCCGGCTGGCAGCCGAGGATGAACACCCGTGGCGGCAGGACCGCGAGCGCCTTGGCCAGAATCAGCGCTTTGGCTGGAGTCGTGTAGTGCGTGTCGGCCAGGAAATCGCCGCGCTGCGCCTCGGACCAGCCGGCCAGATCGGGAACCTCGGCGGCCAGAAGATGGATCGTGCCGGGGGCGCTGCCGCGCTCGACGGCGTCGATGACGACGAGCGCGTCGTAGCCGGCCATCAACTCCTGCACCAGGTGGATGCCGCCGATGCCGACCTCGATCACCCGGACCCCGGCCGGGAGCGAGGATTCTGCGGCGAGCCGCCGCGCCACTTCGACGCCGAAGCCGTCGTCGCGGCGCAAGACGTTGCCCATGCCGGCGACCAGCACCCGATTCATGTCGGCGTACCGCCGGCAGACGCGGTATGCACCGCGATCGAGATGACGCCGTCGCGGACGGCGATGGGCAGCATCTCCAGGACCGGGGTGGCTTGGCCATCGACCCGTTGGCCGGTGCGGACGTCGAACGCCTCGTTGTGCCAGGGGCAGACGAGCACTGGCGGGGTGAACGCCCCGAGCCCGAGGGGGGCCATGCTGCCCGGACAGGCGGCGCCCACGGCGTATACCTCACCCGCGACGTTGGCGAGGATCGCTCGGAATCCCTCGACGTCGACTTCCTTGATTGTCCCCGGCGGCACATCCTCGACGCGGGCCACGTCGATGAAGACCGGAGGCTTGGGCAGCGGGGTGGGCGCCGGGCCACGGCCGACCGGAATCAACGGGATGATGTTGGCCGTCGATCGGGCCGATTTCGGGGCCGGTTCCTGCACGACCATCCCGGCGAACCCGGGGAACCCTTCGCGGAGCGCCGTCTCGACACCGCGTTTCAAGGTGGTGGCCGATCCCGCGCAGCCATCGCACGATCCCGCCAGCCGGACATGGACAACGCCGTCGATGACGTCCACGACCTCGATTTCGCCGCCGTGGGAGTGGATGTAGGGTCGGACGGCGGCAAGTGCGTTTTCGACCTGAACCCGTTCTTCGGTGGGAATCAGGTCGTAGAGTGTGAGCAGCATGCGCACGATCGGATCCTCGGCGGCGTGGGCGAGCGCGGCGGCTCCATCGCGGTCCTGCAGCCTGCCGATCAGGCGGCCAAGACCCGCGCGGTGGAGGGCGTCGACGGTCTGCAGCAGCTCGAAGACCGCCTCCCGCACCTGGGGGAAGGGCATCGCCTCGAACTCCTGCACCAGTTCGTCGAGGCGTGCGCCGACGGCCGCAAACTCGGCTTCGGTCAGGTCGCCGGGGCGGGTGGGGACTTGGGAATCGCTCATGGTCGGTGCGCGTGCGCCGAGCGCGCCGCGCACGCCGCCGGGCCGTCGGTCTGGCAGGAGCAGTTGGGGTTGTTGCACTCGCCGTGGGCCTGCGCCGTCAAGCCGGCGAACTCGTCGGCGAAGCGGCGGCCCCCCTCCTTGATGCCCCACTCGGTGAGCCCGTAGCGTGCGACCGCCCCGCCGGTGCTGACCACGTAGCCCTCCGCCGCCAGGCGCTCCAGGCGCAGGTGGATGGTTTCAACGTCGCTGCCGAGAAACGTCACCAGGTCTTGCGGCGTGACCACGTCGCCGAGACCTTCGCCGCGGAACCAGAAGAGGATTTGCAGCAGCTCGTCGCGCTGCCGGATGTCGTCCAACGGGTCAGCCATGGTCCTCGTCCAGGGCGGCGCGGCGCACCGCCGCGACGATGTCGTCCAGTGACGCTGCGATGCGCGGGGAAAAGTCCATGCCGAACTCGCAGGCGTCCGGCTCGACCTCGACGACGCGCACGTCGCTGGGCCAGGCGCGGAAGTGCTCGCCGACGATGAGCAGGTTGTCGATGCTGATAATGCCCATGACCGCCTCGCCGATGCGGGCTTGAATCTCCTCGGCATCGGGGAGCGCGCCGCCCCAGCGGGAGCAGGTTACCGTCCCTGGCTCGAGGCCGCGCTCGACCGCCGAGAGGAGGACGATCCGCTCATAGTGCCCGGGCCGGTCCTCGATCCGCTGCACGACGGCGATCGGGCCGAAGCTCCAGTCGTCGACGTCGACCTCGTCCGGCCATGTCATGTCGCGCAAGGTTGGCACGAGCGCGGGTCCGATGGAGAGGTCGCGCAGGTTGGGGTGGCCGACGCCGGCGATCATGACGCGCATCGGAACCGGGAAGAACGGAGGGGCGCGATTCCCCCACGCGTGTCATTCCGACGAAGGAGGAATCTCGGCGTTGCCGAAAACTCCTCCACCTGGCGCCGAGATGATTCTTGGGAGCCCTCGCTCCGCTCGGAATGACACGGTGGCGAGGAATGACACGGTGGCGGGCATGTGCGGGCGGACATCTTCATGCGTCAGCCATCAATCCCGCACGCGCACGTATTCACTTCGCGCGTGACGACGTGGTCGCTGCCGTCGACGTGGATGTGGGTGGTGCAGGGCATGCAGGGGTCGAAGCTGCGGATGGTGCGCAGGATGTCGATCCCCTTGTACGAGTCCGGTCCGTCGAACTCCTCCAGGATCGGGGTGTTGAGGACCGCTTCCTCGTACGGGCCGGGGTTGCCCCACGGGTCGCGCGGGGAGGCGTTCCAGGTCGAGGGGGTGAGGATCTGGTAGTTGCTCAACGCGCCGTTGTCGATAGTGGCGTGGTGGGTGAGGTAGCCGCGGCCGGCGCCCCAGAACCCGACCCCGATCTGGGAGCCGTTGCGGGGAGGCTCGAACGGGGTGTGGACCCGGTCGTGCCCCTGCTTGAGCAAGTCGAGCCCCAACAGCCAGTTCTCGAAGGCGACGACGGTGGTGTAGGCGATGTGGTAAGCCCGGCCGCGGTTGCGCTCGAAGGCGTTCCAGACGTCGGGAATCTTCCACTCGATCTCCATCTCCGGCATGGTGGAGCGGGGGAGGAGCATCTTGAGACTGGTCCCGGTCGGCTCCAGGAACTTGCGGTGCGGCATGACGCCGCCGGCGGCGGTGTTCCAGAGGCGGGCGGTGCATTCCCCCTCCATCGCCTTGCGGTCCCAACGGGGGGCGGTGGACCAGGAATACTTCTCGCGCCAGTTCTGGCCGACGGGTTGCGGCCTGGTCTCCTTGTTCCACATGTGATAGGGGCTGATCGGGTTGCCGGCGGGGTCGGTCGCGAAGCGGGGCTCCCCCCACGGCTCATAGTACGAGTGCTCGATGAACTCTTCGACGCCGATGTTGATGGCCTGGAGCTTGGTGGTGACCACCTCCCCGTCGACGATGGCGCCGGGCGTCGCCCAGCGCCGCTCGCCCCACTCGTTGCAGTTCTCGTAGCTCGCGTCGTAGGCGAACGGGTCGTCCCAGATGCCGACATCAATCATGTTGGCGGGCCGGGCGCCGACCTTCTTGTACTCCGGGTCGACGTCGTAGAAGAAGTCGCAGAGATCGTCCCAGATGGCGACGGAGCGCTTGGCGTAGTCGAACAGTTGCCGCAGGCGGGCGAAGACCTCGTTGAAGGTGGTCAGCGTCACGGTGGTGCTCATGCCGCCGGGGATGACCGTCTCCGGGTGCGGGTACTTGCCGCCGATGAGCACGTACGCCTCGCGGGCCACCCGCGTCATCTGCAACCCGCCCAGGTAGAGGGAGCCGGTCAGCGGGTTGAGATCGGTCATCAGGTCGCCGATGGCGCCATAGCCGTGGATCTCGGCGTTCGGGGCTGCGGTGACTTGGGCCTTTTCCCAGATCTGCGGGTTGGTCGTCTGCACGATGGCCTGCGAATAGTCGGGGCCGGCGAGGAGGAAGAGGTGCAAGGGGTTGTCGTACCAGAACTCCAGGGCCAGCATCAGGTTGCGCACCACGATGCCGAACGGCGGCGGCACGACCGGGAAGGCCATCTCCATGGTCAGGGCGGAGGTGGAGGAGTGGACGCCGCCGCAGACGCCGCAGGCGCGGCTGCTGATGTAGGCGGCATCGCGCGGATCGCGCCCTTTCAGGATTACTTCGTAGCCGCGGAAGAGGGTGGCCATCGAGTTCGTCTCGAGGACGCGCCGCTCCTTGAGATCGACGACGCTATGGAAGGCGAGCGCCCCCGCTACGCGGGTGACCGGGTCGAAGTCGACCGACTTGATGTGGCCGTTGCGCGCCAGGAGGTCTTTGATCTTGTCCTCCTGGTCGGCCAGGGAGCGCGTCTCGTAGGCATAGGGATCGCGCACGCCTTGCAGGAGCGTGGCCCGGCCCTGGGCATCAAATTCGATCGGGAGATTCTTGAAGCACATGGGCGCTCCTCGCTAACCGCCAAACACACGGATGATTCGCTGCAAGTTGCCGTCCACGCCGCGGAGCTGATCGCGCAGGGCGACCGCGGCGGTGTTGATGGTGGTCAGGTCGGTCGCCAGGGGATCGACGTTGTCGCGGATGGCGTCGAGGCCGCCGGCCAATGCCTTGAGGTTGCGGTCGGCGCGGATGAGGGCTGCCGCAATCAGGATCAGTGAGACGGCGAGGACGAGCACGACCACGGCGACGACGATGAGCGTCAGCCAGATCAGGATGCTTTCCATACGGCCTCCTCCCTGTCCGTCCGGCCGTTCTCCCGCTCGGGAGCGCCCAGCGCCGTGCCGATCGCGGCGGTGCTGCGCTCGATCGATTCCGCCCCGGCCAACACCTGGGTGGCGACCGCGATCGTCTGTTGCAGCGCCACGACGTTGGCGGTGTTCTGGGCGATGCCGACGCCGCCGGCCAATGCTTCGGCCGTGTAGCGCTCGATGTTGCGGGCGGCGGTCACGGCGCGGATGAGGAGCGCGACGACCATGGGCACGATGACGAAGACAACGGCGACGAGCATGATCCACCAGATGGCGGCGATCCACGGGTTCATGACGTCCGCTCCTCCGGCGCCGGCGCGGACGCCGTCACCGCCGCGATGACCGCCTTGAGGTGGCCGTCGACGGCGCCGAGGCCCTCGGCCAGGGCGGTCAACCCCTGGTTGAGCTGGATCACCTGCGGCGCCAGATGGCTGGTCTCTTTCTCGATGGCGCGCACGCCGAAGCCCAACTTGGCCAGATAGCTCTGCGAATGCCCGCCGATGCTCTCCAGGGCGACGACGATGCGCCGCAGGTAGTGGACGAGCGCGCCGACGAAGACGAGGATCAGCAGCGCCGTGAGCACGGTCAACAAGACGTTCATCGGCTCACCCCACCTCATCCGACGCGCCGCGCGTCACCGCTTGCTCGATGCGGCCGGTGGCGGCGGCGATGCCGCCGGCCGCGGCGAGGATGTCTCCCGCGATCTGATTGGTGCGCACCAGAAGCGGGACGTGGACGGTGTTGTTGGCGATCAGCTTGCCCACCCGCCAGATCTCGGCCGTACCGGCCTGGATCTGCTCCGCCGTGCGCGCCAGGATGGTGAGGAGGATGGCGACCACGATCGTCACCACCAGCCCGAGCGCCAGGCTGATCCACCAGTACGTCTGGATCGTGCTGGCCGATACCTCGTTCATCGCTCTCGGCTCCTCCTAACGCGAGGTCACCGGCGCTTCGAGCGCCGCGGCCACCTGACCGGCGTGCGTTTCGATCGCCTGCGCGCCCTCCAGCAGCTCGACGGCGACCGCGTTGGTGGTCTCCAGCTCCCAGATCGGCTGCGTCTTGACCACGATCTCGTTGGCGATGCCCAACGCCTGGGTGGCGGTGTTGAGGATGCTGCGCGCGACGAGGATGATGGCGATGACGAGGATGGCGACGAGCAGGACGACGACCACGGCGATGCCGAGGCCGAGATACCACCGGCTGAGAAACTCGCTCTCCGTCATCGCGTCATTCCTTCACTGCGTTCGTCGCGCCGCCGGCCGACTGGCAAGAGGGTGTCATTCCGAGCGAAGCCAGGAATCTCGGCTCCATGGGAGATTGTTTCGGTGGCGCCGAGATTCCTCCTTCGTCGGAACGACACGGGGGTGTGCGGCGCGGCATGGCTAGCGTCGCTCCCCAGCTTCACCGGCGCCGACGGGCCGCGCGCCGGAGCCGTTGGCCCCGTTGCCGCTCTGGGAGGCAGCGCGGTCGCCCGAGCCGGTGAATTGCATCTTTTCGTAGAAGTAGTGGACGGTCTTCTCCAGTGCGTTCGGGGCTGGAATGTTGCCCCAGCCGCTAGGCACGGTCTGCTCGTGGTCCCAGCGCGGCTCGCGATTCTGAAAGTCCATCGTGATGCGGCGCAGCGGGCGGACGAAGGTCCCGACGGCGCGGGCCGCCGCGGAGGAGACGATGGTGCCGGGCGGGCGTTTGTAGAACGGGGCGAAGCGATCCGGGAAGCCGGGCATGGTGCAGCCGATGCAGATGCCGCCCGTGTTCATGCAGCCGCCGACGTGGTTGATGGCCCCGCGCGAGGTGATGTTGCACTGCACCACCGGTCCCCAGCAACCGATCTCGACCAGGCACTCCGGATCGCCGTAATGCTCGGCGAACGTGCCTTCCTCGTAGAAGCCGGCGCGGACGCAGCGCTGGTGAACCGTCTGGTTGAAGAGCCACGCCGGGCGGCCCAGGTCGTCGAACTCCGGCAGCGGGCCGTAGCCATTCAGGAAGAGGAGGACGGCGGCGACCGTCTCGGTGAAGTTGTCGCCGACCGGGGAGCAGCCCGGCACGTTGACCACCGGCAGACCGAGGGCGCTACGGTACTCCTTGCCCAGGTAATCCATGACGCTCATGGCGCCGGTGGGATTGCCGTAGGCGGCGGGGATGCCGCCCCAGGTGGCGCAGGTGCCGATGGCGATCACCGCCGCGGCGCCAGGGGCCATCCGGTCGAGCCAGGAGGTCGTCGGGATCGGCTTGGGGATCGTCTCGGAGCCCATCGCGCACCAGTAGCCGCCGCTCTCGGCGGCGATGCGCTCGTCCGGGACGGAGCCTTCGAAGATGATGACGTAGGGAGCGTTGAGCTCCCCGTTGGCCGCCATCTCGTAGTTGCGGATGAAGGCGTGCCCCGACTCGACCGAGGTGACCGGGTGGTGGAGCACGACGCGCGGCACGCCCGGTAGACGGCCGGTCAGCAGATCTTCCACGCTGGGCGCGGTGGCGCCGGTGACGGCGACGGTGCAGCCGTCGCAGCTCATGCCGGCCAGCCAGAAGGCATGCACCACCTTGATGGGGCCGAGCAGCGCGCCCTCGCGGTCGGCGCCGGGGACTTTCAGCAGCTCTCGCTCGGCCGACGCGGTGAGGAAATCGATGGGGCCGACCCGCTCTGCGACGGCGTCCTTGGCGGCCGGCGAGATCGGCATCCTTATCTCTTCCATGGCGCCCGCTCCTGGTGTCGGCTCGTCAGCGTCGTCCGTGTTCTCCGCAGGAACGAAGGAGCTCGTTCCGCGTCTTGTGTTGGGCCGAGATTCCTCGCTGGCGCTCGGAATGACACGGCGGTTGCGCTGCGGCGCGCCTAATCGGCGACGCGCGCCTCCATACAATAACGATCCGCGGCGCGCAGCGCGCGGGCCACTTCTTCGATTGCGCCGACTGCCGCCGCTTCCGGCGCGCTGTCGAGGATGGCGATTCCTTCTCGCTCTGCCTCGGACACTTCGGGGTCGAAGGGGACGACCGCCAGCACTGGCAGGTCGTGCTCGGCGCAGTAGGCGCGGATGGCGGCTTCGTCGCGCTCGGATTGCACCTTGTTGGCGACGGCGTAGAGCGTGGGGACGCCGAGACCGCGCGCCAGCTCGGCGATGCGGCCGGCGGCTTCGAGCGACTTGAAGTAGGGCTCGACGACGATGAGCAGGATTTCGGCGTGCTCGAGCGTGCCCCGCTTGAGGTGCTCGATGCCGGCTTCCATGTCGGTGACGACGGCTGTCATGTCGGTGCTGTGGAGGTGTTCGAGGATACCACGGACCGTGGTATGGGCCGCGCAGTTTCAGCCGGCCCCCGCCTGGTGCGGCTCGACCCTCCCGATCAGCAGCAGCGTCACCCCATCCGGCGCCGCTGTGCCGTAGCGGGCGACGATCTCCTCCGGCGTTACGTCCAACTCGACCGAATAGGCGCCGGCCGCATTTTTGCCATGGTGGCTGAAGGAGTGGGGGACCGGCTCGATGGCGGCGGCCTGCTTCGCATCGAGACCGAGGCTGACGGCCAGGTTCGGGTTGGGGTCGGCGTCGATGGCGAGGACGCCGCCGTTCTGCCGCGCCAGGACACGGGACAGCGTGCCGGCGATGGTCGTCTTGCCCGATCCGCCCTTGCCGGCGACCGCGACCTTCATGCGTATTGCTCCTCTCGTGTGGCGTCGATCTCCACGATCTCCTCGACCCAGGCCAGACCGTGGTCTGGTGTCTCGGCGGGGGTGACGATGCCCCGCATCTCCTCGCGGACCAGGCGGCGGATCGCCTCGTCCATGTAGGGCCAGAGGTCGTCGATGGCCCAGCCCTCACGGGCGAGGTGGGTCACGGCGAAGGCCGCCAGGAGGTCGCTCCAATTATCTCGCAGGACTCGCGCCATCTCGTGCGAGGCGGCGATGCAGGCGCTTTCGATGATCTCGGCGTCGGGGGCGCGGATGACGGGGACGGCCGGGGCGTAGTAGCGCTCGGCGGCGAAGCGGCGCTCGTCGGGAGCCACCTCGACCTCGACGATGAGGCCGTCGGCCAGCGCCCGCCGCACCTGCTCCAGCATCGTCGGCTGCGAGAGGCCGAATGTTTGCGCCAACTGGGCCACCGTGCGCGGTCGGTCGGCCAGGGCGGCGACGAGGCGGTCGCGGGAGGAGAAGGGGACGGGGCGGGAGGACGCCGGGCGCGCGGGCGCCTCGACTTGCTTGATCCAGTGGAGGCGTTTGGCGCTGGCGGTCAACGGCGACCCCTCTTAGGTTCGGGCCTAAGTGCCTGTGAGCAAGGCTTGTAGCATCCGAGGACGGGGACTGTCAACGTCGTGTCGCGCCGTATGCCGTCAGTGGTATGTCGACGCAGGAGGCATCTCGGCGCAGGGGAACGGCGGTTCGGGAGCGACGAGATTCCTCGTTCCTCGGAAGACACATTTCGAAGGTTCAGCGCCACGCCTCGTCGCTCAATTGCGGGTTCCACGCGTCGTTGAGGCCGTCGGCGACGAGGTTGACGGCGACGACGGTGAGGAGCAGGGCCAGGCCGGGGAAGAGGGACATCCACCAGGCGATGAGGATGAAGGGCTGGGCGCTGTTGAGCATGTAGCCCCAACTGACCTGGCCGCGATCTCCCAGCCCGAGGAAGCTGAGTCCCGCTTCGATCAGGATGGTGCCGCCGACTTGCAGCGAGGCGTTGACCAGCACCGGGGGCATGGCGTTGGGCAGCACCTGCCGCG
>CALMZR010000411.1 GCA_937870845.1 uncultured Chloroflexota bacterium
TGTGTCACGAGGCCGGGGATGGTGGTGCAGGAAAGCCACGCTGGCCCAGCTTGTACTATTGCCGGAGCAGCGAAAGGAGGAGCCATGAACGCTCAGCGACGGGCGCCCAGGTTCATGAAAATTTCCCAGGTGAAGAACGCACTCTCCCGCGTCGTGAACGGAGTCCATCACGACGGAACACGCGTGGTTATCGAGAAGAACGGCGTTCCGATCGCCGCCATTGTCTCATTCAGCGATCTCAGAAAACTGGTCCACTACGAACGTAGCAACAGGGATCAGGAAGTCGAGGAACTTTTCGCCGTGATGGACCGGGCCCGTGAGGCTTTCAAGGACGTGCCGATCGAAGAGATCGAGCGGGAAACTGATCGCGCGATCGCCGAGATCCGAGCCAAAGACCGAGCGGTGAGAGCATCGCTCGCTGCCACCGGGTGAGACGCGTAACGCTTGACGCCAACGTCCTTGCTCCAGCCGACATCGGCGAAGGCGGCGCCTCCGCCAGGTTGATTGGCATGTGGCAAGGCGGGCTCTTTGCATTGGTGCTCTCTGAGCATCTTCCGCGGGAGCTTGCGCGAACGTTCAAAGATTCCTACTTCGCCCGCAGGCTGCCTCCTGATGAGGCAGCAGCGATCCTCGCTTCGCTCGCCGCCGGCGCCCACATCACCGAGTTGACGGTTCCGGTTGTCGCGGTCGCGACGCACCCCGAAGACGACCTGGTCCTCTCCACCGCTCTCAGCGGCGGCGCCTCCGTTCTCTGCACCCGCGACAAGCAGCTCCTGCGGCTGGGCGACTATGAATATGAAACCGTGTCCATTTTCAGCCCCGGCGAGCTGCTGGCGCTGCTGGAGCGCGAGGCGCAATCTGGCTAAAGCGCCGTGCGGACGATGTGTCGTTTCGAGCGCGGCGAAGAATCCCTGCCCAAGGGCAACGGCGTTTCGGCGGAGCCGAGATTCCTCCTGCAAGTTCGTCGGAATGACACGTGTTGGGCGCGCCGCTCTCTGCCTCAGACTGTGCGTTTCATCTTCAGCGATTCTTCAGGGTGCGTACGGTATCCTTCGCGCATCTCAGGCGGCTACTGCCGCATGCCCGGATTGTGCGCCACGCGCGGCGCCTTCGATGACGAGGTAAGGAGGTACGGATGCGCGGACCCCGATCCCGTTCCCTCGGTTGGCTCGCGACCGTCCTGGTCGTCGCCACGACGCTGATCGCCCCTTGGCCGGCGCTGGCCCAGGACGCCACCCCCGCCGCGGCCGGCGAGGCTACGGTTTCCCTCACCCGCGAGGAGTTCCAGGCCCAGATCCAGGAAGATCTGCAGTACAGCGAGGCGGCTACGCCCGGCGGCGCGTTCATCGACTCCGCGCTGGCCGATATCCAGACTCTCCAGCCGTTCCTGGCCGAGGAGATCACCACCTCGACGGTGGTCGGGCTCATCTACGAGACGCTCGTCGGCGGCGATCCGCGCACCGGGCAGATCGCGCCAAACCAGCTCGCCGACTATTGGGAAGTCGGGGCTGACGGCCGCACCTACACCTTCTACCTCAACCAGGACGCGAAGTGGCACGACGGCACGGACTTCACCGCCGAGGACGTCGTCTTCTCCGCCGACGCCCTGGCCAGCCCCGACGCCGGCAGCGTCTACACCGGCAGCTTCGTTGACACGTTCGAGTCGTGGCGCGCCATCGACGACGACACGTTCGAGCTGGTGGCCAAGGAGCCGACCTACACTGCTCTCTTCGAGATTCTCTCGCTCTACATCATCCCCAAGCACCTGTGGGAAAACGTACCGCTGAGCGAGTGGCGCACCGACCCCGGCGCGACTGGGGCAGATCCCTCCCGCGTCATCGGGACTGGCCCGTTCCGCTTCCGGGAGTGGATCCAGGGCGACAGCGTGACGCTCGACCGCAACGACGACTACTACGCCAAGGTCCCCTACCTCGACAGCTACGTGCTGCGCGTCTGGCCGCAGCAGACCGCGCTGGTGAACGCGCTGATCAACGGCGAGGTCGACGTCGCCTCGCTGGAGGCGGCGGACGTGGCCGCGCTGGAGGGCAACCCGGACATCGTCATCGCCGAGTACCCGACGCGCAGCTTCGCCTACTACGAGTTCAACCTCGACCCCGAGGTGACCACCAAGTGGCAGGACGAGCGCGTCCGCCAGGCGCTTCTCTACGCCCTCGACCGGGAGTCGATCGTCAACGACATTCTGCTCGGCTACGCCGAGGTGGCCCAGGGCACACAGCCGGTCGTCTCCTACGCCTACGCGCCGGACCAGATCGAGACCAACTACGGCTATGATCCGGAACGAGCCACGGCGCTCCTGGAAGAGGCCGGCTGGACCGACACGGACGGCGACGGCATCATCGACAAGGACGGCGAGGCGATGTCGTTCGAGTTCCTCTATCCGCAAGGGTCGGCGGAGACGGACCAGATCGTCGCGTACATTCAGGACGCCTGGAGCCAGATCGGGGTCGACGCCACACCGCGGGCGCTGGAGTTCCCGGCCCTGATCGAGGCGACGACGACCAACCCGACCTTCGACATCGCCCTCTACGGCTTCCTCTGGGACGCCAGCTTCATCCAGGACATCATGTTCGGCTGCGCCCAGTACCAGGTCGGCTTCAACGACATGAAGTACTGCAACGAAGAGCTGGACGCGATCAACGCCGAGGCCAAGCTGACATTCGACGAGGACGCCCGCCGCGAGCTGCTGATCCAGGCCAGCAACATCGTCAACGAGGAGCAGCCGATCGCCGTGCTCCATTTCTCCGACGCGCTGGTCGGCGTCAATGCCGCCATCCAGAACTACATCCCCAGCACCTGGGGCCAGGATCTGACGCAGATCTGGATTCAGCAGTAAGACGAGGGCGACGGGGTTATGGGTCATAGGTTGTAGGTTATGGATGGCTGGCAGCAGCCGCAGCCTCCGTCCATAACCTATCACCCATAACCTATAACCCCCGACCCCATCACCCCTCGGGGTTACGCATGACCGCCTACATCATCCGCCGCTTGCTGGCGATGATCCCGATCATCCTCGGGGTCACGTTCCTGACGTTCGCCATCATCAACCTCATGCCGGGCAGCCCGGTGCTGCGGCTACGCGACAACCCCAAGATCCGGCCGGAGGCGGCCGCGGCGCTGGAGAAGCAACTCGGGCTGGACAAGCCGTGGCCGGAGCGGTACCTCACCTGGCTGGGCGATCTGGTCCGCGGCGATCTCGGCGTGTCGCTCTACAATCAGTTGCCGATCGCGGATCGCATCTGGTCGGTCATTCCGGCGACGTTGCTGCTGGCCGTGGCCTCGCTCGTCTTCGCCTTGATCGTCGCCGTCCCGATGGGCGTCTACTCGGCGGTGAGACACCGCTCTCTCTTCGACCAGACGGCGACGGTGAGCGGGGTGGCGATGTACGCCATCCCCGATTTCTGGCTGGCCCTGATCCTGGTCTGGGTGTTCGCCCTGCAGGCCAAGGCGCTCGGTCTGCCCTCGTTGCCGGTCGGGGGGATGACCGACGCCCGCGGCGGCGGCGATTTCCTCGACCGGCTGCAGCACCTGATCCTGCCGGTGATCGCGCTCTCGCTGGCCCAGATCGGCGGCTGGTCGGCGATCATCCGCTCCTCGATGCTGGAGGTGCTCTCCAACGACTTCATCCGGACGGCGAAGTCGAAGGGGTTGTCCGATCGGGTCGTGTATTATGTCCACGCCTTCAAGCCCGCGTTCATCTCGCTGCTGACGTTGGTGGGGCTGGCGCTGCCGGGGCTGCTGGGGGGCGCCATCATCATCGAGACGATCTTCGCCTGGCCCGGCATGGGGCGGCTCACCTTCGAGGCGATCGGGCGGCGCGACTACACCATGATCATGGCCACCACGCTGATGTTCGCCGTGCTGACGATGCTCAGCAACCTCCTCACCGACGTGGCCTACGTTACGCTCGACCCGCGCATCCGGCTCGAATAACGAGCAGAGGACGGCAGCCTCATGGTGCAGACGACCTCCTCCACATCCACCGGGGCCCTCGACCTCGAGCGCGAGATGGACGACGCGCGCGCCGCGGCCACCACGCTGCGCCCGGCGCCGGGAGCACCCCCGACGCTCTCCTCCTATGCCGAGGCGGAGGCGTACAGCGGCGCGCTCGACCGCGCCTCGCTGCGGCGCACGCCGGGGCTGTATACCCGCGCCTGGCGCATCTTCCGCGCCAACAAGGTCTCCATGACGGCACTGGTGATCCTCGTCCTGATCGTCGTCTTCGTCCTCAGCGCGGGGCTGATCTCGACGTACGTGACCGGCTTCACCCCCTCGGAGAACCACCTCAGCGCCAAGCTGACGCCGCCGATGACCGACGGCTACATCCTGGGCAGCGACGGCAACGGCCGCGACGTGCTGACCCGGCTGGCGTACGGCGGGCGGGTGTCGCTGACGATCGCCTCGCTGGCGGCGCTGTCGCTCTTCTTCATCGGGGGCGTCGTGGGGCTGGCCGCCGGCTACCTCGGCGGCAAGACCGACGCCGTGCTGATGCGGCTGGTGGACGTGCTGTTGTCCGTGCCTGGCCTGCCCCTCTTGATCCTGGTCACGACGCTCTACCAGCCCGGTCCGGTGGGGTTGGCGCTGGTGCTGGCCCTGGTCGGATGGGCGGGGATCGCCCGCCTCTTCCGCGGCGAGACGCTGTCGTTGCGGGGCCGAGAGTACGTCGAGGCCGCACGTTCGATGGGGGCATCCAACCCGCGCATCGTGGTGCGCCACATCGTGCCGAACCTGCTGCCGCTGCTGATCGTCTACACCTCGCTCAGTCTGCCGGGGCTGATGCTGGCCGAGACGGGATTGTCCTTTCTCGGCGTCGGGGTGCAGGTGCCGACCCCCTCCTGGGGCAACATGCTCGGCGACGGGCAGCAGTTCTTCCGCACGAACTTCTCGCTGGTGCTGATCCCGGGGCTGATGATCTACATCACCTCGTTGAGCATGTACCTGGTCGGGAACGGGCTGCGGGATGCGTTGGATCCGAAGTTGACGCGGTAGAACGAAGTCGTAAGTCGTAGGTCGGGAGTCGTAAGTCGTAGAGTACGGCGGTCGGGGCGTCGGAGTTGTCTTGCTCGCTTGCGTTCCGACTCACTTACGACTTACGACTCCCGACCTACGACTTCGTTTGAAGGAGAGCATCACGTCATGAGCGCCGTCGCTACCGCCGTCCCGGCCCGCGCCGATGTCCCGATCGAAGAGACCTGGGTGCTGGAGAGCGTGTTCCCGACGGAGGACGCCTGGGAGGACGCGTTCGATGCCGCGGGGGAGCGGCTCGGCGCGTTGGAGGCGTTTCGCGGGCGCGTCGCGGAGGGCGCGGCGACGCTGCTGGCGGCGCTGCGGGTGAGCGACGACGTGGCCGAAGATGTCGGCAAGGTGGTTGTCTATGCGCTGCTGCGGCGGGCGGAGGACGCGACCAACACGCGGGCCGGGGAGATGGCGGATCGCGCCATCGGGCTGGCGTCGCGCGCCGCGGCGGCGGCATCGTTCATCAGACCGGAGGTCGCCGCGCTGCCGCCCGAGACGATCGCGGCGTGGCTGGAGGAGGAACCGGGGCTGCGCCCCTACCGCTATGCGCTGTCGCGCATCACCCGGCAGCGTGAGCACATCCGCTCCGCCGAGGTCGAGGAGGTGCTGGCCCGCGCCGGGGAGGTCGCGGCGGCCTCGGAGCTGGCCCAGAGCGTGCTCGAAGAGGGCGAGCTGCCGCTGGGCGAGATCGTCGATGCCTCCGGGCAAACGGTGCGCCTGGCCCAGGGCAATCTGCAGCGCTACCTCGACTCCGAGGACCGCCGCGTGCGCAAGGACGCCTGGGAGCGCTCGGCGGACGCCTACCTCGCCTTCCGCAACACCTTCGCCGCGACGCTGGCCGGCGCGGTCAAGCGGGACGTCTTCTACGCCCGCGCCCGCGGCTACCGCTCTTCGCTGGAGTCGGCGCTGGCCGGGGACGACATCTCCCCCGCCGTCTTCCACAATCTGCTCGACACGGTCTGGGCGCACTTCCCGGTCTGGCATCGCTACTTCAACGTGCGCCGCCGCTTGCTGGGGCTGGCGGAGGGGGATCAGCACGGGTACGACCTGGACGCCCCCCTCGCCGCGGCGCCTCGCTTTTCCTGGGACGAGGGTGTGGAGACGATTCTCGCCTCCCTCGCCCCGCTGGGTCCGGAGTACGTGGCGGAGGTGCGGCGGGGGTTGGCCGAGCGGTGGACCGACCGCTGCGCCAACCTGGGCAAGGGGGGCGGGGCCTTCTCCGGCGGGGTGTACGGCACCGAGCCGTTCATCTCCATGACCTGGCAAGACAGCCTGACCAGCGTCTCCACGCTGACGCACGAGATCGGCCACTCGATGCACTCGCTGCTGACCTGGCGGCATCAGCCGGTGACGTACGCGCACTACGGCATGTCGGCGGCGGAGACGGCTTCCAACTTCAACCAGGCGCTGATGGGCGCGTACATGCTGCAAGTCGCGGAGCGGGACGACCGGGAGTGGGCGATCGCGGTGATCGAGGAGCGGATGGCGAACGCCATGCGCTACCTGTTCACCATGCCGATTCTGGCCCGCTTCGAGCTGGCCGCGCACGAGCGGGTGGAAGGGGGCGAGGCGCTCTCCGCCGCCTGGATGAGCCAGACGCTGCTGGGGTTCTACCGCGAGGGGTACGGCGACGAGGTCGTCATCGACGCGCCGCGAATGGGGATAACCTGGGCCCGCTTCCCGCACCTGTTCATGAACTTCTACGTCTTCCAGTACGCGGTCGGCATCGCCGCCGCCGCCGCGCTCTCCCAGCCGATCCTGGCCGGCGACGAGGCGGCGCGGGACCGGTATTTGCGCTTTCTGCGCGCCGGGGGGTCGGTGGACCCGATCGTGGCGTTGCGGGAGGCCGGGGTTGACATGTCGTCTCCGGAGCCGATCGCGCGGGCGTTCGGGATTCTGGAAGGGTATGTGGAGCGGTTGGAGGGGCTGGTGGACTAGAGATCGCCGTAACCGGCGCTCATTCTCGCCAACCTGTTTCCGCCAACCGCATGCGTCATCCTTCCTCCCGCGGTGGCGGCAACGTCTGCCTCAGCACCAGATACCCCGCCAGACCCGCCACGAGCGATCCGATCAAGATGCCGACCCGCGCCGCGTCGGCCAGCGGGCCGGCCTCGAAGGCCAGCTCGGTGATGAAGAGCGACATGGTGAAGCCGATGCCGCCCAGCAGCGCCACCCCGGCGACGTGCCGCCAGGCGATGGCCCCCGGTTTCAGCGCCAGCCCCAGGCGCACCGCCAGCCAGGCGAAGAGGGTGATGCCCAAGGGCTTGCCGATGACGAGACCGGCGATGACGCCCCAGCTCACGGGGCTGGAGAGCGCCTCGCCGAGGCCGGTCAGGAGCGGGATGCCCGCGTTGGCCAGGGCGAAGAGGGGCAGCACCCCGTAGGCGACCCACGGGTTGAGGCGGTGTTGCAGATGCGTCATCGGGGTTTCGACGTCTTCGCAGAGGCGTTCCAGGGTGTGGGTGGCGCGCTGCTGGGGCTCGTTGCTGAGCATGTGGGCGGTGGCGTAGCAGGCGGCCTCGAAGTCGTCAATCGCCTTCTTGGCGCGGACGAGGAACTCGCTGGGGTTGATCCAGGAGCGGGCGGGGACGGTCAGGGCCACCAGGATGCCGGCCAGCGTGCCGTGCACCCCCGACTCGAAGACGGCCACCCAGACGCCGAGGCCGAGCAGCGCGTAAATCGGCCAGCGGTGGACGCCGGCGATGTTGGCCACGGCCAACGCCGCCAGCAGCGCCACGGCGGCCCCGAGCGCGGGCCAGGAGATCGCCTCCGTGTAGAAGATGGCGATGACCGAGACGGCCAGGATGTCGTCGACGATGGCGAAGGCGGTCAGGAAGACGAGCAGCAGCGGCCGGACGCGGGTTCCGAGCAGGGTGATGACGCCCAGCGAGAAGGCGGTGTCGGTGGCGATGGGCACGCCCCAGCCGTGCAACCCCTCGCCGCCGAGGTTGATCAGCGCGTAGATGAGGGCCGGGACGACGGCGCCGCCGAGGGCGGCGGCGATGGGCAGGGCGGCCTGTCGGGGGTAGCGCAGGTCGCCGACGAGCAGCTCGCGCTTGATCTCCAACCCGACGATGAAAAAGAAGAGGGCCATCAGCCCGTCGTTGATCCAGTGGCGCAGCGATTCGGTGATGCCGAAGCGTTCCGTGCCGATCGTCAGCTCGGTTTGCCAGAAGGCTTCGTAAGCTTCGGAGAACGGCGAGTTGGCGAGGATCAGGGCGACGACGGTCGCCGCCAGCAGGAGGCCGATGCCGGAGACGCTGCTCTCGACGAAGGAGTCGACGCGGGCGAGGCGGAAGGCGATGCGGCGCTCCTGGGCGGTGCCGGTGATGTTGGCGACGAAGACCTCCGGCTCGGCCAGATCCTCGATCCTCGCCAGCCATGCCTCCCGCTCCGGCGAGTGTTTCCACCGGTAGGCGTCGCTCTCCCGAGCGAAGCGGACGATGACCCGGTAATCGCGGCTGCCTCGCGCCGGGCGGACCACCTGCGATCCGAGGTAGCCGGGGAAACGCGACCCTGCGTCGATCAAATCCGCCAGCGCGGCTTCGTACTCGGCCTCGCGGCCGGGGCGCACCCGCCGCAGGAAGCTGACCGTCAGCGCCGGGTCGTCGTGACCGGACGACTCCGGCGCCGGGGTGGCGTCGTTCGCTTCGTCCCGTGCCTGTTCGGGGTCCATGCTAGCGCGCCGGCTCCATGCCGACGTTGTCGACGTAGCACCAGAGCCAGTTTTCGCCGCGCTCGAATGACTGCACGATGGGGTGCTGAGTGGCGCGGAAATGCTTGGTGGCGTGCTTGTTGGGCGAGGAGTCGCAGCAGCCGACGTGGCCGCAGGTCTTGCACAGACGGAGATGGACCCAGGTGTCGCCCAGCTCCAGGCACTCTTCGCAGCCGTCGGGGGTGCGCGGCTGGACATCGCGGATCTGGTCGAGGTGGGTGCAGGGGACGCTCATCGATAGACTCCGTTTTCGCTTCCGCGGGCCGGGACACGACGACCGTGTCTTGTTGAATGAAGTGAAGCATCTCGCGTCAAGGGTGCGTGTGTGCGGAGGGCACTATTCGTGTCATTCCGACGTGAGGGGGTCTCCCAAGAATCATCTCGGGGCGGCATGAGACGGCGCGTCGGCGGCGCCGAGATTCCTCGCTTCGCTCGGAATGACACCCGGGTGCGGTCGGCTTGGCACTACCCCTTCAGGGCGCCGGCCATGATGCCTTCGATGAAGCGGCGCTGGAAGATGAGGAAGATGATGACGATGGGAAGCGTACCGAGGAACGAGCCGGCCATGACGGCGCCGTACTCCTGGTCGTAGGGGCCGATGAGCGAGGGGAGACCGAGGCTAACCGTGAACTTCTCGTCGCTGGTCAGCACGATCAGGGGCCAGATGTAGTCGTTCCAGGAGGCGGTGAAGAAGAGGATGCCCATCACCGCGATGACCGGCTGGGCGAGGGGGACGACGATGCGGGTGAAGATGCCCCACTCGCTGGCCCCGTCGATGCGCGCGGCCTCCAGCAGCTCGTTGGGGATGCCGAGCAGTTGCTGGCGGGCGAGGAAGATGCCGATGGCCTGGGCCGTGAAGGGGAGGATCAGCGCCCAGTAGGTGTCCATCCACCCCAGCGTCGCCATCATCGAGAAGAGCGGCACCAGGATGACGTAGAGCGGCAGGGTGAGGGTGGCGATGACGAGGAAGAAGAGGGGGCGCTTGAAGCGGAACTCGAACTTGGCGAAGGCGTAGCCGGCCATCAGCGAGAGCGTGATGGCGATGACGGTGCGCGCCAGGGCGACGAAGACGCTGTTGGCGAACCAGCGCAGGAAGCTGGTCTCGCCGAAGAGGAGCTCGTAGTTGCCCAGGTAGAGGTCGTCCGGCAGCACCCGCACCGGGATGGAGAAGAGTTCGCTGCCCGGCTTGAATGAGGCGCTGACCATGTAGACGAAGGGCATGATGGTGAGAAAGACGCCGACGAGGAGGATGGCGTTGCCCAGGATTTGCAGGATGCGCCCGCGGACGCCAATCCCGACCGTCATGGTCTTGCCTCCTGACCGTCAGCGACCGGCCAAATTGCATCAGCGGCCCGTAGGGGCGTGGCGCTGGTCCAGAACGCCATGGCCACCTCCTTAGTCGTCGCGGAAGGCGCGGAAGAGCAGCAATTGCAGGCCGGCCAGCAGGATGCTGATGACGGCCAGGGAGTAGCCGATGGCGGCGGCGTAGCCCTGGTCGAAGCGCTGGAAGCCGATCTCGTAGAGGTAGACGGCGAGGGTGAGGGTGGCGTCGGAGGGACCGCCGCGCGTCATGAGGAACGGAATGTCGAAGATCTGGTAGGAGAAGATGATGGCTTGCACGACGACGAAGAGGATGGTCGGCTTGAGCAGGGGCAGGGTGACGGTCCAGAAGACCTGGAAGCGGGTAGCGCCGTCGAGCTGGGCCGCTTCGGAGAGCTCGTCGGGGATGTTTTGCAGCCCGGCCAGGAAGTAGAGGCTGTTGATGCCGAGGAAGGTCCAGATGGCCACCAGCACGATCGAGGGCAGGGCCAGATCCTCGGAGCGCAGCCAGTTGTGGGTCGGCTGGCCGATGGCTTCGAGAAAGGCGTTGAGCAGGCCGTAGTTGGCGTCGAAGACGAGGCCGAACATGAGGGCGATGACGACGAACGAGGTGATGTTCGGCAGGAAATAGGCGATGCGGTAGAAGCTCTTGAGGTTGGCCGAGGGCACGAGGAACGAGCGCACGGCCAGGGCCAGCAGCAGCGCGAGCGGGCTGAGGATGAAGAGGCTGGCGCCGGCGTAGAGCGTGGTGTTGAGCAGCGCCTTGAGGTAGCGCTCGTCCTCGAAGAGCGTCCGGTAGTTCTCCAACCCGACGAAGGTGGGCGTCGAGATGCCGATCCGCTCGTTGAAGCTCAGCCGGAAGGCGTCGATCACCGGGTAGAGGAGGAAGATGGCGTAGACGATGAAGAAGGGTGCCAGGAAGAGATACGGGGTGATCGCCCGGCGGCCGGGGGCGCGGCCCGCGCGCGCCGGCCTGAGGACCGCGGCGGGCGCGGACGCCGCCGCCACTGCTCCGTTGCGCGAGAGCTGCCAAGCCATGTGTGGCGCCTCCCGGAATACACCCTCACCCCCCAACCCCCCTCTCCCGTGGGGCACGGGAGAGGGGGGCTTTCACCGCGCACCGTGCGGCGTGCTCCCCTCTCCCCGCTCCGAGGGGAGAGGGGTTGGGGGTGAGGGGCAGCCGCGGCGATCGCGGCACGCCAACTAGCCCGCGATCTGCGCGATCTCTTCGCCGAGCGCCCGCAGCGCCGGCTCGGGCTCCTCCCGGTCGGTCATCACCGGGGTGATGACGAGGCGGACCATCGCCTGCACGGCGTCGTTGAAGTACGGCGACTGGTTGAACGGCGGCAGGTCGGGCGCGACCGAGGCGTACAGCTCGCCGATCACGGCGCCGCTGAAGTATTCCGACGGCTCCTGCAGCTCCGGCAGCTCGTAGGCCGGGATGTAGGCCGGGTAGACCGTGCGCTGATTGAAGTCGAAGAGGGCGCCTTCCACCGAGAGGTTGCCGGCGGCGATCAGGTCGTAGCAGATGTCGGCGTACTGCGACTGCTCGGTGATGCACTGGCCGGTGCCGCCGAAGTTGGCGGTGGGCCGGCTCTCGCCGAGGCCGGACGGCATCCCCTGCGCCGCCCACAGGCCCGATTGCTCGGGGACATCGATCTGCAGGCGCCCGATGTGCCAGGGCGGCCCCCACAGCATCGTGAACTGCTCGGCCTTGAAGGCGGCCCAGTAGGCCGGGCCGAACCAGTCGTTCTGGGCGTCGGCGGGGGCGATCCCCGCCACCCCGTGGACATAGACGAGGTCGTACAGGAACTGCATGGCCTCGACGCTCAATGGCTGGTCGCCCTGGTAGTTCCCCTCGGCGTCGAAGAGCGAGGTGCCCGCGACTTGCGCCATCTGGAACCAGTCGCCGAAGGCGATGTCGTGGACGGCGAAGGTCTTGGTCTCCCCGTTGGCGACGATCTGCTTGCCGGCCGCGATGACCTGGTCCCAGGTCTCGAACGGCGTTTCGACGCCGAGCTCGTCGAGGAGGTCCTGGCGATAGGTGAGGACGACGGCGTTGAGCTCGTTGCCGAGGCCGTAGATCTCGCCGTCCCAGCTCCAGGGGTCGCTGGCGGCCGGCTTGTAGATGTTGTCGATCTCGGCGCCGATGCGCTCGGTCAGCGGGACGAACGGCACGCGGTCGCCCTTGAGGAACTGCGAGAAGCGGGCGATCTCGACCTCGGCCATGTCCGGGGCGCCCTGGCCGCTGGCCAGCGCCGCCAGCAGCCGGTCATGCATCTGGGCGAAGGGGTACTCGCGGAAATTGACCGTGACGTTGGGGTGCTTGTCCGTGAAGGCGGGAAGGTTCGCCGCGTTCTCGGCGAAGTTGAGGCGCTCCGCGTTGAAGCCCCAGACTTCGAGAGTGACGGCCTCCTGGTGGAGGACGACGGGGGCTTTGCGGGCGGGGACGATGCTGGCCTCGATGCCATTCGCCATGCCGAGCGCGGTGGCGGCGCCGGCCGAGGCGCCGAGGAAGTGGCGGCGGGAAATGCGGGAGCTGCTTGGGCTGCGCGTCGTCTGGGTGTCGTCACCGGGTCGATCCATCGTGCCCTCCAATGGTGCTCGGGCGCCCCGATCGTGGGACCGGGCGCCGCGTCGGCCGTGGCCTCGCTGCCGCGGCGGCGGATCGTGCAGACGCTGCGTCCCCTCCTTTCTCCGGCGGTTCCGGCGGACCAGCGCGCCCCGGCGCGTCCGGATCCGATCTTGCGTCGATGATGAATCGTCGATCAGCTACGCGATAACGCCGGACCAATCGGCCTGTGGAGCGTGCAAGAATAGCAGCAGCGGGAACGTCGTGGGGATGCGGCGGCGACAGGATGCCAAGGCTTCTGGAGGGGGAGCCCACGTCGTGTCATTCCGACGAAGGAGGAATTTCGGCTATACCGAAACGACGTTCCCCCGGAGCCGAGATTCCTCGCTGACGCTCGGAATGACACCCGCCTGGGTCGGAATGACATCAACATGCCTCGGCGCCTACGCCGTGGCCTCGCCCAGCTTCTCCAGCAGCAGCGCCTCGGCCACGATCATGCGCTCCAGCTCGATGAGATCGAGGCTCTCGTTGGCGGCGTGGACCTGGGAGTGCTCGTCGCCGGGGCCCCAGATGACGAACTCGGCGTTCGGGGCAATCCGCTGCAAGGTGGTCAGCAGCGGGATGGTGCCGCCGGAGCCGGTGATCTTGGGGTCCGTGTCGAAGGCGTCGGCGGCGGCTTCGGTGGCGGCGGCGAAGACGGGGCCGTCGGTCCGGCCCTTGAAGGCGTCGCCGGTGTGGACCGGCGCGGTGACGACTTCGACGCCCCACGGGGCGGAGGCGTGCAGGTGCTCCATCAGCAGCCGCACCGCCTCGTCGGGGTCGGAGCCGGGGGCGGTGCGCAGGGAGACGCGGGCTTTGGCTTCCGGGATGAGGCTGTTGGAGGCGCCCTCGGTGGGCGCAGCGTCGAGGCCGATGACGGTGACGGAGGGGCGCGCCCAGAGGCGGGTGGCCAGCGTGCCGGCGCCGATCAGGCCGACGCCCGGTAGCACGCCGGCCGCGGCGCGGTAGTCCTCCTCGGGGATGCCGGCGCCCTCCCACTCGAAGCGAACCAGGCCAGGGATGGCGACGTCGCCGTGCTCGTCGAGGAGGGAGTCGAGGATGCGGATGAGGGCCATCAAGGCGTCGGGCGCGGCCCCGCCGTAGGCGCCGGAGTGGGCCATGCCCTTGAGGCTGCGCACGGTGACGTCGCAGGCGGCGATGCCGCGCAGCGCCACGGTCAGCTCGGGGTGGCCGGCTTTCATGTTGCCGCCGTCGTTGATGACGAAGGCGTCGCAGCGGACCAGGTTGGGGTTGGCGGCGATGAGGGTCTCCAGGTTGCTGCCCGTCTCCTCCTCGCCCTCCATCAGCACTTTCACCCCGACCGGCGGCTCGCCGCCGAAGAGGCGCAGCGCGGCGGCGATGATCATGACGCCCGACTTGTCGTCGGCGGCGCCGCGGCCGTAAAGGCGGCCATCGCGGATCTCGGGCTCGAAGGGGTCCATGTCCCAGCCCTGGGCCATCGGGGCGGGCTGGACGTCGTAGTGGGCATAGAGGAGAACGGTCGGCTTGCCGGGGGGCGCGGGGATCTCGGCGTAGACGGCGGGGTAGCCCCCCGGCACGTCGAGCAGCCGCGCGCCGGGGACGCCGTACCGCTCCAGCAGGTCGACGACGGCCTGGGCGGTCTGCAGCACCGGCTCGGGGGGGAAGCCAGGGAAGGCACAGGACGGGATGCGGACGAGGGCGGCGAGGTCTTCGGCGACCTCGGCCATCATCCCTTCGGTGAGAACGCGGACTTCATCGACGGGCATGGGTTCCCTTTCTGCGATGGACGGCGACGAATGCTCCGGCTTGTATAGCAGGATGCGTGCGCGGTGAAGCGACAGGCCAGTCGTGCCGCCTATGAGCGAACCCGGATCAGTTGTGGAGTCACGACGATGAACCGATCGAGCTCGTGGGCGTGGTTGGCGAGCACCTCGTCCAGGCGAGCGATGGCGAGCTCCAGCGTGGGCGACGAGCCAAGTCGGAGGTAGATCACGCCGGAATGGGGTTGGTTTTCGACAAAGACCAGTTCGCCAAAATCCCGGTCATGGGTGACGACCGTCCGCTTTTCCCGATAGGCAACCGCGAGGATAGAGGGATCGGGATAGCCTATTGGATAGTCGCGAGCAACACGGGTGACGTCATGCCCCAAGCCTGAGAAGTACGATTGCAGACGCGCATCGACGCACTGATCCAGCAGGAATCTCACGCTTTAGCGGCCGCGAGCTCCATTCTCCGCTTGGAGGCAGCCAGAGCATCCTTCCGCTCTTGAGAACGAAGATAGTCGTCTCTGACCGCATCCCGAGCAAACGCGAGCGCAGCCTGGACATCCTCGATGGTGAGATCGGGATAGGCGGCAAAGAATTCCTCAAGATCGAAGCTGCCCGAAAGCCAGTCCAGGATCCATTCGACGGTGATGCGCGTCCCGCGAATGACAGGCTGGCCAACCATGATCGCCGGGTCGGCGTGGACTTGTCCGGTCTGCCGGGTTGTGCTCAATGCCATGGCATGGCTCCTCCATCGATGCCGCTCGGAAGTTTGCCACGAAACGTTTCATGGCGCCCGATCCAACGCGCCGGGTTCCGCTAGGAAATGCCTCCCCAAATCCCGAAACCGCTCCAGCACCAGCAACTGGCCGGGCCCCGCGTCTTTGTCGAGCTCCTGGTGCTCCAGGCGCCAGGTGGCGTGGTGGGGGATGAAGACGGCGTTGAGGCCGGCGGCGAGGGAGGCGTTGATGTCCGATCTGGGGGAGTTGCCGATCATCCAGGTTCGGGTTGGGTCGATCTGCAGCTCGACGACGAGGGTCTCGTAGGCGGCGGGGGTCTTCTCGGGGACGACGGCGGCGTGGCGGAAGTAGCCGGCCAGGCCGGAGCGGTCGATTTTCAACCGCTGTTCTTCGGGGTGGCCTTTGGTCATCAACGTCAGGTCGTGGCGCGGAGCCAAGAGGGCCAGCGTCTCCTCCACCCCGTGGATCAGCTCGATCGGTTGGACGAGGATGCGCTCGCCGAAGGCCATCACGGCGCCCAGGTCGTCCTCGTTGATGTGGCGCTCGGCCAGGTGCTCGTAGGCTGCGCGCAGGTTGCGGGTGAAGGCGGCCGAGCCGTAGCCGCCCGGGCCGAGGTTGGCCTGCTCGATCTCGTCGAGGACGGCGCGGACCTCGGCGCGGGTCAGCGTCGAGTGGGCCAGGAAATCGAGGAAGTCCTCGATGGCCCGCTCGAAATGGATGTTGTTCTCCCAGAGGGTATCGTCGGCGTCGAAGATGAGGTGTTGGAGCGGCGTCGTCATGGTCGGGAGCCTCTATTACCGGCTGTGGCCCGCGGCAGCCAGGGCGCGGCGCGGGCGCTCCATGTGGAGCGCCCGCGGCGACCGGGTTGCTTCGGCGGCTATTGCGGATAGTCGCAATAGCCCCACCAGTTGCAGTAGCCGGTGGTACAGCTCGGGCACCCGCTGCCCCAGCCGCAATAGGCCGGGCAGCCTTCTCCCGGCCCGAACCAGCCGGTGCAGGTCTGAATCTCGAGGCACACGCCGTTGCTGTCGCCCGCCTGGCGGCAGCAGATCGTCGACCCGGCGCAGGGGTCGTCGTCGTACGGGCCTTGCCAGCAGCCGCAGCCCGGAGCCAGCGGATAGCCGGCGCACGGGTCGCCGGGCTGATAGTACCCGCCGCTATCGTAGTAGCCGCCAGAGCCCCCGGCGATATTGCCGCTCCCGCCGGACGCATCGGCGATCGCCATGCCGGCGTCGGCGGAGACCGACACGTCGGTGACGTTGGAAACCGATCCGCCGGAGACCCGAACCGACCCGGTGGTGTTGCCGATGCTGATGGCGTTGCCGACGTTGCCGCCGCTGTTGATGTCGCCGATGGAGATGAACCCGCCGTCGCTGCTGGCGGTGGCGATGCCGGCGTTGCCGGCGCTCGAGAAGGAAACGCCGGACGAGCTGCAGAACCCGCCGTCGCAGGTGTTCAACCCGCAGCACCCCCGGTCGTCGGAGCACCGGCTCCCCTCGAACGTGCAGCAGTTCAGGCTGCCGTCGTGACCGAAGCCGTTCCAGGCGCAGACCAGGGGCGTGTCGGCCGCCACGCACTGGTCGTCGTGGCGGCAGGGGTCGCCGGCGCCGCTGCGGCCCCGCGCCGCGGCGTCGGACGCGCCGAATCGCGCTGTCGCGAGCAGCGCCCCGCCGCCGATCAACCCGCGCACGAGCCCGCGCCGCGAGTGCTGCCGTGCCCACGCCCGGACCCAGGTGTCGAACCGATGATCGTCCACGAGTCTCCCCTTTCCGATTCCGATTCCGATCGGCAGGTGGCGCGCAATCCCGACGGGCGCCAGGGAGGCGCCGGGCGGCCGGCGCGGTTCAGGCCCAGGCGGCGCTGACGGCGATGAGCCTGGTTTCGCCGGCGCCATCGGCCAGGTAATGCACGGTCCAGAGCGGCCGGGTGCGATCGACCTCGCCGAGGATCGTGCCGCCGTCGGCGCAGGCGAAGTAGACGGACTCACCGGCGAGCACAACGCCGATGTCCGCGAGCACGGTGCAGCGATCGCCGTTGGCGAGCTCCAGCGCCCAGGGGACATCCCATGGATGCACGTCGCTGGCCGACCCTGGCGCCTTGTCGCGCGCCAGCGGTGCGGTCACCTCGAGCAGGACGACGTCGCTGGAGAACGGTGACGTGAAGCACGCCAGCGCGCCGGGCGCGTCCGGCGGCGCGTAGGGGTTCTCGAAGCAGGGGTCGTAGATCTGGTTGGCCTCGTCGAGGCAGTCCCACGCATCGGGGCGGCCGGGGCTCATGAGCGAGGAGAAGCTGCACACGCCGGAAACGGTCTCGGCGGCGGTCAAGCCCGCATGCAACCCATCGGGGCCGAAGGGGAGCACGATGTGGACGTCGGTGCTGGCGGGAACCGCGGCCTGGGCCGCGTCGGATGGCTCGGGCTGGGCTGGTGGCGTCGATTCCTGGGCTACCGCCGCCATCGGCGTCGTCGCGGCGAGCGGGACGAGCGATCCGAGCAGCACCAGGGCGCCCAGCAGCACGAGCAGACGACGCATCATCACACCCTCCTCACGCACGGAACTGGACAGAGTCCCAACTGGTTATGTGGGTTGCACCTGACACACTATACGGCAACGGGGCCGCGAGAGAAAGAGCAATGCATGCGGGCGCCGCCCAGGCGAACGCGGCCGGGTCGTTTCCCGATGCATCGTGCGGATCGAGCGATGTTCGCCAGCGGGAGCCGACGGGGACAGCAGCGCGGCGCACCATGGCCCGCCGGCAGGCGCGTTCGGCGGCGCGATCGATGCACCGGGGGAGGTGTTTGAACCAGAGCGGGTAGGTCCACGCCTTGCTCGCCGAGGGCGACGTGGTGGCCGGGCCGCGGAGGAGGAAGACGCGGTTAGCCGAGGAGCAGCGGAGCCACAGCCAATTCGCTGATCCGCTGGTCGCTTCAGCCAGGCTGATACAGCTTCAACGCATCGATGCGCGCGAAATGCCGAATGTTGCGGGTCACGAGCGTCAAGTCCTCGTCCAGCGCCGTGGCCGCGATCAGCAGATCCATGTCCGGAATGAGTTGGCCCTGGCGACGGAGCTCCGCGCGTAGCCGGGCAAAGCGCTCAACGATGCCGTCGGTCAAGGGAAGAATCGCATAGTCGCTCAGAAACTCGCGATAGGCCGCCAGCCTGGCCTCCGAATGAGAAACGCCGAAGGCGCCCTCAAACACTTCAGCCACGGCAATGATGCTGACCGCCAGTCCATCCGCACTGAGCTGCGCCAAAAAGTCTGTCGCAGCCGCGCTGCCGCCGGTCGCGTCGATAAGCCAATCGGAGTCAACGAGATAGCTCATGGCCGATCGATCGGCCGAGTGCCTTCTTCGCGTCCGCGATAGATACCTTCCTTGATCCGATCAGCCTCCTCCGGCGTGAGCAGATTGGCAAACTTCCGCAACCCGGCGCGAACTTTCTCCGGATCGTAATTGGCCCATGGATCATCAGGATCTCGGGTCACACGGAAGCGGGCTCCATTGCGGACCAGGATGATCGGCGCTTCGTCAGGTTCTCCCAGCGCTCTTCCTAACTCGCTTTCTGGATCGACCGTGATTGTTCGGGATTCGCTCATCATGGCTCTCTACCTCATGCTGTCGCCGATTTCGTGCAGGATATGTCTGGCGGCGCCGATGCTCGACCGCGTAAAGGATGGCCTATGGAAAGCTATCGAACCAGACCGGGTTCGTCCACGCCTTCCGTCCCTCGCCGTCGCGGACCAGGACGCGGGCGTAGGGGCTCTGCCACTGGCTGAGGTCGAACTCGGCCTCGGTCACGCCCTGCTCGCCGAGGGCGACGTACGTGGCCGGGCCGCCGAGGAGGAAGATGCGATCCGCCGGGGAGCAGCGGAGCCAGAGGCTCTTGCCGGGTGCGATGACGAGGTCGTGGATGACTGGGCCGGTGCTGGAGTAATAGTCGCCGGCTTTCAGGGCCTCGACCAACCCGTCGGGGTCGAGGGTTTCGCTCTTGACCATCACCCAGCCCGATTCGCGGTCGCGCGAGTTGAGGACGAAATGGGCGTCGTCGGTGGCGCAGGCGGAGAGGCGGCGGCCGCGGGCCAGGAGGAGGTCGAGCATGTAGGCGCTGTCGGCGGTGTCGTTGTCGTCGGCGCAGGAGGCGTTATAGACCTCGATAGCGTGGACGGGGCCTAGCGCCTCCACGTCGCGGTCGGTCGTGGAGTGCCATTGCGGGTGGGCGGCGGCGACGTAGGCGCCGGCGGCGAGGGCGCGTTGCGCCAGCTCCGGCCCCGTCTCCTCCGGCGGCGAGGGGGCGAAATCGAGCGGCAAGCCAACGGCCAGGATGTGCCAGGGGGCGCCCAGCTCCATGCGGTCCTGGGCCGGGTGCAGCTCCGCCCCGATGATGGTGGTGAAGCGATCGGTGCGGAATGACCGGGTGTCGGCCATGGGCCAGCCATAGTGCTCCAGGAAATGCTCGGTCAGCGAGAGGAAGTCGTACCCCGCCGCCGCGTAGAAGCGGCAGACCTCCTCCGGCGAGCGGCGGCCATCGGAGAGGGTGGAGTGGGTGTGCAGGTTGCCGCGCCAGAAGCGGCCGGGCCGAGAAAAGGGGGTGTCCAAGCGCGCCTCCGGGTGAGCTATCGGCTATCGGCTATCGGCTATCGGAATTGGCTGACGGCACGCGAACGATCGTCCCCGAAACCTGAGCTCGTCAAGGCTCAGAAGCCAAGTGCTGAGAGCCGATAGCCGATAGCCGATAGCCGATAGCTCACCCACCCGCGCCGGCCATGCCGATGGGGCCAGCCCCAGGCGTCACGGCCGCTTCTGTGCGGGGTGCGCTGGCGTCCGGGCCGAGCTGGCCCTTGTAGGAGCCGCGCACAAGTTGGCGCAGCAGCAGGACGAAATCGTCGTCGTCGCGGCCGCCAGAGAGCCAGACGGTGAGGGGGCGGGCGCCGGCCACCCCTTGCAGGCGCACGCCGCCGCGCCGCCGCGCCACGCCGCCGAACTCGGTCCAACGCCGGAAGGGGGGCCAGGCGGCGCGGATGCCGCGCGAAGTCATGGGGTAGCGCACCGG
>CALMZR010000412.1 GCA_937870845.1 uncultured Chloroflexota bacterium
GATTGGCGTGGCGTGGCGGTTAGCGGGATTCGGCTTGGGCTTTGGTGAGGGTGAGGTGGACCTCGTCGGTTCCGAACTCGGCGATGTCGGGGAGGGCGAAGTCGGTGCGCCTGGTGAACATGAAGCCTTCGGAGACGGTGATGCCTTCGACGATGTCGCGGTCGCCGAGGCGGAGGGCGACGATCTTGCCGATCGTGTGGTGGTCGCTGGAGATGGCATGGCTGTCGTCGCCGAGGATGACTTCGTTTTCGCCGAGGTTGGAGAAGATTTCCACGGGCGGAGGGTCGATGGGGGCGATGTCGAAGAAGCTCGAGTCGTCGGGGTAGCGGCCGGGCGCAGCCGGGGGGTCGGCGTAGACGGGACCGCCGACGCCAGCGGCGGGGATGAAGGTGGTCGGTTCCTGGTTGCGCACGGGCAAGGCGACCTCTTCGGAGTCGAGGATCGGGGATTCGGTGTCGGTCGTCGCGGCGGTCGACTCGAGGTGGAGGCCATCGTCGTCGGCGCGGGCGATGGCGGTGACGTCGACCATCTGCCTGGTGGAATCGAAGAGGCCGGAGGTGAGCAGAAAGGCGCGGGCGCGTTTCGTGCCGGCATCGACGATCACCCCGTTGACGTCACCCAGGCGCTTGCCGCCGACGCTAAACACGGATGCGCCAAACTCGACGTGCATCGTTGCCTCCTCGTCGTCAGACTTCTGACCGAGCGAGCTGAATAGCCGCGCGGCGTGTCGTTGGTTCCATGCGTGACTATGGCACGTTGGCTGCATCCCTGCACGCGGTCGATGTCGCGTTCTGCGCCGAGCGAGGCTGAAACCCGGCTCGGTTGGCGAGCGTTCTCGGGAGGGAACGGGTTTCCAGCGTGTCACACGCGAACCGAAAAGGGATGGCATGGAGCCACGTCGATTCGATCGTCTAGCCCGGTGGCTTGGGGCTGCCCGGAATCGCCGCGGCGTTCTGACGACCCTCGTTGCGGCCATTGCTGGCGGGTTCTGGAGGCCGGCGCCAGCGGGCGCGCAGGACGAATGCGCGACGAGGTGCCGATCGGGCGAGTATTGCGCGGACGGGGTTTGCGTTCCGGGGTGCCGGAACGACCGCGATTGCCGGGACAAGCTCGACGATCCGTGCATCTTGAACCAGTGCATCGAGGGGGCATGCGCGGCGGCGATCGTGGATTGCCTGCCGGGATACGAGTGTTGTGAGGGGGCATGTTGTCCGGCGGGGTGCAGCGACGACTCAGAGTGCGTGGTGTTCGAGCCGTGCTGGCGGGGCCAGTGCGGGGCGGAGGGGCAGTGTGAGTTCATCGAGCTGATTCCCTGCGTGATCTGCGAATGGGATGACGAGTGTCTTGCATCGGCGCCGAATACGGCCTGTTGCGGGGGTGTTTGCCGGCGGCCGTGTCCGGAGGGGACGGTGATGGGGAAGGGGTGCGAGTGCGGGGCGGTTGGGCTGGTTTCGATGGATGATGTTTTGGTACGGGATGATGCGAGTGGGTAGGGGTGGGCGGCCCTCACTCCGATCTCCCTAACGCCCCTCACCCCCAACCCCTCTCCCCGTGCGCGGGGAGAGGGGCTCTTTCGTTCCGACGCTGAGGTTTATGGGTCGAGTGTCGGCTCGTTGGTTGCGAGCTGTTTGAGCTCGTAGAGCTTGGTGAGGGCTTCGAGGGGGGAGAGGGATTCGACGTCGAGGGATTGCAATGCCGCGAGGGCAGGGCTGGGTGGGGCGAAGAGGGTGAGCTGGAGGGAGGCGGTTTCGGGGGCGGGGGAGGCCATGGCGTGGCGGCGGGCGTGGGCGGTTTGGGCAGCGGGGCCGCGCTCGAGGCCGGCCAGGATTTCTTGTGCGCGGCGGGTGACGGCGCGGGGGAGGCCGGCGATCTCGGCGACGTGGATGCCGTAGGAGCGGTCGGCGGCGCCGGGGACGACGCGGTGGAGGAAGACGACGCGGTCGCCTTCTTCAAGGACGTCCATGCGGACGCAGCAGACGCCGGGGAGGTGGTCGGCAAGGGCGGTCAGCTCGTGGAAGTGGGTGGCGAAGAGAGTGCGGCAGCCGAGGCGGGAGGCGTTGTGCAGGTGCTCGACGAGGGCGCGGGCGATGGCGAGGCCGTCCCAGGTGGAGGTGCCGCGGCCGATCTCGTCGAGGAGGACGAGGCTGCGCGGGGTGGCGTGGTGGAGCATGTTGGCGGTTTCGAGCATTTCGACCATGAACGTTGACTGGCCGGAGGCGATGTCGTCCTGGGCGCCGATGCGGGTGAAGATGCGGTCGACGACGCCGATATGGGCGGAGGCGGCGGGGACGAAGGCGCCGATCTGGGCCATGAGGACGATGAGGGCGATCTGGCGGAGATAGCTGCTCTTGCCAGCCATGTTGGGGCCGGTGAGGATGGTGATGCGGTGGGCGCCGTCGTCCAGCATTGCGTCGTTGGGGACGAACGTTCCGGTGGGAAGGAGGGTTTCGAGGGTGGGGTGGCGGCCGTCGCGGATGTCGATGAGGCGGGAGTCGTCGACGAGGGGGCGGACGTAGTTTCGCGCGGCGGCGACCTCGGCGAGGGCGGAGACGACGTCGATGTAGGCGACGGCGGCGGCCGCTTCGCAGAGAGGGCGGAGGTTGGCGGCGACTTCGGCGACGACGCGGGTAAGAAGGTCGGTTTCGAGCTGGGCGAGGCGCTCCTGGGCGCCGAGGACGCGGGCTTCGGCGTCTTTGAGGTCGGTGGTGATGTAGCGCGTGCCATTGGTGAGCGATTGGCGGGCGAGGTACTCGGCTGGAAGGACGGGTGATTCGTCTCCGCTGGCCAGACGTTCTTTCTCGGCGTTGGCGAGGGCGGCGGCGCTGATCTCGATGTAGTAGCCGAAAACGCGGTTGTAGCCGACTTTCAATGAGCGGATGCCGGTGCGCTCGCGCTCCTTGCGCTCGAGGCCGGCGATCCAGTCGCGGGCCTGGCGGACGCTCTGTTCGTGGTCGTCGAGCTCGGGGGCGAAGCCGGGGCGGATGACGCCGCCGGCGCCGGCGGCGGCGGGCGCGTCGGCGGCGAGGGCGCGGCGCAGGAGGTCGCGGACTTGCCGGCAGGGGCCTTTGGCGCCGTCGAGCGGCGGGCATCCGGGGAGATCGACGGCGAAGGGGGTAAGGCTTTCGAGGGTGGCGAGTGAGCGGGCGAGGCGGGTCAGCTCACGGGGTGCGATGGTGAAGTTGGCGGCGCGGTTGGCGAGGCGCTCGATGTCGCCGCTGTCGCGGAGGGCTTCGCGGACGGCGGCGCGGAGGGAGGCGTCGGCGACGAAGGCGGCGATGGCGTCCTGGCGGCGATGGATGGCGGCGAGATCGAGGAGGGGTTGGCTCAGCCAGCGGCGGAGGAGGCGGGCGCCCATGGGGGTTTGGGTCTCGTCGAGGACGGCGATGAGGCCGTGGCGCTTTTCGCCGCGGGCGCTCTCGGTCAGCTCGAGGTTGCGGCGGGCCTGGGCGTCGAGCTCCATGTGGCCGTCGAGGGCGTAGGTGCGGAGAACCTGGATGTGGGGGAGGGCCGACCGTTGGGTGTCGGCAAGGTAGGCGAGGAGACCGCCGGCGGCTTGCATGGCGAGGGGCTTGTCGGCGAGGCCGAAGCCGTCGAGGGATTCGACGGCGAAGTGCCTGGCGAGGGTGTCGTGGGCGCGGTCGGGTTTCCAGAGCCAGGGGTCGGTGTGGCTGAGGGATACGTCGGAACCCAGCCACGCCGGCTGCCTGTCTCCGACGCCGCCGCTCTTGTCGGCAGGGAGAACGACTTCGACGGCTCCCAGGCGCAGCAGCTCCCGGCCGGCAGCGGCCAGCGCCGCTTCCGGGGCATCGGCCGCGATGGATGTTGCCGCGAACTCCCCGGTGGAGAGGTCGGCGTAGGCGATGCCGGCGCGGGGGCCGTCGGCGTAGACGGCGGCGATGTAGGCGTTGCGGGAGCTGTCGAGCATGGCGGGGTCGGTGACGGTGCCAGGGGTGACGACCTTGGTGACGTCGCGCTCGATGAGGCCGCGGCCGCGGTCGGCGGAGCCGAGCTGCTCGCAGATGGCGACCTTGTGGCCGGCGGCGACGAGGCGGGCGATGTGGCCGTCGGCGGCGTGGTGGGGGATGCCGGCGAGGGGGACGCGGACGCCTTTGCCCAGCTCGCGGCTGGTGAGGACGATGTCGAGGACGCGGGCGGCGATCTCGGCATCGTCTTCGAAGGTTTCGTAGAAGTCGCCGAGGCGGAAGAGGAGGATGGTGTCGGGGAAACGGCGCTTGATTTGCAGGTATTGGCGACGGATGGGGGCGTCTGTGGAGGCTGCCTTGGCGCCGTTGGGCGAGGGGGGCTCGGTGGTTGGGATCAGGGGTGCTTGGGCGTTGGGAGACACGACGTTCCTCGCCGAGTGTTGTTGACGACGCACGGGTGCGGGAACCGGTAGGCTACGCGGTGCGGGCAGTGGACGGCAAGGACCGCGCGGGAGCCGGCCGGTTGGCCGTGCGATGGATTGGGAGCCGCGTGCGCGCGGGGTGTTGCTGCAACGAAGGGGATGCCGTGGTTCTCGGGAGACGTCGTATCCTGGGCGCCGAAATTCCTCGCTTCGCTCGGTATGACACCTGTGTGGCGTGGCGACTTCGAGGGGAAGGGTGACGTGGCGAAGTTTGTGGCGGTGCTGGAGTTCACGGATGCGGAGGAGCTGCGGTTGGAGACGCGGCCGAGGCATCGGGAGTACTTGCGCGGGTTGTTCGACGAGGGGAAGTTGGCGATGTCGGGGCCGTGGGGCGACGACACGGGGGCGATGTTGATTTACGAGGCGGCGGATATGGAAGAGGCCGAACGGCTGCTTGCTGCCGATCCGTACCGGGCGGCGGGGGTGGTTGCGGAGGCGAAGATCAAGGAGTGGCGGGTGGTGTTGGGGGCGTTTGCGGGGGAGTATGGCGAGAACGGTCTGCATTGATTCGAGGGCCGCGTCCGAGTGTTCGTGTCAGGTTGTATCGCGCGAAGCGAGTCATCTCGGCGTCCATGTGACGGGACTCCTGTGGAGCCGAGATTCCTCGCTTCGCTCGGATTGACACGAATGTCGGGTGGCCACGATCGAAACGACGCGGGGTGGGTAAGGTCAGAGTTCCTGGTGGTAGGCGTAGAGACGGTCGCCGTCGAGGCGGCGGAGCTTTTGCAGGGCTTCGTTCTCGATCTGGCGGACGCGCTCGCGGCTGATCTGGAGCTGCTCGCCGACTTCGGCCAGGGTGTGCTGGTGGCCGTGGCCGAGGCCGAAGCGGAGCTGCAAGACGAGCTTTTCGCGCGGGCTGAGGGTGTCGAGGGCGGCGTTGACGTCGCGCTTGAGCATCGACTCGGAGGCGGCTTCGTAGGGGGTCTCGGAGACGTCGTCGGCGATGAGGTCGCCGAGGCTGGTCTCGTCCTCGGAGCCGATGGGGGTCTCCAAGGAGATGGTGCGCTGGGCGGCCTGGACGATCTGATGGATCTTCTCGGGCTGAACGGCCATGGCCTCGGCGACCTCTTCCGGGGTCGGCTGGCGGCCGAGTTCCTGGGCGAGGGTGTTGAGGGTCTTGCGGTAGCGCGAGATGGAGTCGCCCATGTGGACCGGGATGCGGATGGTGCGGCTCTGGTCGGCGATGGCGCGGGTGATGGCTTGCCTGATCCACCAGGTGGCGTAGGTGGAGAAGCGGAAGCCCTTGCGCCAGTCGTACTTCTGGACGGCGCGCATGAGGCCGATGTTGCCCTCCTGGATGAGGTCGAGCAAGGTGAGGCCGCGGTTGACGTAGCGCTTGGCGATGGAGACGACGAGGCGCAGGTTGGCGCGGACGAAGCGCTGGGTGGCGTCGAGGTCGCCCACCTCGACGCGCTTGGCGAGGTCGATCTCCTGGGCGTGGGTGAGCAGCGGGGTCTCGGCGATCTCGCGCAAGTAGAGCCGAACGGGATCGTTGATGAAGTTGGGATCGAGGCGCTGCAAGACATCGAGATCGCGCTCGATATCGGGCTCGGGCTCGATCTCGTCGGCCATCTGGGTCTGGATCTCTTCGGGAATGTCGAGACGATCGTCGGCAACGCCGCTTACGACCAGGTCGTCGATCTTGTCCATCCCATAGGTTTGAATTGGGTCGCTCATCAGTGGCATACTCCTCATTACGGGCGGTTTCAGCGTCGCTCCGAAGGCCAGCGACTCGGCTCACTGGGTCGCGTGCGCGGCCTCCGGGAACGGCTCGGCACGCTGCGCGCGCCGGTGTGCGAATCCGCCACTACGATATGAACGCCTTACGGTTCGCCTCGGTTCCCCGAGGCTAGGCGTTTGCGCCGTGCGGGGCAGTCAGCTTCCATGCCACCGATCATATCAGGCTGTTGTGGAATGACTACCCCCCAAAGGGCCGCTTCGGATATCCAATCCAGTGGCGGATGCCACACCTCGCGGCCCATTCCCGGATGATCCCCACGCATATTGCGGTCCAGCCGGCGGTTGGAGCCGTCGATTGGCCGGGCCAGATCGCGGAGGCAGGCCGTGGCTGACGTGCGGCCGCTGCGGGGCGTGCGCTTCTCTGCGGCGCGGTCCGGGCCGGTGGGTCCTCTCATTGCTCCTCCATACGATGTGGCGGCGGGTCCAGGATCAGTCTCCGAGTTCAGCATTCGGCACATCGAGGGGGTCGACCTCGGGAACGGGGCGGACAACCACCGGGTGGCGGCGGCGCGATACCGGGATTGGCGGGAGCGAGGGGTGCTGGCGCGTGATCCCGTTCCTGCGATCTACATTCACCGACATGAGTTCCCGCATGGGGACACCCGCGTCAATCGAACAGGCATGCTCGCGCGCGTGCGGCTGGCGGGTTGGGATGACCGCATCGTGTTGCCGCATGAGAGAACGAATCCTGGCCCGCGGGAGGAGCGCCTGTGCCGGTTGCGCGCGGTGGGGGCGAACCTGAGCCCGCTCTATTTTCTGTATCGCGATCCGGACGGATCGGTCGGCGATCTCATTGCCGGTGCAACGCACGGCGAGCACGAAGCGACTGGGGCGGACCAGGACCAGGTGGGCGGAACGCACGGATTGCACCCCGTTACCGATCCCGAGTGGCACGAGCGCGTTTCCAAAGCGTTCGACGATCGGACGCTGTTTGTGGCCGACGGGCACCATCGCTACGAGGCGGCGCTGGCGTATCGGAATGCGTGCCGGGAGGATGGGCGGACGGATTCTGAGGCGCCGTCGGAATTCGTGCTGGCGTTGCTGGCGGCGGTCGAGGATCCGGGCGTGTTGGTGCGGCCGACGCATCGGGTGCTGGTGGGGGCTGGGGGCGAGGCGCCTGATGCCCTGCTGGCGATGGCGCGGGTGTGGTTCGACGTGAGGACCGCGACCGGGACGATGCCAGGCGCAGACGATGGATTCGTGGCGCGGCTGGCGCTTCCGGTCGATTCTGGAACGTGGGATTTATTCGCGCTGCCGGGAAGGCCGCATCTCGATCTGGCAGCGAGGGAACGCGGAGCGGCGTGGCGATCGCTGGCGGTGTCTGGGGTCGAGGGGTTAGTCGACGCCATGCGTGGGACGGGGAGGTTGGCGGAAGGAGCGCGATTGGTTCCCATCGTCGATGCGGGCGAGGCGGTGCGGCACGTCGAGAGCGGGCCGGGGCAGGCGGTGTTCTTGCTGCCGGAGCCGGGGCTGGATCGGTTGCTGGCGGTGGCGGAGGAGGGGGATCTGTTGCCGGCGAAGTCGACGTGGTTCGAGCCGAAGGCGCCGGCGGGGTTGGTGATCAACGAACTAAGCGACTGATGACCGAGCAATGCCGCATGCCACCTTGTGTGACCACCGACACGCGCATCCTTGTGCTCTAAGGGGGGGTGTTGCGGATGCCGCGTAAACTTCGCGAACTAAGGGCGGATTTGCGCAGGGCGGCGTTCGCCATCGACCGGACGACTGGAAGCCACGAGACGTGGGAGTCTCGTTTCGACTCAAGCATCCGTGTCACTGTTGCAGGTCAGGATGGCGCAGATGCGAAGCCCTACCAGGAAAAGGCCGTGCGCAAGGCGATCGCCCTCGCCCGCGACAAGGAGCAGCCATCATGAGCAAGAGTCCGTACAACGTGCTTACTGAGGAGGAACTGGACGCGGTAAGGCCCTACGCGATGGTCATTGAGTGGTCCGAAGAGGACGAGGCGTTTGTCGTCATCGTGCCCGATTTGGTTGGCTGCCGCACGCATGGGGCGACGCGCGAGGAAGCGGCCGGTCGCGGAGAGGAGGCGATTGCCTCGATGTTGGCGGCGATCACCGACGACGAGCCAGCCCCGCGTCCACGCTTTACCGCCCTGGATGAGGCTGGCTACGCCTTGGCCACCGAGCGGGGCGCTTAGAGCGTGTTATGAACTTTGCGGAAGGTTTCGAGGGGATGGCGCCGATGCATCACCGGTTGATCCTCCTTTTAGCCGTATCGCGCCGTTTCCGCGCGAACGCCCTTGCCCCGTGCGCGGCACCGAGGCCGCACAGCGCGTCGAAAATCGCGTCGGGCGCCTTGGAACCTGCAGCGGCGTCGCCCAAAGTCCATAACAGGCTCTAGCCCAGCCCGCGCTACAAATCAAACACGCAAAGCGGCGGGCAGCCTTGGCGCTGCCCGCCGCCAGTCTTTTGGCGCAGGACGAATCCGGATTAGTGGCCGCAGCCGCAGCCTTGGGCGGTGGCTTCGTTGGCGCCTGCGTTGAAGGAGTGGCCGCAGGCGCAGCCGGAGACGGCATTGGGGTTGTGGACGGTGAAGCCGCCGCCCATGAGGGAATTGACGTAGTCGACCTCGGCGCCTTCGAGGTACATGGCGCTGAAGTTGTCGACGAGGAGGCGGACGCCATCGGTTTCGATCAGCTCGTCGCCTTCTTCGGCGCTCTCTTCGAGGGTCATGCCGTACTGGAGACCGGAGCAGCCGCCGGGAGCGACGAAGACGCGCAACGCGCCCGTGGGCGTGCCCTGCTCGGTGAGGAAGCCCTTGAGCTGCTCGACGGCGGCCGGGGTAATGGTGATCATCGCGAGGTTCCTCCGCGTCTGGGCCAGCCTGCCGCCGGTCCCAGGGACATTTTCGTCAACTATTGAGCAAGTGTACGGGCCGCCCGCGTGGTGTCAAGGCGTTGCGAGAGCACAACGTCCGGGTCATGCGAATTGTTCCCTGTGTCCGTCTATCGCTGATGCTCGGGGGCGAAGAAGACGAGGAGGGAGAGGTCGTCTTCGATGTCGAGGAAGCGGTGGTCGACGTTCTTGGCGACGAAGATCATGGAGCCGGGGCGGACGGGGCGGCGTTCGCCGGCGACGTCGACGACAGCGCGGCCGGAGACGACGTAATAGACCTCGTCTTCGGCGTGGGGGGTCTGGTCGTCGGTGGAGCCGGCGGGGAGGACGTAGAGGCCGAGGCTGAGGGAGCCTTCGTTGAGGAATTGGAGGTAGGCGTCGCCGGATTGGGCGCGGGATTGGGCGATGTCGTCGTACTCGAAGATGTTCATTGGCCTTGCCTCGAATCGATAGACCGCTCCGCCAGCGTTGGCGAAGCGGAGTCTTACGCGGTGGTCATTGGGCGCCTGTTGTCGGCCCGCGGCCGGGCGCGACAAGCAGCGCCCCTACCGGAGGGCGGCGGTTGCTGGCGATGGGTTCACCTGGATCAGTCCGCGACGACGGCGAGGTCGACGCTTTCGCGCTCGGGGGCGGGGGTGAGGCGGAAGTGGTCCATGGTGAGGCACTCGGTGGGGCACCAGTCGACGCAGAGGGCGCAGCGGATGCAGGGACGCTCGTCGATGAGCATGGCGGCGGAGCGGGGGCCCATTTCGGCGCGGGCCAGCTCGGCGAGCTCGACATCGCCGTCGACAGAGTGGAGGCGGTCGAGGGAGACCATCTCGATGCATTTGACGGGGCAGACATCGACGCAGTTGGCGCAGAGGATGCAGCGGTTGCCGTCGATGAAGATGTTGAGCTGGCACTGGAGGCAGCGCTTGGCTTCCTCGAAGCCGATCGGCTTGGTGTAGCCGATCTCGGTCTCGATGGTGGTGTCGCCCGTGCCGAGGCCGCGGTGCTCCAGGGGCATGGCGGGCATCATCTGGCGGCCGACGCTGGTGTAGTCGTCGCCCCAGATGAGGCGGCGGCTGGTGGTGGAGAGGGACCACTCGGCGATGCCTTCGGAGAGGAGGGGGTTGGGGGTCTGGATGTACTCGGTCGGGACGCGGGTGAGCTCCATCTCCTTGACCTTCGGCTCGGCGTCGCGCTGATCCTCGGTAATAAACGTGGCGACGCGCTTGCCTTCGCCGATGGAGGAGATGAAGTTGGTGGGGTTGACGACGTAGTCGCCGGAGGCCCAGACGTTGGGCAGCTCGGTCTTGAGATTCTCGTTGAGGAGGGGGACGCCGCGGCGGTCGGTCTGGACTTCGACGCCGATGAGGAGGGAGTTATCCTGGCGCTGGCCGATGGCGACAAGGACCATGTCGCAGGGGATGACGAACTCGGAGCCGGGGACAGGTTGCGGTCGGCGGCGGCCCTTCTCGTCGGGGGCGCCGAGCTCGTTGCGGACCAGCTCGATGCCGGCGACGCGGCCGTTCCCGTCGTCGATGACGCGGGTGGGGGCGACCATGTACATGATCTCGACGCCTTCCAGCTCGGCTTCTTCGAGCTCAATGGCGTCGACGGGGATCTCCTGGATGGAGCGGCGGTAGGTCATGATCGACTGTTCGGCGCCCATGCGCAGGACGGTGCGCACGCAGTCCATGGAGGTGAAGCCGCCGCCGACGGTGACGACGCGCTTGCCGACCCAGACGTCCTTCTGGCCGAGGTTGACGTCTTCGAGGAACTGGAGGCCGGAGACGACGCCCTCGAGGTCTTCGCCAGAGACGCCGAGCTCCTGGGGGATCTGGCAGCCGGCGGAGATGATGACGGCGTCGTGCTCGTCGGCCAGATCGGACAGCATGACGTCGCGGCCGACCTCGGTGTTGTATTTGATCTCGATGCCCAGGTCGGTGATGAGGGCGACCTCGTCCATGATGACGTCGCGGGGGAGGCGCCACTCGGGGACGCCGGACCACATGACGCCGCCGGGGACGGGGTAGCGCTCGTAGATGGTGACCTTGTAGCCCTGGCGGGCGAGGTCGCGGGCGGTGGTGAGGCCGTTCGCGCCGGCGCCGATGACGGCGGCGGTGAGGCCGTTGGGGGGCGGGGGGACCTCTCTGCGGGTTTCGCCGCGATAGTCGGCGGCGACGCGCTTGAGGTAGCAGATGCCGATGGGGGCGTCGATCTCCTTGCGGCGGCAGGCGTCCTCGCAGGGGCGGGCGCACATGCGGCCGAGGCAGCCGGGGAAGACGTTGTGCTCGCGGTTGAGCTCGAAGGAGTCGGCGTAGCGGCCATCGGCGATGAGGGCGATGTAGCGGGAGATGTCGGTGTGGGAGGGGCAGGCGGTCATGCAGGGAATGTTGTCCTGGAACCACTGCGGGTCGCCGGTGTAGATGGGCAGGCGCGGACCATACCGCTGAATGAAGTTGGAGTAGAAGGAGGCGTCGACGAAGGCGAGGAGGCGAATGCGACGGGTGTAGTCGACCTCGATGTCGTCGTAGCCCTGGCCGGCGATGCCATAGTTGGCGAGGTCGCCGGTGATGGCGTTGACCTCGGCCTCGTCCATGGGCCGGAAGCGGTCGGCGGTGGCGCCGCAGGAGACGCAGACGTCGGGCGGGGTGTCGCCGTCGTGGATCCATCCGCAGGACTTGCATCGGAACATGGGTGTTGCTTCCTCTAGGGCTCGTCGCGCCGGTTCCATGCACGCGCCGGAACGGCGGCGAATTCGTCAGCCACGCAACGCGAGTATACCCGTCTGATGCCTGAAAACAGGTTATGACGGCAACACGTCGTCGGCGTTCACCGAAGCCGGCGGCCGCTCGCCTTTGAGCCCTGCGAGCAGGTTCCTCGCGGCAAGATCCGCCATGCGGTCGCGGGTCTGGACGGTGGCGGAGGCGGTGTGGGGGACGACGATGCAGTTGGGCAGGTTGACGAGGGGGTGGTCTGCGGGGAGGGGCTCGGGGTCGGTGACGTCGAGGGCGGCGGCGAGGATTTCGCCTGATTGAAGGGCTTCCACTAATGCGTCGGTGACGACGACGGGGCCGCGGGAGGCGTTGACGAGGATGGCTGTTGACTTCATGCGGCGGAGCTGGTCGGGACCGATGAGGTGGTGGGTTTCGGGGGTGAGGGCGACGTGAAGGGTGACGAAGTCGGATTCCGACAAGAGTTGGTCGAGGGGGACGTAGGTTACGCCGTATTGCTCCGCGAAGGCAGAATCTTGGTAGGGGTCGAAGGCGAGGATGCGCATGGCGAAGCCGCGGGCGCGTTTGGCGACCTCCTTGCCGATGCGGCCGAGGCCGACGATGCCGATGGTGGCGCCGGTTACCTCCTGGCCGAGGAGGAGGAGGGGCCCCCAGGTCTTCCAGTGGCCGTCGCGGACGTACTGCCGCGATTCGGGGATGCGGCGGGCGGCGGCGAGGAGGAGGGACCACGTGGCGTCGGCGGTGGCGGCGGTGAGGACATCCGGCGTGTTGCAGACGAGGACGCCGCGCTCCGTGGCGGCGGGGACGTCGATGTTGTCGAAGCCGACGGCGAAGTTGGAGACGACGCGCAGCTTGGGCAGGCGGTCGAGGAGGGGGCCGCCGATGGAGTCGGTGAGGAGGGTGATGGCGCCGTCGCAGTCCTGGAGGAGGGTTTCGAGTTGTTCGGGGGTGGGGGGGAGGTCGTGGGGCCATTGCTTGATGGCAGCGGCTTCGCGCAGAGGGGTGATGCCGGCTTCGGGGATTTCGCGGGTGATTGCGACGGTCCATTGGTTCGGGGACACGATCCCTCCTCGTCTAGCGGGTCGCTGCCGCACTGCAACTCTGATGACATTTTCGCGCCTTCGAGCGTCTGGCGCGAATGCCGCGATGCATCATGAGGATAGATATGGGCGTGGAGCGTCAGTTAAGCGTTTTCGCCCGCGTCGACGATTGCTTGTTGCAGCAGGCGGTCATCCAGGAAAAACTCGTGACTTCGCAGGGCGATGAGTTCCGGGCGAATGGCCTCGATCAACCCCCGACGCGTAGCCTGTTGGAGCAGACCAACGACGCCGACGATCGGCAGATCCAATCGGAGTGCCAGCCCTCGCGCCGGGCGGTCGTCGAGGACGTGGTGCTATTTTCATCACGACTCCTTGTCCATCGACGCAGGCCGTCCACACGACCCGCCGCTCCAACCCGGCGCCCGCGTTCACCGAGGCGAACGTCGCAGCGCTGAACCACCTTGTGCTCCTTCTTTGTCATCGCGGCCGCTCGCTTCTGAATCCCCGCCCGTCTGTGACACGGGCAGGCGTGGCCGCCACCCTATGTTCCCGCGCCTAATACGGATTGCGGGTAATCACTGAAGGCTCTCTGGCTGGGGGTCGGCGGGCCACCAGTGGAAGTGGGTGTGGGCCTTGAGGCGCTGCGGATCGGCCTCCAAGACGCGGCAGCGCTCGACCAGCACGTCCTCCAGCGCGCCCAGGTCGGCAAAGGCACGGTTGGCCACGGGTTCGTCGAGCAGCGCCCAGAGCCGCTCGGCCGGTTGCAGCTCCGGGGAGTAGGAGGGGAGCAGCACCAGGTCGATCCCGTCGGGCAGCGCCAGGTCGTGGGCGATGTGCCAGCCGGCCCGATCGACGACCAGCACGGCGCGGTGCGCGGCGTCGATGCCTTCGTCGCGGGCGAAGGTGGCCAGCGCCACGGCGAAGGCGGCGGCGTTGACCCGCGGCAGCAGGCACCACCAACTCTGGCCGGTGGCCGGGCGGACGAAGCCGTAGACGTAGAGCCACTCGTAGCGGCGCTCGACGCGGGCGATGGGGCGCTGCCCCTGCGGCGCCCAGACCCGCCGCACCACCGGCAGCAAGCCGAGCCGGTGCTCGTCCTCGGCCCAGAGCGTGACGCTCGCCGTGGGATGGGCCCGCGCTACGGCGGCGAGGGCCGCGGCGAGCCCCCCTTTTTGAACGCCTCCTGCGCGTGCGGGTCGGCGCGCGTCTCGCGAGGACGGGGCCGCTGGGGGGTGAAGCCCAGCCGCCGCATCCACTCCCAGCCGCGCGCCGGATCGACCGGGCGCCCGATGGCGTCGCCGATCCAGGCCGCCACCGTGCGGCAGGTCCAGATCCCGCCATCCGGCGCCGGTCCCGCGAGGGCGGCGCGCAACCGCTCTTGCTGGGCCGCCGCCAGCAGCGGCGGCGCGCCCGGGTTGCCGTGTCGCCGGTCGCCGATCCCGGCCGGGCCGTCGTCGCGGTAGCGCTTGGCGACCTCGCGCACCCAGTTGACCGAGTAGCCCGTCACGCGGGCCACCTCGGCCGTGGGCCTCCCGCCCGCCAGCAGCCACACCATCTGCCACTGGCTGCGCGCCACCGCGTCCGTCGCGCGCCGGTACCGTTGCTCGAGCTCGTCCACGGGCAGGTGCGGGGGGATGTGTAAGCGTCTCATTCCCCTAGTCTACACCCGCAATCCGTATCACTCGATGGCCAACGATACGCTGCATAGCAGAGGCTCCGACGAGAGTTCCTGCACTTGAGCGGGCGCGTCGGACCCGACTCGTACAATTCCACTTGAATGCTTGCGCTGTCGCCCTTCTGCCAGAAGAGGGAGTTTCCTGTCAGGCCGGCAGAGGGGGATCGCGAGGCTAGCTTCCTGAAAGTGCGCCAGTGTTCAGACGGTTTCGGTGTTAGGGGACAAAGGATGCATGACACGTTCACGCGCGTGCCGCTCGGCACGGCCAGGCTCCTGCCGGTGGTCAACCGCCCTGGGAGCACGCCCAGCCTCCACCAGCGCGCGGAGCTGAACCGCACGTACGTCATGAGCCTGGCCAACGAGCATCTGCTCCAGAACCACTACCTGGAGGCGGGCCTCTGGCAGACGCGCGGCCAGCCCCAGGGGATCCACTGGGGTTGGGAGTCCCCCACCTGCCAGGTGCGGGGCCACTTCCTCGGGCACTGGCTCTCCGCCGCGGCGCGCATCTGGGCCGCGACCGGCGACGTCGAGGTGAAGGCCAAGGCGGACCGGATTGTGTCCGAGCTCGGCCGCTGCCAGCAAGAGAACGGGGGCGAGTGGGTCTTCCCGATCCCCGAGAAGTACCTCCACTGGATCGCGCGCGGCAAGACCGTCTGGGCCCCGCAGTACGTGGTCCACAAGACCCTGATGGGTCTGAACGACATGGGCGCCTTCGCCCAGAACGAGCAGGCGCTCGACATCCTGGCGAACGCGGCGAGGTGGTTTCACCGCTGGACCGGCCAGTTCAGCCGCGAGGAGCTGGACGACATCCTCGACGTCGAGACCGGCGGCATGCTCGAGGCCTGGGCCGATCTCTACGGCGCGACCGGCCGCGAGGAGCACCTCGATCTCGTCCAACGCTACGACCGCCCGCGTCTCTTCGACCGCCTGCTGGCCGGCGAGGACGCGCTGACCAACCGGCACGCCAACACGACGATTCCGGAGGCTCACGGCGCCGCGCGGGCGTGGGAGGTCACCGGCGAGCAACGCTGGCGGGACATCGCCTTCGCCTACTGGGACCAGGCGGTGACCAAACGCGGCTACTACGCGACCGGCGGCCAGAACTGCGGCGAGTTCTGGACGGCGCCCAACGAGCTGTCGGCCCGGCTCGGCGACAAGACCCAGGAGCATTGCACCGTCTACAACATGATGCGGCTCGCCGAGTACCTCCTGCGCTGGACGGGCGACGTCCAGTACGCCGACTACTGGGAGCGCAACCTGGTCAACGGCATCCTCGCCCAGCAGCACCCTGCCACCGGGATGATCTCCTATTTCCTGCCCCTGAACCCCGGGGCCACCAAGAATCAGACCAATCTCCCCCGCCTGGAGAAGACCTACTGGGGGTCGCCGACCGACGATTTCTGGTGCTGCCACGGTTCGCTGGTGCAGGCCCACTCCGCCCACGGCGCGAGCGCCTATTTCGCGGACGAGGAGGGGATCGTCCTCGCGCAGTACATCCCCACCGAGCTCAAATGGGAGTGGGACGGGGTCGCGGTGAAGGCAACCCTGACCATCGACCTACAGCTCGACGAGCCGCGGCGGCCGTAGCGCCTCGCCTTCGACGTCGCCGTGGACGCCGAACGGCCGGTCGAGTT
>CALMZR010000413.1 GCA_937870845.1 uncultured Chloroflexota bacterium
CATCGTATACTCGGGGGACGCCCCGCCGGCCCGCGGGGCGCGTTCGTTGACCAGGGGAACGCCCGCGTGGGACAGGCGACGCCGCCAGCTAGCGCCAGAGTCACGTCCCCGCCCGAGGCGGGGCGCCACAATCCAGCCACGATCGCAGCCCCGGAGGTTCGAGCCGCCGGCAACGGCCGCCGGCAGGCCGCCCCTGTGAGGGATGGCGTTGAGCGTGCGCCGGCGCCGCGCGTCTCGGCCCCGTTCACGATCACGCTCGAAGCCGTGCTCTATGCGCTGATCGTGACAGCGGCGGTCCTGACCCGCTTCTGGGATCTCGGCTCGCGGGCGCTGCACCACGACGAGAGCCTGCACGCCTACTACTCGTGGCTGCTCGCCACCGGGCAGGGGTACACGCACGACCCGCTCATGCATGGGCCGTTCCTGTTCTTCGTGAACGCGCTGGTGTACGTGCTCGTGGGCGATTCCGACGCCTCCAGCCGATTTGCCCCGGCCTTCTTCGGCGTCGTGCTGGTCGCCTTGCCGATCTTGTTGCGGGGAGAGCGGCATCTGGGGCGCTGGGGAGCCATGGCCACGTCAGTCCTCTTCCTCATCTCCCCGGCGCTCCTCTACCAGAGCCGCTACATCCGGCACGACATCTTTACCGTGGTGGGCGTCCTCTTCCTCTTCATTGCACTCGTGCGCTACATCGAGCGCCCCGGCCGCGGCTGGCTGGTCGCGATGGGCGCCACGCTCGGCTTGCTGCTGGCCAATCACGAGATCATCTTCGCCATCGCGGCCATCTTCGTCGGCGTCCTCGGCGGCGCGCTCCTCTGGGGCAGGCTGCGCCCGATGCTCCCGCTGGTGGTCCTGTCCGGGTTTGCGGCGCTGGCGCTGATCGCGCTGCTGCCGGACGCCACCGGGCGTCCGCTGCCGTCGATCCCCTGGCAGTCTCCGTCGCGGGAGCAGCAGGAAGCCTTCTACCGGGATTTGCTCACTCACCCGCTGACCATCGCCTTGCTGCTGCTGGGGATCGTCACGCTCGCCGCCGCGGCGCTGATCGCGCGCGCGCTGCGCGATCCAGAGCGGCGCGAGGAGGGATGGGCGGCCGCGCTGCTGGGCGACGCGCCGCCGGGGAGCGTGGCCGCCGCGGTGCGCACGGCTTTGGCGGATGCGACCGGGCTTTCCTGGGCGCTCATTGCCGGGCTCGCCATCTTCTCGGCGCTTTTCACCACGCTCTTCACGAATCTCTACGGGCTGGCCACCGGCACCATCGCCACCGACGGCACCCTCCTGTACTGGCTCGGTCAGCAAGATGTCCAGCGGGGGGAGCAGCCCTGGTTCTATTACCTCCTGCTCATGCCGCAATACGAGTTCCTGGCGACCCTCTTCGGGCTGGCCGCGACGGCCGTCGTCGGCGTGCGGGCCATCAGGGTCGGGATTGGCAGGGCGCCGGCCACGCCGCGCTTCGTCTTTCAGATTTTCCTGGCCGCCTGGTTCGTCGGCATCGCGGTGGCGCTCTCGTATGCCGGCGAGAAGATGCCGTGGCTGGTGATCTACATCACCCTGCCGGCCACGCTGCTGGCCGCGGGGTTGCTCGGCGAGCTGGCCTCCCGTTGGCGGCCGACCCGATTGGCCGAGGGGCCTGCGGCGATCGCTCCCGGATGGGGAGCGGGGCAATGGGCGCTCTTTGCCGGACTCATCGGGCTCGCGGCCTGCTGGTTCCTGCTGGCCGCGCCGATCACGTATGGGGAGTTCGTCGCCTCGACCGTCCCCGGCGGCTGGGAGCGAGTGGTGAGCGCGTGGGCTGCCGACCGCTGGTGGCTGCTGGCAGTCCCGCCGTTGGCCGGAATTGTGGGTATCTTGCTGGTCGGGTTGCGGCGCGGGGTCCGTTTGGCGGCGGAGCCGGCGCTGGCGGCGCTGGTGCTGACGCTGGCGCTGGCGCAGGTCCACGTCGCCTGGCGCATGGTCTACCAGGAGGGCGACATCCCCAAGGACATGCTCGTCTACACCCAGACCTCGCCCGACATGCACCGCATGGTCGCGGAGCTGACGGCGCTCTCGGCGATCACCACCGGCGGGCGCGGCCTGGAGATCTGGTACGACGACCGCAACGGCACCTCCTGGCCGATGCAGTGGTACCTGCGCGATTTCCCGAACCGGCATCTCTACGGCGGGACCATCGCCGGCCCGCCCGACGACGCGCCGATCGTGCTGGCGGCCCGCGACAACCGCTCCGCGGTCGAGCCGTACCTGGAGGGGTACACGGCGCAGGAGTACGTGCTGCGCTGGTGGTTCCGCGAAGACATCTACCGCGACTTCGCCATCGCCCCGGAGATCTCCCCGTCGCAATCGGCCTGGGGCAGCGCCGACAATCCGCACGGGCCGGGAGCCATCGCCGCCTCCATCGCCGAGAGCCTTTCCCACCTGGGCACGATGGAGGGGCAGCAGGGGCTCTATCGGCTGGTGATGTACCGCGACTTGCCGGCGCGCATCGATTCCTACGACTACACCCTCTACATCCGCAACGACCTCCTCCCGCTCTACAACCAGATTCGATATTGGAGCCGGGGCTAGCGCCAGCGTGTCATTCCGACCAAGGAGGAGTCTCGTCTTGCTGATGCGGTTTGAGCGAACACGAGCGGTCCTTGGTCGCCGTCGGACGCCGAGATTCCTCGTTCCTTGCAATGACACGTTCGGCGTTGCCCGGTGATGGACGCGAGAGGGACGCCGGAGACGATTCGGACGATGGAGGCGGCGGGGTCAGCCGCCTGGGCGCCGCCTTCCGCGCTCGACCGCACGTTCCGCATCGGGGGCGCCAGTCTTTGGCAGACCCTCGGCTGGGTCGTCGCTTTCGTCGCCGCGGCCGCGCTGCGGCTGCCGCGCCTCGACGGCTGGGCGCTGGACGCGGGCGAGGCGGCCTGGGCCTACGACGCCTGGGTCCTCTTCCGCGGGCAACCGCCCGTCACCGGCGAGGCGAGCCCGAACGCCGGGGCGCTGCTGGTGTTGCTGGAGGGGATCGTCTTCTTCCTCTTCGCCGCGACGGACGTCACGGCGCGCCTCGTGCCGGCGCTGGCGGGGTTGGCGCTCGTGGCGTTGCCGTTGGTGTTTCGCGCCTGGGTCGGCGGACCGGCGGCGCTGGGGATGGCGGGGTTGGCGGCGCTCTCGCCGACGCTGGTATATGCCTCGCGGGTCGTCTCGGCGGAGATCGTCGTCGCCGCGCTGGCGTTGGGGGCGGTGGCGTGCTTCCTTGGCCTCGCCGATGGCCGGTCTCCTCGCGGGCCGGCCATCGGGCTCGGGGTGATCGTCGGGGCCGCGTATGCCGCCGGGCCGAGCGCGGTCAGCGTGGCGCTCACCCTGGGGGTTGGCGTCGTCTTCGCGGCGCTGGTCGCGCCGGAGGGGGCGATCCGGCGCGGGCTGCGCGCGCTACAGCGACGGGACGCCCTGGCGGCGTTCCTCCTGGCGTCGGTCGTGACCGCCATCCTCTGCTTCACCCGCTTCCTCTCCTATCCGGCCGGCATCGCCGGGGCCGGGGAGACGCTCGCCGCGTGGGGACGGCTGCTGACGGAGAGCAGCGGGCAGCCGGTGCAGATCTTCTTGCTCACGTTGTTGATCTACGAGCCGATCGCCGTGGTCTTCGCCGTCGTAGCCATGGTCCGCGATCGCGGGATGCAGGGCGATGCGATCGCCCTCTGCGCGGGGTGGTTCGCGGCGGCCTTTGCGGTGTGGAGCTTTTCGGCCGGGCGCGGGCCGGAGCATGCCGTTCACGTTGCACTGCCGCTCGTACTGCTGGCCGGAATCGGGCTCGGCGCGCTGCTGCACGAGATCGCGTGGGGGAACGTCTGGCGGGGCGTGGGCGGGGTGCTGGCGCTGTTGATGCTGGGCATCGTGGTCGGGCTGGCGGCGGTCGGGGTGCTGCTGACGCGGATCGACGACCAGGGCGGCGGCCCCATGGCGGCGCTGCCGGCCGTGGCCGTGCTCTGCCTCGTCGTCGTGCCGATGGCCTACCTGGTCTGGCGGCTCGGCGCCGACGTGCGGCCGGAGGAGGGGGAGGCGCCCGCGCAAGCCGGCCTCGTCGCCCTGCTCGTGGCCGCGCTGTTGCTGGGCGCGTTCGGGCTGCGCTCGGCCAATCTGCTGGCGTTCGCCCGCGCCGATCTGGGGACGGAGCTGCTCGCCCAGCGCACGGCGGCGTTCGGCACGCTGCCGGCCATCGAGGCGTTCCTCCGCCTCTCCCGCGATGTCGGCGTCAACGACGGCTCGGCGCGGGATCCGACCGGCAGCCATGGGCTGAGCATTGCGCTCGAGCGCGACGTGGGCTGGCCGTACGTCTGGTACTTCCGCGAGTTTCCCGAGCTGACCGTCGTCGAGCCGGGCGCCGGGGCGACGGCCGGTTCCGAGGTGGTCATCGCCGCAGACGAGGCCGGGCTGGCGGAGGCGGGCTACGCGGTTGACGCCTGGCCGTGGCTGACGACCGTGCCGGGGCAGTACCTGAACCCAAACATGGGCGCCATCGCGCGGGCCCTGGTCACCCCGTCGCGGTGGCTCGACGTCTGGCGGTACCTCCTCTTCCGCGACGGCGTCCCCCTGCCGCAACCGGCGACGGTCGCCGTGGGACTCACGCCCGAGCTGGCGGGGCGCGTCGAGCCGCCGACCGGGCCGTTCGCGCTGAGCGACCGGGCCGGACCTGGGGCCGAGCCGGGGCAGTTCCGGGACCCGATCGGGGTTGCCGTGGGGCCGGACGGCGTCGTCGCCGTGGTCGACAGCGGCAATGCGCGGGTGCAGCGCTTCGACGCGGAAGGGGCGCTGCTCGGCGTCTGGGGCGAGGACGATGACGGGGTGACCTTCACGCGCACCGACAGCGGGCTCGGGCCGACCGGGATCGCCTTCGCAGAGGACGGCGTCGCTTGGGTGGCCGACACCTGGGGGCATCGCGTCGTCGGCCTAGATGAGGCCGGGATGGTGGTGCAAGCGATCGGTGGGGAGACGGTCGACATCGGGGACGACCCGGCGCGCGTCGATGACGAGGGTGGGCGGTTTTTCGGCCCGCGCGACGTCGCCGTGACTGACGACGCGATCTACGTCTCAGACACCGGCAATGAGCGGGTGCAGGTTTTCACCCGCGACGGCGCGTTCGTCGATGCGTGGGGCGGGTACGGATCGGGGCCGGAGCAGCTCATCGAGCCGGTCGGCATCGCCGTCGGCCCGGATGGGTTGGTTTATATTGCCGATTCGGGCAACGCGCGCATCGCGGTTTTCACGCCGGACGGCGAGCCGGAGGCTCAGTGGCCGGTCGCCGCGTGGCCAACTCCCGACCCGACGGGGCTACGTCCCGCGTTTCAACCGTATCTGGCCTTCGACGCGGAGGGGAATCTCTACGCGACGTCCTCGAACGCCGGGCAAGTGTTGGTGCTGAACCGGGACGGAGAGCTCATCGAGAGCATCACGACGGCCGGAAGCGAACGGCTGGCGCAGCCGATCGGGGTGGCCGTGGGGGCGGACGGATCGGTTCGCATCACCGACATCGGGCGGGACGCGGTGCTGGAGTTTCTGCCGCCGGAGCCGCTCGATGGGGGCGCGCTCGATGCGGAGGATGTGGGGGCGTCGCCGATTCCATGAACCTGCGGGGTAGACTATGTCGGGTCGGACAGGACCATGGAACGTCAAGGGTCCGCCGTGAATGAAGCAGCGCCACCACGCCAGACTCTGACCATCTCCGAGGTCAGGCGGCGGTTCGCGTCCCTTGTCGCCGAGGCGGCTCGGGGAGGTTCGCGCGTGCTCGTCGAGCGATCGGGCGTCCCGGTTGCGGCCATCGTCTCGCCCGACGATCTGGCGCGCCTCGAGCGGCTGGAGGAGCAGGACCGGCGAGCCTGGGGCGTGCTGGAGCGCATGCGTGCGCCGTTTCGGGATGTGCCCGCGGACGAGATCGAGCGGGAAGCCGACAGGGCCGTCGCCGCGGCGCGGGCCAGGCGGCGCGCCGAGCGGAAGGGCGCCAAAGAGACCGCAGCGACCGCGTGATCCGCGCCACGCTCGACGTCAACGTCCTGGTTTCTGGCTTGCCGGCCAGTCGTGGGGTTCCCGCCGAGCTGATCGCGCGGTGGTTGCGCCGGGAGTTCGCGCTCGTGGTCTCCGGCCACATTCTTGCCGAAGCCGCCGAGGCTTGGGAGCAACCCTACTGGGCGCGATACAGCACGGCTCAAGTGGCGGAGGCGATCGCCCTCCTCCGTGAGCGGGCCGTAGTGGTCACACCGGCGGATGATGTACATGGCGTGGGCGAGGACGAGGAAGACGATCTGGTGATCGCTACAGCCGTGGGTGGCGGCGTCCGGTACCTGGTTACCGGCGACAAGGCGTTGCAGTCGCTCGTTCGCTATGGCGAGATCGAGATTATCTCGCCCCGGCAGTTTCTCGATCAGTTGGATCAGGAGCGCGCCGGCAAGCACTAGCCAACCGGCGGCTTCACCAAGCCGGTGGTTGAATCAAGGAGATGTTTCCCACATGACGCGAGCCGCTATCTTCGTCGTCCTGACCATCGTGATGACGATCACGCTTGGCATGCTGGACAGGGCGCGGGCGCAAGAGGCCACCCCTCCCGCGATCGCAGGCGACGCCGAAGTCGCGCCGGGCGTGACCTTTACCCTGCTGCCCGCCTCGGAGGACCCGCCATCGCTGTACCGGCTGGAGTTCGAGCCGGGCGCGGCGCTCTATTTCGCGGGCGACCCGGCGATCTCGCTGGTGCTCGTCGAATCTGGGACCATTTCGTTGAACATGAACGCGGCGGTGAGCGACGCGCGGGCCGCCACGCCCGCCGGGAGCGCCGCGGCGGTGGCGATGGACCAGGGCGACTACTTTGTGCTGCCGCCGCTGGTGGCCGGGGAGATCCGCAACAGCGGGGAGGAGCCGGCCGCGATCCTGATCGCGGCGATCACGCCGGGGCAGTTTCCGGCGCCGGCGGCCGGGACCCCGATCCCCAACTGATCTCCCGGATTCACCGATCGCGGCTCGAGCCTTTCGATCCAGGCGCCATTTCTCGTGGGCCGTCTCTCCCTCTGGAAGGGATGGACGCGCGCCTCGGGCGGTGCGCAGAAGCCGCGGGTGATGTAGCGCCACGCGCCATCTCTTGCCGTTTCGCGCCTTACACTGCCGATCCAGCGCCGCCCGCACCGAACGCGATGGCGGCGAGAAGGAGATGGCGCTGGTGGTCGGGTTTCGTGTGACGCGGCGACGGGCCGCGATGGCGATTGGCGCGTCGCTGTTGGGTGCTCCGACGTTTGTGGAGGGCAGGATGGCCGCCGCCGAAGAGGAGATCGAGGAGCCGCCTTTCACGGTCCTCGACCGGGTGGGGAGCATCGAGATTCGGGAGTACGGTCCCCGGTTGGCCGCGGAGGCGGACATGGGACCGGGGCCGGGTATTCAGTCCGGGCAGTACTCGGCGTTCATGCTCTTGGCCGACTTCATCTTTGCCAGGAATCGCGCCGGGGAGCAGGTCGCGATGACCGCCCCGGTGGCGATCGAACGGTCAGACGAGCCGATTGCAATGACGGCCCCGGTGGCGATGGAGCCGGGGAGCGAGGGCGGGGTCATGCGCTTTATCATGCCCGCCGAGTACACGATCGAGACGTTGCCGAAGCCCGGCGACGACCGCGTCCGCATCGTCACGGTCCTGGCGCAGACGCTGGCGGTGCTGCGCTTCGCGGGAGCGGCCAGCGACGCCGCAGTGGCCGCGCGGAAAGCGGAGTTGCTGACGGGGCTGCGAGAAAGCGACTGGCGCCCGGTCGGGGAACCAGGTCTGTTCGGGTACGACCCGCCGGGGACGCCGCCGGATCGGCGGCGCAACGAGGTCTTCGTCGAAGTCGAGCCAGCCGCCTGAACCAGCGATCAGACGCGGTTTCTCGAAGGAAACAGGGGAAGCGGGTCCACGCCGGCCGCTTCAGTCGCCGTACGGGATCAGCTCCGTCTCCACCTCGCCGAGGACGCCGAGCTCGACGCGGCGCTCGATGAAGTCGATGACGGTTTGCAGCATCTCCTGGGCGTGGTTGGCCTCGTTGGAGACGACGACGACGGCGAGAGTCGCCACGCGGGGGTCGTTGAGGTCGGCGACCTCGGCGATGCCGGCGTTGAACTGGTTGCGCACCTTGGTCGTGATGGAGCGGACGGTCTGCCGCTTGTCTTT
>CALMZR010000414.1 GCA_937870845.1 uncultured Chloroflexota bacterium
AAGCGCAGGCAGGCTACCTGCTCCCCGCTTCGTCAGCGGCCGCTCTCGCCCGCGCCGGAGGCCGCTAACCACCGCAGGCCGGGCTGCTAGCCCCGTCCGGCAACGTGGACTGTGTACGCCGCAGGTGGCGACGGCGGTATCCTCCGGGGCGACGGCAGGGGCCATGGCCAACCACGCGCTCGTCATGGACGAACTCGGGTGAGCTGACGCGGGAGGGGGCGGCGCTACTCCCGCGTCCGGGAAAGGGTGCAGGAGTGACTACCGAGCGGAAGCGGCCCCTCAAGGTGGGGGCCTTCATCCCGATCGTCGAAGGTGAGATGGACGGCGGCTCTGCCCGCGGGGCCGACGTGCTGGCCATGGCCCGCATGGCCGAGGCGGTCGGCTTCGATTCGGTCTGGATCCCCGACCACGTCCTGATCCACGACGAGGGGCGCGAGCCGCAGGGCGCCTGGGAATGCGGCGCAATGCTTGGGGCGCTGTGCGCCGCCACGTCCCGCGTCGAGATCGGCGCGCTCGTCGTGGCCACGAGTTTTCGCAACCCGGCGCTGACGGCCAAAATCGCCTCCACTGTCGACGAGCTGAGCGGCGGCCGCTTCATCTTCGGGCTGGGCACGGGGCGGCACGAACCGGAGCACCGCGCCTATGGCTACCCTTTCGGTCGCCAGGTCGACCGCTTCGAGGAAGCCTTACAGATCATCCTGCCGCTGCTGCGCGAGGGGTACGTCGATTTCGAAGGGACGTACTATGCGGCGCGCGAGTGCGAGCTGCGCCCGCGCGGCCCGCGCCCCGAAGGGCCGCCCATCCTCATCGGGGCGCTGGGGACCGGCCCGCGCATGCTCGGCCTGACGGCGCGCTACGCCGACCTCTGGAACGGCTGGCTGACCTGGGGCCGCAGTTGGCCCGACGCCATCCCGCCCATCCGAGAGAAGATCGACGCCGCCTGCAAGGCAGAAGGCCGCGACCCGGCGACTCTGGGCCGCACGGTGGCGATCCTGGTCGAGGTTCCGGGCCGCACGTCGAACCTCGTCTCCACCTCCCCTACCGGCGGCGGCGAGCCGCTCACCGGCTCGGCCGAGGAGATCGCCGAGGCCCTGCGCGGCTTCGCCCGCGAGGGCATCAGCCACGTTCAGGTCATCCACGCGCCGAGCAACGTCCACGGCATCGAGGGGTTTGCGCCGGTGTTGGAGCACCTGGACAAGGGATAACGGCTCGGGCGGCGCGGCGACCGGTCAGGCATTCGCCACGATCGGCGCTACGGCGTCGGTTTCTTCGCGCACCACGTCGATCAGCGCGTGCAACGACTTGGGGTCGTTGACCTGGAACCACGATTCCGTCGGGATGATGGCCGAGTAGAGCTTCCCTTCCCGCGCCAGCCTGGGGAAGAGCACCCCCTCGAAATCAGTACGGCGCGTCAGATCGAACAGCTCGTCGAACAGTGCAAAGACCTCCGGCGCAAACAGCGTGACGCCGATATGGGCGGGAATCGGCACGAAGGGGTAAGCCGAAACTTCCTCGACGATGCCGTCGTTGAGGCGCATGCCGGTGTAGGGCATGCGGGCCCCGGCCACCATGACCGCGGTCGCGACGGTCCCGCGTCGCCGCCCGTCGAGGTGGGCCGCCACGATGTCTCGCGGAAAGCTCCCGGCGTAGCGCGCGATGACATCGTCCGGGTTATGCACGATCAAGCTCTTGTCGCGAGGGATGACGCCACCGGCCAGCGCATGCTGGATTGCGCCGCCGCGGCCGATGGGCATCCCCGGATCTTCGCTGTAACGGACGCGAACGCCAAGCCGGCTCCCGTCCTGCAGCACGTCGACGATCGATTGCTTGCCATGAAAGACCAGCGCCACAAACTCGCGGAACCCTTCGTCGCGGTACATGCGGATCGTCCGCTCGATCAGCGATTCGCCGTTCGGCAGCAGGATGGCGTTCTTCTGGATGCCGAGGGCGTCGGTCACGGCTCGCAGGCGCGACCCTTCGCCGCCTACCGGCAAGGCGACCACGCACTCGGTGGCGAAGTCGCGCAAGTCGGCAATATCCAACTCGGCGCGTGCCCCCGGATCGCAGATGGCCTGTCCCAATCGCTGAAGCGCGGCGTCCAAAGCATTGCGGCTTTCGTTGTCTTCCCGTGGCCCGGAGACGGCATGGCGCCCCGCGGCGGCCTCGCGTCTTCCCACGGCATGGTATCGAATCGGGCGTCACGGCCGCCACCCGCTGCGCGCGGGAATGGTTGCAGACTGTCCGCGCACCTGCGCAAGGAGACCGCGATGAGCGCCGACCCTGCCACCCGGCTCCTGAACGACCCCCGCCTCCGCCGCAGAGCGCGGGCAGAGATAGCTCAAGGACGGGACAGCTCTTGCTCGAGAATCGTCAAGAACTCGCGCGGCGACCTGATGGCGATCGCTTCGTACTGCCCCAGCGCCCGAAACAGGCGGTCCCCAGTGACGAGGAAGTCGGCGGCGCCTGCAACGGCGGCTGCCAACACCAGATCGTCTTCGACGTCCGGAGCCACGCCATGAACGTCCGGAGCGGGAACGACGACCGTTGCTCGGGACCGCAGGAGGTAGAGCGCGTGTTCCACCTCAGGCCGTGGGAATCGAAAACGAAACCAGGGCTTGCTCCAGGCTTGCACCGCCCCGCCCAGAACATGCTCGGATACGATCAGTTGGTACTCTCTGGCAAGCCAGCGATCGAGAAGCTCGGCCGGAACGCCCTGCCGAGCGGGAAAGCCAGAGACGAGAACATTGGCATCAAGAACCACAGCGATCACGTGGACCTGGCAACTCGCTCACGGGCAGCGCGGTTCTCCGCTTTGATCTCGGCCATGATCCGTTCGGTCTGCCGCTCGATCTCCTCGGCCGACACATCATCGAACCGGGAGCGGATAGTCTCCAGGATTTCGGACGCTTCTCGGTCCTGTTCGTCCAGGCGCGCCAGCCGGCGCATGTCCGCTATCGGAACGATGCCCGCGACGGGAACGCCGTCTTTCTCTACGAGAACTCTCGCGTCGTCTTGGGAGACATCTCTGACGAGGCCGCCGAATCGACCCTCCGCGTCGGGGACCGACATGCGCTCCGTCTTTGGTTTTCGCCCGAGCATGGGCTCCTCCTGGGCCGGGTGGAACGCTCGCCATCGATTCAGACGGCATTATGGCGCCTCGTCACGGCGGCGGCCCACGTCCAATCCTGCATGCCTCAGGGAACCGTTCGGTTACGCGCCGGGCGAGCCCATGTGCTCCGACTTCGCCGGTTCCGCCGAAGCGGCCTGCGCCATCGCCTCCCGCACAGTCGTTTCCAGCATCATCGCCAGCTCGGGGATCGAGGGTCGCTCAACTGGATCGGCGCGGAGGCAGACGTCGATGGCCGCCGCCAGCGGCGCCGGCAGGCGGCGGGCGCGCCGGACGGGCCGCGGCTGGCAGACGATCTTGCGCGCCTCGGTCGTCGAGGTTTCGTCGCCAACGTCGCAGGCCGGCTCGCGGGTTGCTGCCTCGTAGAGGACGGCGCCGATGCCCCAGACGTCGCTGGACGTGTCCAGGTGGCCGCCCTGGGCCTGCTCGGGGGGCATGTAGCCGGTGGCGCCGATGCCGCCGCGGTGGGGGCCGGGCGGGCGGGCCAGGCTCAGGTCGAGCACCTTGGCCATGCCGTGCGCGGCGATGATGTTGGACGGCTTCAGGTCGAGGTGCAGCACGGTGTTGCGGTGCAGGTAGCCGATCGCCGAGCAGAGGTGCAGCCCGAGATGGGCTACCTCCTCGGCGCTCAGCCGCTTCTGGCGGCGGTCGATGAGATGCGCCAGCGTCTCCCCTGGCAGCGTCTCCAGCACCACCAGCGGCACGGGCGCCGACTGCACCTCGTAGGCGCGTACGATGTGGGGATGGGTCAGTTTCACGAGCAGCTTGCCTTCCCGCAGCAAGCGGGAGCGGGCGTTGTTCCTGGCCATCCGATCAGGGCGCACCGCTTTGCCGACGCAGCGGCAGGTGCGCTCCTCGCTCCAGAGGTCGTAGACATCGAGGTCGCGGCCGCGCCGCAGAAACCCGACCACCCGATACCCCGGGGCCAGCAGCTCGCCCGGCGCCAGCGGCGGCGGCGCAATCCGATCCCCATCGGACTCCGAACTTCCCGAACTTCCCGAACTTCCCGGCAGGCTCCCTCTCTCCTCGATCACGGCGCCACCCCCGCCCGCCGCACGTCTCGCGACGTCGCCCTCCGCCGTATCTTCTCCACGCCGCGCCCACGCGCCTCTGTCCTTCCGCCTCCCGCCTTCCGCCTTCCGCCTGCGTCGTGCGCCAGCGATAGCCGCGCGTAGAGCCCGCCGGCGGCCATCAGCGCGACGTGGGTTCCTTCTTCCACCACCCGCCCGCGGTCGAGGACGACGATGCGCGTGGCGCGCCGCACGAGGTGCAGGTCGTGCGAGACCATGATGGTCGTCTTGCCCGCCATCAGGCGGCGGATCGAGCCCAGGATCTGCGCCGCATTCTCGTTGTCGAGCCCCGTCGTCGGCTCGTCGAGCACCAGCACCGGCGCGTCGCGCAGCAGGGCGCGCGCGATCGCCAGGCGCTGCCGCTGCCCGCCCGAGAGACTGCGGCCGCGCTGGCCGACCCGCGTGTCGTACCCCTGCGGCAGGCGCTCGATGAACTCGTGCGCCCCGGCCAGCTTGGCCACGGCGACGATCTCCTCCTCCGTGGCGCCGGGGCGGCCGTAGGCGATCGCCTCGCGCACCGGCACGTCGAAGAAGAGGGCCTCCTGGGGCAGCACCGTCACATTGTCCCGCAGGTCGCGGGTCGCCACGTCGCGCAGATCGTGCCCATCGAAACGGATCTTTCCGGCGCCGGGGTCGTCCAGGCGCAGCAGCAGCCGCGTCGCGGTCGATTTGCCCGCCCCGCTCTGCCCGACCAGGGCCAGCGTCTCGCCCGGCGCCAGGCTGAACGAGACGCCGGCCAGGGCGTCACGGTCCCCGCCGGGGTAGCGGTAGTACACGTCGTCGAACTCGATGGCGCCGGCCACACGCTCCAGCGGGATCGGATGCTCGGGATCGGTGACGGCCGGCCGCCGCTCCTCCAGCTCGATGACGCGCTCCGCCGCCGCCGACGTCGCCACCGCCTCGCCCCAGAGGCGGTTGAGGCCGCGCACCGGGCCGTACAACTGGCTCAAGTAGGCAAGGAAGGCGAGCAGGCCGCCCAGGGTGATGCGCCCCTGCGCCAGATCGACCGCGCCGACGCCGATGACGATCAGCATGCCGGCGACCTCGATCAGGTTGACGAAGGGGGCGTACCCGGCGCGCAGCCGCTCCAGCGCGAGCTGGGTGCGCATGACCGAACGCGTCTCCCGCGCGAATCCGGCGGCGGCGGCCACCTGCCCGTTGTAGGCCTGCACCAGCGGCGCGTTGCCCAGGCTCTCCTCGACGACCGTCGTCACGATCCCGTCGCGGGCGCGCTGCTCGCGCGCCAGCGCCTTGACCCGAGCGGCGAAGCGGCGGCCGATGAACCAGAACGGCGGGGCCACGATCAGCGAGATCGCCGCCAGGCGGGCATCGATCCAGAACAGCGCCCCGACAAAGAAGACGAGTTTCAGGACGTGGGAGACGCCCTCGGCCAGCCCGTTCGCCAGGAAGTCGCCCAGCTCGTCGACGTCGTCCGTCACCCGCGTGACGGTGTCGCCCAGGCGCGCCCGCTCGAAGAACTCCAGCGGCAGCGACTGCAGATGCCCAAAGAGCCGATTGCGCAAATCGAAGAGGAGATGCTCCGTCACCCACGCCGACAGGTAGCTACGCCCGAACCCGACGATTCCGCCCAGCACCGTCAACCCGACGTAGGCCGCGGCGATCGGCCCCAGCATCGCCAGATTGCCGGGAACGAGCACGTCATCCACCAACCGCCCGTAGAGCGAGATCGCGAGCGCATCGAGCAGCGGGCCGATCATGGCTAGCACGAGCACGACGGACAGCCGGCCCCGGTACGGGCGCACCGCCGGCCAGAAGCGATCCAGCACTTCGCGCAGGGGAACGGCCGGCGCCAGGGTGGCGGTGTCGATCTCCACAACGTGCGCGAAGCGATCGAGGATGGCGTTCAACGTACGCATAGGGGCCACCGTGACGCGCGGCGGGAGCCCCGCCGGCCGGCGGGGCTCCCATCGCTTGCTCCGTGATTGGGGGCTAGTCGTCCCAGGTGTCGTCGCCGCCGTAGCCGCCGTCCCAGGTGTCGTTCTCGGTGGAGGTCCACCACTCGCCCGACCAGACCTGCATCGCCGGAACCAAGGCGGAGAAGACCGAATGCATGATGCGCTCCTTCGTGGCCGAGCGGCCTCGCCTGCAGCAGCTCGGGATCCGCGGCCGTTAGGTGCGGGTGTTGCGGCGTCCGCCGCGCCGTCCGCGCTTGCGCCGGCGCTTGCCGCCGCCGCTATTGGTGTTGCTATTGCCGCCGGTATTCGTCTCGGTCGAAACGTTTCTGGCGAGCGCCGGGGACAACGGCTGGAACACGGTGGCGGGCGTCCT
>CALMZR010000415.1 GCA_937870845.1 uncultured Chloroflexota bacterium
CTTGATTTTGGGCTTTTTGCACTTTTTCTTCTTGGCCTCGGCCTCGTCGCGGCCGAGCACCGCGGCCAGCGCCGAGGCGCCGGCGAGGCCGAGCAGCGAGCGCCGCGACGGCGCGGCGAGGGTTCGGGCGATGTCGTCGAATTGGGAATGATCCATGCGCCGCCTCCAGGTTGGCCGAGAACCGTCGAACACGTTGCGTCAACGACAAGCTACGACCGCGCCAGTGAGGCGAGGGCGTCAATTTAACACTTGCCGACCATAACTGCCAGAGCCTTCCGCGCGCATGACGAAAATTCACTATGCGTCTCCCTTTCCCGGCAGGCGCACTGACGGCGAAGACGTGCGCGCGGAACCCGGCCGCCGCTGCGGCGGCCGGGCGCCTACATCCCCGAGAAGGTCCCGAAGGTCCCGAAGGTCCCGAAGGTCCCGAAGTTCGCGGCGCCCAGCCCAAGGCCGAGCGGCGCGGTTTCGCCCCTCAGCGCACGCAGCTGCCGTCGACGCAGAAGTTCCGGCCGGCGATGAGGCAGCACTCCTGGCCGGGCGCGCAGCACCCCTCCTCCGAGCCGGGGCAGCACTTCCAGCCGCCGAGGCAGCAGTCGCCGCTCTGGCAGCAGGTCGTGTTCCCCGTGCAGCAGGCAGGGTATCCGGGCTGGTTCGGGCAGGGCCGCTGGTCCAGGTTCGGGTTGCAGACGACGGCGCACTCGCCGGTCGTGGGGCTGCACGATTGGCCCGCCGGGCAGCAGACGTTCCTGCAACAGGCGGTGCTGCAACAGACGCCGCCGCAGATCTCGCGGTCGGCGGGGCAGCAGGTCCCGTTGGGCATACAGACGTCGGTGGCGTTGCAGCACGTCTTGCCGGCGCAGGGTCTGGTCCCGGCCGGGCAGCAGACGCCGTCGTCGCGGCACGTTTCGAGCGGGGCGCAGCAATTCTTCTCGTGGCAGGGGGTGTAGCCGACGGCGCAGCACTCGCCGAAACCGGTGCCCCAGGTGAGGCATTTCTCGCCGCCGAAGCAGCAGCTCCAGTCGGGCAGCGTCCCGCACTGCTCCGGACAGCAGGCCCGCGACTCGCGGCACGTGCCCAGACACGAGACGCTGGCCGCGATGCACGCCGCCAGCGCGGAGGCTAGGCAGAAGCCATAGATGCCGGGACCCGCAAACGGGATCGCCAGCGACGGGCTGCAGCCGCTGGCGGCGGCCCAGCCGCATTGGGAGCTGGCCAGGAGGCAGGCGCCTTTGCAGATGGCGCATTCCCGCTCCGCGGCGTCTTCTTTCCCCACGTCGGCGCGGCGTGCGGGTCCGTCGGTCGCCGCGCAGCGGATGCGTTGCGCCCGCGCCTTGGCGAAGATCTCCTTCAGTTGGCTGGCGACGGCTTTGTTGACCGTCATCTCGGGGGCGGGCAGGCCGTCGGCGAACTCGAGCGTCTGCGGCGGGTCCCCCACGAACGACTCGAACTCCCGGCCGTCGATCGTGCCGTAGATGAACGGCCCGGACGGCCCCTGCTCGATGACGAGGTTGGCTTGCTCGATGCCGGAGAATCCCGCGCCGTAGGTGATGTCGAGGCCCGCGTCGAACGCGCCGATGGAGGCCTCGATCTTCAGCAGCAGCGTGTCGCCACGCCGAACCGTGGTCGTGCTGCGCTGGGGATCGCCCGGGTTGCTCGGCAACTGGTCGGTGGCCGTCAGGGTCAGCTTCTTGTGACGAACCGTGATGGTGGAAGTCGCGGCCGGGCCGTCCGGGCGCACCATGCACTTCGCGGCGGCCCCCTTCTTGCGCTTTTTCTGCTTCTTGCGCTTCCTGGCCTCGGCCTGATCGGCGGGGATGCCGAATCCTAAGGCTGCCAGCATTCCGAGGCCGCGGCGCCTGGTGATCAGCGCGCCGCATGTCCTGGTCAGGTGGTCGAAGCGGGTGGCGTCCATGAAAAGCTCCCTGGCAGGGGTGCGTGGCGAACGGGCCAGGGTCGATGCCCCGATGGTCGCCACGCTATGCCGCGGCCCAGGCACAGTCCATAGCGAAAAATCACTACCGAGAACGGAGAGGGGGTGAAGGATCGTGCGCGGGGAGCCGGTCGTCGGCGGATCGAGTCAGGCGATGTCGTCCCGGAGGGCGATGGCCACGACGGCGGCGCGGGAGGGCGCGCCGAGCTTGTCGCGGATGGCCGTGACGTGGTTGGAGGCGGTGTAGCGGGAAATGCCGAGCGCCGCGGCAATCTCCTTGTCGGACAACCCCTCGACCAGGAGGCGGAGCACGTCGCGTTCGCGGGTCGTGAGGATGGACGTGGAGGCCGTTCTGGCGCGGGCCGACGCACCCGCCGCGCGATCGAAGACGGCGAAGGCCGCCGCCGTGGCGTCGCCGAGGGAGAGCGCTAGCCCGGCGCCCCAGTGCCTGGCGAAGGTCTGCTCGCCGAGCCCATGCCGCAGCGCCTCGCCAAGCTGCTCGAACCAGACCTGATACCCGGCGCGGCGCGGCGCTTCGATGCGGACGCGCATCGCCTCCGCGGCCGCCAGGAGCCGGGTCGCCTGCGTTCCGCTCCCGCTCGCCCAGGCGAGGCCGGCCGCCAGCTCGAAACAGTCGGCGGTGATGAGGTCGTCCTCGACGTCCTGCAACTGGCTGAGCACGTCGCGGCCCAGGACGGCGGCCTTCCTGGCATCCCCCGCGGCGAAAGCGGCCCGGGCGCACGCCGCCTGCGCCAGGCCGGCGTGGCCGGTGTCGCCCTGCTCCAACCACCTGGCGCGGGCGGATTCCGCGTGGCGCATCGCCATCTCGTAGTCGCCGCGGGTGAAGGCCACCGTGCCCAGCAGGAGCTGCGCCGAGACCGCCTCCCAGTCGGCGCCGTGGACGGGGCCGCGGGCCGCGACGTCGCTCAAGAGGCGCTCGGCGGTTTCCAGGTCGTTGCGATCGACGGCGATGCTGCCCAGGCTGCGGATCCCACCGATCGCCGCACGTTCGTCCCCGCGTTCCTGGGCGATGCGCAGCGCGCGTTCGGTCAGATCCTGCGCCCGCTCCAGATCGCCGAGGTGATGCGCGATGCTTCCCGCCGTGCCAAGCACCCCCGCGAACGTCGGGGCAAACGATGCCGCGTCCGGCATCTCGAGCAATCGCGTGTAGAAGGCTTGTCCCTCCTGTAGGTAGCCGGCGGCCTGCCAGAACCAGGAGAGGGCCACGCCGAGGCGCAGCGCCCGCTCGGCATCGCCCCGCGCCCGGAGCCAGGCGTCGGCGGCGCGGATGTTGCCAATCTCGGCCTCGAGCCGATTGAACCAGGCGACGTGGCCGGGGCCGGCGAGCTCCGGGGCGGCGCGTTCGGCAAAGGCGATGCACCAATCCGCGTGGGCGTCGCGCACGGCGCGCTCCTCGCCGGCGGCCTGCAGGCGATCGAGCGCGTACTCGCGCACGGTCTCCAGCATGGTGTAGCGCGTCTCGCCGGCCGGTCCCGCTCCGTGCTGCACCAGGCTCTCGTCGACAAGCGTGGCGAGGAGGTCGAGGACGGAGGGGGATGGAGGGGGGAATGGGGGGGCGCCTGCGGCTGAGGGGGGAAGAGGAGCTTGGGAAATCGTCCCTCCGTGATCCTCCCCCCTCTTCCCCCCTTCGCCCCCCTCAGCGAAGCGCCCCCCGGCCGACTCTGCGGCGTCGAGCGTAAAGCCGCCGACGAAGACGCCGAGGCGGCGGAAGAGCGCCCGCTCGGCTGGTTGGAGCAGGTCGTAGCTCCAGGCGATGGCGTCGGCCATCGTGCGCAGGCGATGCGGCTGGTCGCGGGGACCGCCGGTCAGCACGGGGAGCCGCGGCGACAGCCGCGCCAGGAGATCGGCCGGGGAGAGGGCGCGCGTGCGCGCCGCCGCCAGCTCGATCGCCAGCGGCAAGCCATCCGTGCGTTCGCAGATCGCCGCGACCGCGGAGGCGTTCTCGGCCGTCAGCGCGAAGCCGGCGAACGCGGTTTGGGCCCGATCCACGAACAACTGAATCGCTTCGACGTTGTGCAGATCCTTTGCCGGGGGAAGCCGCTTGACGCCTGGACCGCCGGCGCCGCGCGGGGGCAGGGCCAACGGCGGCACGGGGAAGACGTGCTCTCCGGCGAGATGCAGCGGCGCCCGGCTGGTGACCAGCGCCGACAGGTGCGGGCAAGCGAGGAGCAGGTCGACCAGCGCTGGCCCCGCGTCCACCACCTGCTCAAAGTTGTCGAGCAGGAGCAGGAACTCGCGGTCGTGCAGAAAGGCGGCCAGGCGGTCCGGAGCTGGTCGACCTTCCCCCTCGCTGACGCCCAGCGCCTGCACGATCGTGGACAGCACCAAATCGGCGCTGCGCACCGGCGCCAGCGAGACGAAGGCGACGCCGTCGGCGTAGTCGCCGGCCACGTCCACCGCCGCGCGCAGCGCGAGGCGCGACTTGCCGACGCCGCCCGGCCCGGTGAGCGTCACGAGGCGGACGCCGTCCCCGCGCAGCAGCGCGACGACCGCCGCCGACTCGTTGCCGCGGCCGATGAACCGCGTCAGCGGCGCCGGGAGCTTCACGATCCGCTCCCGGTCCCGGCGCGGCAGGGCGACCAACTCGCGCCGTCGCCGACGATCTTCGTCTGTGGCCGACAGTCCAACCATAACGTATGAAGCATCAGGCGCCGGCGCCGATGTGGCAAGGCGCTTCCCGCGCGCCGTGATGCAGGGAGCGCGCCAATGGCGCCCGGCGGCGCGCCCCTCCCCGGCGGATACAATGGGGCAACCATGCCGCTCGGGCCGGCGAAGGCGGCCACGGGGATGAAGGAGCACGTCGCGATGACCGTCGATGCCGCCAGCGAGCGCGCCAACCAGGCACAATCCCGTCCCTCGCTCGACGAGCTGCGCCGCACGAGCGCCGAGGCGCGCAAGCTGATCGTGCAGGCGATTCACCATGCCGGCGCCGGCCATCTGGGCGGCCCCATGTCCGCGGCCGACCTGCTCGTCGCCCTGTACTTCGACCGGATGCGCATCGACCCGGCCCGCCCGGATTGGCCGGGGCGGGACCGCTTCATTCTGAGCAAGGGGCACTCCTCGATCGCGCTCTACACGGTGCTCGCCATGCGCGGCTACTTCCCGACCGAGGAGCTGATGACCTTCGACGCCGCCCACTCCCGGCTGCAAGGCCACCCGGACATGCACGCCCTGCCGGGCCTGGAGATGTCGACCGGCTCGCTGGGCCAGGGGCTTTCGCCCGGCGCCGGGATGGCGCTCGGGGCGAAGGTGCGCGGCGATGCGTTCCACACCTGGGTCATGCTTGGCGACGGCGAGATCCAGGAGGGGCAGATCTGGGAGGCGGCGTTCATGGCCGCCCGCTACGGACTCGACAATCTCACGGCCATCCTCGATTACAACGGGCTGCCCCAGTTCGGCTGGCCCCAGCGCGGCGGCTTCACCCGCGAGATCCCGATCGACGATCCTGGAGGCAAGTTCCGCGCCTTTGGCTGGAACGTGCTGGAGTGCGACGGGCACGACCACGCCAGCATCCGCGAGGCGCTCGACGCGGCGCAGGCGTTCACGGGGCAACCGACCTGCGTCGTGGCGCACACGGTCAAGGGGAAGGGCGTCTCCTACATGGAAGGCGATTTCAACTGGCACGCCAAGGTCCCCAGCGACGAGCAGCTCGCCTCCGCCCTCTCGGAGCTGGACGACCAGATTGCCGCCATCGGAGAGGAGGCCGCGGCATGACGAGCAGCGCGACGACGCAGACGATCGATCCGCTTCCCCTGGCCGGGGCCAGGCAGGAGGCGTTGCGCGAGGTCTGGGGGCAGACGCTGGTCGAGCTGGCCGCGGACTACCCGGATCTGGTGGTGCTCGACGGGGACCTGGCCAACTCGACCCGCGCCGACATCTTCGCCGCGGCCGTGCCGGATCGCTTTTTCGAGATGGGGATTGCCGAGCAGAACATGGTCGGCGTGGCGGCGGGGATGGCGACGCTCGGCTTCGTTCCCTGGCTCTCCACTTTCGCCGCCTTCATGGCCAATCGAGCGCTCGATCAGGTGCGCATCGTGGTGGCTCAGCCGCACCTGAACGTCAAGATGTGCGGGGGCTACACCGGCATTCTCACCGGCAAGACCGGCAAGACGCATCAGAGCGTGGAGGACATCGCCATCTTCCGCGCCATGCCGGGGGTGGCGACGATCGCGCCCGCCGACGCCGTCGAGCTGCGCTCGGCGATGCGCGCCATGATGGAGACGCCCGGTCCCATGTATCTGCGCGTGACCCGCGACCCCTCGCCAACGATCTTTCCGGAGGAGTACGAATTCCGGATCGGCCCTGGCGTGCTGCTGCGCGATGGCGGCGACGTCGGCCTCGTCGGCACGGGGGTGCAGACGACGCGCGTGCTGGAAGCGGCGGATCTGCTGGCAAGCGAGGGGATCGCGGCGAGCGTGCTGCACCTGCCGACGCTCAAACCGATCGACGCCGGGGCCATCGTCGCCCTGGCCGAGCGGACGGGGCGGATCGTCACCGCCGAGGATCACTCCATCATCGGCGGATTGGGAAGCGCCGTCGCCGAGGTGTTGGGCGAGCAGCGGCCGACGCCGATGCGGCGGGTGGGGTTGCGGGATGTTTACGGGGAGTCGGCGCCGAACGAGTACCTGATCGAGGCGTATGGGCTTTCGGCGGGACACGTGGCGCGGGCGGCGCGGGAGGTGATCGAGAGGGCGTGAATCAGCAGCCGCCTGGGTTAGGCCATAGGTCCTACCTGCGCCTCAAGAGTGCGCAGGAACGCCGCAGCGGTTGCGATCTGAATCCCTTCGTAGCTGCCCAGATCGAGCAGGTCCAAATCCTCGGAGACGATGAATTGTGCGGTTCCCGCCAACGCCGCGGCCAGAAGCTTGTCGTCCTCAGGATCGCGGCACACGGCGGGCGTGGCGGAGGGCTCTACGACAAGGGCCGTCGCCAGATTGCCCAGGACCGTATCAAGATCGCGCGTCGCGACGGTGCGGTACTTGCGAACGAGTTCGGGCCTAGTGAGTACGTCAACGTATTCGTCGACGACCGCTGGCGAAACCAGCCAGCGGTAGCGACCGGCGAAATCGAAGATAACTCGGCCCCACAAACTGAACGGGTTGATGAGCCCGCGTACCAGGATGACCGTGTCGAGGACAACCCTCACCGCCGTCGGGCGCGGCGTTCGGCTCGCACCGCGGCAATCGCGGCGTCGATGTCGGCGTTCACCTCTTCTTCGGAGATGCCTCTTGCCAGAATCTCTTCACGCACCGGGGCAAAATACTCGTACAACGCGCGAAGGCCCGGTGATCCCTCTGCGGAGGGATTCTGGTCCGTGCGCACAGGAATAATGTGCAACTCGCCGTCGACCGCGAGGAGAAACAGCCTGGTTTCGTCTTTGATGCCGAGCGCTTCGCGAAACTCTTGCGGGATGCCGAGTTCGTCGGCGCGGATAAGACGCAACAAGGTTCGAGTTTGGTCTGTTGTCTGCATGGCCCAAGTCCGATCGTCACGGCCGAACGGGTCAGGGGAGTATAGTCCGCGCCGGACGAGTCCTTCATCGTGATCTACTGGACCTCGGCGGGACGTGGCAGAGGCAGCATTGTTGATGCTTGCGGCCAACCTATCACCGGGCCCATGATGCGCCTGCTCATCGCGGCCGCGCTCCTGGCCGGGGTGGGGCTTTGCGGGGTCGTCGTCCAGTGGGCTGAGGATCGTGATATCGGCGCCGGGGCGTTGGCGCAGCCGTCGGAGGGGACGCCGCTGGCCGCGACGCCGCGCACGTTGTCGCTCGTGCCGGCTGGCAGCCCGACGGCGGAGCCGGTCGGCATCGCGGGACGGATCGTCGCCCAGCAGGGGTCGGCCCAGGCGACCATCGCCGCCTACGCCGCGCGCGAGGCGGAGCAGGCCACCCGCATTGCCGAGCTGGAATCGGCGCTGTCCGATGCGCGAGTCACGGCCACGGCGCTGGTCGTCGTGGCCGCCAACACCGTCCTCGACCCGGATCGGCAGACGGTGACGATCCAGACCGACCTCGCCGCCGTCCTGAATGGCGACGAAGCCGCTTTGACCGACGCGCGCACCCAACTGAGCACGGAGCTGTCGCGGTACCCGATCGGCTGCCGGGCCGGCTTTTTGCTCATCAGCGGCAACGCCGCCGACATCAGCCAGGGCATCGACCTTGCCGAGCGGATAGAGGATCTCCTGCGCGAGTTCTGGCCGGACATCTTTACCGAGGCGACCGGGTCAGAGCAGTTCGCCCAGCCGAACGTGCAGCCGTTCGGGGAGGTGCAGATCGACATTTTTTTCTATGCGGGGTGTGAGCCGATTGGTTAGGTTCCGTCTCGATCGTCAGCGCACCGCATCGAGCATCTGGAGAAAGTCTCCCGCGGTCACGATCTGGATGTCTACGTACGAACCGAGATCGAGAAGATCCCGGTCCTCGCTGACGATGAATTGAGCGCTCCCGGCAATCGCGGCGGCCAGAAACTTGTCGTCGGCGGGGTCGCGGCAAACCCTGATTGCTTCAATCGGCTCGACCGCGGTGGCCCTATCGATGAACGACAACACGGCGTTCAAATCACGGTTGCGGGCTGCGCGAAACTTGCGGACGAGGATTGGACGGCTGAGAACCGCGATGTACTCAGCCGCGATCTCCCGTGACACAGTCGCCTCGTAGGCGTCCACGCGGTCAAAGACGATCGTTCCGGACCAACCGTACGGGTCGAGCAAGCCGCGGATGAGGATGACCGTGTCGAGGACGGCTCTCATGCGCGCCTGGCGCGCTGTTCCGCCCGAACTTCTTCGATAGCCGCGTCGATGTTGGCGAACAACTCCTCCTGGGAGATGCCGCTGGCGAGAATTTCTGCTCGCACCGGCGCGAAGTACTCGTACAGCTCTCGCAGCCAGGGCGAGCCTTGGGATAGCTCCTCCATCCGGACCGGCGTTATCCGCAGCTCACCATCGCTGAGCGTGACGCGCAGCATGGTGTTTTCGTCGATCCCGAGCTCCTTGCGGAATGCCGCCGGGATGGTGATCTGGCCGCCTCGCAACGGCCGTACCAGTTTGGACTTCTTGGTGATCGTTGTCTGGGCCGTCGCTGCCATCGCGCACTCCCGAGGGATACCGAGAATCAACGAATCTACAGATTCTGCATTCTACTGTATTCCGCTCAATCCGGTCGTCGGCTCCAGCATCACCTTCACCCCCTCGCGCCGCTCGAAGCGGGCGAACGCTTCGTCCCAGCCCGCCAGGGGAAAGACGTCGGAAATGAGCGGGGCGGTCTGCACTCGCCCCTCGGCCAGCAGGCGCAGCGCCGTGCGCCAGGCGGAGGGGATCGAGGCGTTGCTGCCGGTGACGCGCAGCTCCTTGAGGCAGACCTGGTCCAGATCCCAGGCGACCGGCTTGCCGAAGAGCCCGATCTGGGCGTACTGGCCGCCGCGCCGCAGGTGAGCGAGCAACCCGAGCGCGGCCGGCCCCGCCCCGGAGCACTCGAAGACGACGTCGGCGCCCCAGCCGCCGGTGAGGCTCTGCACGATCGGCGCGGCGTCCTCTTCGCCGATGTCGATGGCGGCGGCCGCTCCCAGCTCCCGCGCCAGGTCGAGCCGGCGATGATCGACGTTCGTGCCAAGGACGATGACCGACGCCCCAGCCGCTTGCGCCGCCTGCAACGTGAGCAAGCCGATGGCGCCGGGACCCGCAATCACCGCGATGTCCCCGGCCGTCACCTTCGGCAGCTCCAGCGCGCCGTGGACAACGCAGGCGAGCGGTTCGGGCAGCGCCGCCTCGCGGAACGACAACCCTTCCGGCAGCATGTGGACGTTGCGCTCCGGGACGACGACGTACGGGGCGAAGCCGCCGTTGACCCCCGAGCCGATGGAGCGGCGCTCCGGGCAGAGGTTCGGCTGGCCGCCGCGGCAGAAGCGGCAGGTTCCGCAGAGGTGGAAGTACGTCTCGGTGGTGACGCGGGCGCCGGGCTTCACTCCCGCCACGCCCTCCCCGACGGCGGCGACCTCCCCGGCCAGCTCGTGACCGAGGATGACCGGCGGCTGGGTCGGGTACTCGTCGTGGTAGATGTGGAGATCGGTGCCGCAGATGCCGGCGGCGCGCACCGCCAGCAGCACCTGCCCTGGCCCCGGCTCCGGGACGGGAGCTTCCCGCAGGGCGACGTTGCCTTCTCCGCGCGCGGTCTTCATCACCGCCGGCATGGTCGTCACGGCCGAGTCACCTCCATCGCGCGTCGCGCTCATGCCGCGGCGCCAGGCGGATGCTGCCGGATGTCGAAGGTCGTGGCGTCGTCCTCGACAAAGTGCAGCAGGGCTTCCCCTTCCCGCTCCACCTCGTCCGCCTCGCGTTTCGCCAATGGCGCGAACGGCGAGAGGGTCAGCGTGGCCGCGGCGCGCTTGCGCTCGATGCGCCAGGTTCCGGCCACGAACCCATCGACCAGGAACGCGCCGGGGATGCGGCCGTTCTTCGCTCCCAGCACGGGCCGGCGGTACACGTCCGGCAGGATGCGGCTCCGGTCGGCGTGCGAGAGGAGCAGGTTGTCGAACTCCGGGAGGAAGCGCGCCGGAGCCGGCATCGCGGGGTCGGGCCGTGGCGCGTCCGGCAGGTCGAGCAGTTCGCGGCCGCGCTCATCCTGGAAGATCGCCAATCGTGGGCGCAGCGGCTCCACCGTCGCTTTTACGGATTGGAAGCCGGACCATTGCTGGAAGTCGGCGACCGAGGCGGGTCCGAACGCGGCCAGATAGCGAAGGAACAACGCCTGCGGGCCGCCGTCGTTGGCCAGCGGCCGGTCGATCAAGGCCTCCGCCAGGCCGAAGCGGGAGTCGGCCGGGAAGCTCCAGCGGCCGTCCGTGGGGATCATCACCAGCGGCAGCTCGGTGCGCGCCAGGTAGCCCAGGGCGCGCTCGTCGACGTGCGGAAACGCTGCCTGCAACAGCGGCCGCAGCTCGTTGAAGGTTCTGGGTTGCTCATCCAGGAGCGCCCTCGCCACCGGCACGAACGCCTGGACGTCGAGCCCGTCCGCGCGCTCGCGCAGGATGCCGGCCGCGATGCGCGACAGCATCGGCTGCAGCGTCATCCGATGCACGGCGTAGTCGTCGGCGTTCATCAGGTGGAGCGTGTCGCGCATGAGCGTGCCGCGGACGATCGTCCGGTCATGCAAGGCTCGATGCAGGTCTTCGCGCGCGAATGTCGTTAGTCGCGTCCAGAGGCCGACGAACGGCGGCCGCGGCTCCTGGGCCAGCATCCCGCACAGCCGCCCCACCGCCGCAAGGGGCGAGACGGCCTGGCGCGCCAGCAGCATCTGGCGGGCCAGGGTGGCGCGGTTCAGTTGCGGGGTCGTCAGTGTCTCGGTTCGGGTCATGCTGGACATGCGCGGGGGGGGCGGCGCCGTTGCTG
>CALMZR010000416.1 GCA_937870845.1 uncultured Chloroflexota bacterium
CGAAGACGCTGGAGAGAGCGGAGGCGGCGGTTTGGCAAGCGGCGCAGTTGGCGGAGTCCGCGAGGCAGCATCCTGCGCCCATGACCGCGGCGATGCCGCCACCGAGGCTGGCCGTCTGCTGGGCGCTGCCGAAGGGTCGCGGCAAGCAGAAATCGTCGTCGGGAAGCTGCATGCGGTGGGCAGTCTCGGCCGCGACGACGATCGTTTCGAACGCGGGTTGCAACGCCATCACTCGAGTCATTGCCTCGGCAGAAAACGGGAGTACGGGGATGTCGCCGGTGAGATTCTCGACCTGGCCGGTGTCGGGGTTGAATGTGCCGGTCACGAGTTGCTCCTCGGCCGTGATCGTGACTGCTCTTGCGGCAGGGCCCCGCCCTTCGATCTCGAATTGGTAATCGACCCCCTCCCCAATGAAGCGCAATGATGCGCTGCCGTCCGGGCCTATGTTCCCTTCGGCGTCGAGGATCGGATTCTCGCTCTCGGCGTCCGAGAATTGGACCACGGTGGCAAATCCGGCCGGACCCGCGCCCTGGGTCACCTCCAGGCGCGTTGGCGGATCGGACTCGGAGATCACGACCGCATTGGAGCTTGCCGCCTGACCCCGGCCCTTGATCTCGAACTCGACGCAGAGCTTCTGACCGTCCTTCAGCACCCAACAGATCCTGATGACGAGGTCCGCCGAGCCGGTCGGGGTTGCGGTGGGCGTCACGTCCGGCGCCGTGGTGGTTGGCGCAACGCCGATGCCGCTGGCCGTCGGAGAGGAGGCGGCGTCTTCCAGCGTCGCTGTGCCCTCCGCCTCCGGCGATGTGGTTGGAGGCGGTGTGGGAGGGACTGTTGCCTCGGGCGTCTCTGTCGCGGGCGAGTCGACGCATGCGCAGGCCGCCTCGTCGAACGTCTGGCCGGCGCCGCATTGCAGCGGTCGGCAGCTGCATTCGCAACTGGCCTGGTCGAGGACGAGCGGGTCGCCGCAAGCGGGGACGCAGGCGATGCCGCAGGGCTCGGTTCCCGCTGGGCAAACGCAAGAGCCGCCAACGCACGAGCCGCCAGACGGACAGACGATGCCACAGCCGCCGCAATTGGCCGTGTCGGACGAGGCGTCGACGCAGGCGCCGCCGCAATCGGTCAGCCCGGCCGGGCAGAAGCATTGGCAACTGGCGGGGTCCTGCACATACGGATCGGAGCAGGCGCCGGCGCAAGTTCCGATGCCGACGCCCACGCCGACGGAGCAAACGCCGCCCGCGCACAATCCCCCTTCGCCGCAGGCGCTGCCGCAGCCGCCGCAATGGGAAGGATCGGAGGAAGTGTCGACGCAGACGCCGCCGCAATCGACGAGCCCCCCCTCGCAATCGCCTTGACGGGCGTGCGCGAGGCGACTGCCGAGCGGCGCCAACCATCCCCCGCCGACCGCGGCGAGGCCGCCAAGGATCGTGCGGCGATTGGCGCCGGCGGCAAGGGCGCGAACGACGGAGTCGAACTGACGCTCATCCACGGCGGACCCTCCTCATAGCCGCCGGAGCGCGCAACTGCCCTCCAGGCGGGTGGACGACACCGCTCAGGCCGGGTGCGCCGGGTCCGGCATCGCGGCGCTGGCGACCGTGGCAGTGAGATGCGCCGGATGCGTAGCTGTCTGAGGCATTCGCATCATAGGCTCGTGCGGCGTGGTGTCAATCCCCATTGCGCCGCGTTCGGCATACCCCGGATACTGGAGCGCACGGATCGTTCGCCGCGCGATGCGGATTGGAGAAAAGCGAGCATGTCATGTCGACTCTGCGCGAGCGGCAGGCCCCGCTGAAGGCGCAATACGAAGCGGACCCCGAGAGCGCCAAGCTGGTGATGACCGTGCGCAGCGCCACCAGCAGCGACGACCCGACGCGCTGCACGGTAGCGGCCTGCGATCGCGACGGGAACCCCGTCATCTCCTGGAACGCCGGGGCGCACCCGATGGCCGGCGGCGAGGGCGATCTGGCCTGCTCCGGCGATCTGCTGCTAGCGTCGTTGGCGGCGTGCCAGGAGATCACGTTTCGCATGGTCGCCGCGGCGATGGGGATCGAGCTGCGCAACGTGGATATCACGATCGAGGGTGATCTCGACTTTCGGGGGACGATGGGCATCGACCCGGAGACGCCGGTCGGGTTTCAGCGGATTCGGTCGTCGATCCGGTTCGATGCGGACGCGGCGCCCGATCGTCTGGAGCGGTTGGCGCAGCGGGCGGAGCGGTACTGCGTGGTCGGCGCGACGTTGCGTGAAGGGACGGCGCTGACAACCGACATAGCGCCGCGCGCGGAGAGTGGGAACGGTCAGCATGGCTAAGACGACTGCGAACGGGCGCGTAGGCGAGAACGGCGCGCTGCCTGTCGACGACGACGAGCGCATCTTCGGCTTCGACACCCTGGCGGTGCATGCCGGGCAGCGGCCCGATCCGGTCACCGGCGCCCGCGCCATGCCGATCTACCAGACGACGTCGTACGTGTTCGAGGACACGGACCACGCCGCCGAGCTGTTCGCCTTGCAGCGGTTCGGCAACATCTATACCCGGATCATGAACCCGACGACCGCAGCCTTCGAGGAGCGCGTAGCGGCGTTGGAGCAAGGGGTTGGCGGGCTGGCGACGGCGTCCGGGCAGGCGGCGCAGTACATCGCGCTGGCGACGTTGCTCGGTCCCGGGGACCAGATCGTGTCATCGAGCGCGCTGTATGGCGGGACGTACACGCAGTTCGACATCACGCTGCGGCGCTGGGGCGTGGACGTCGTCTTTGTCGAATCGTCAGACCCCGAGAACTTCCGGCGGGCGATCACGCCGCAGACGAAGGTGCTGTATGGGGAGACGATCGGCAACCCCGGCATGGGGGTGCTCGACATCGCCGCCGTGGCGGAGATCGCGCACGAGGCGGGCGTGCCGTTGATGATCGACAACACGTTCGCCACGCCGTATCTGTGCCGGCCGCTGGAGCACGGGGCGGACATCGTGGTCCATTCGGCGACGAAGTTCATCGGCGGGCATGGCACGGCGATCGGCGGGATCATCGTCGAGTCGGGCCGCTTCCCCTGGGACAACGGGAACTTCCCGGGGATGACCGAGCCGTCGCCGGGCTACCACGGCATTCGCTTTTACGAGACGTTCGGCGAGTACGGCTACCTGATGAAGGCGCGGGTGGAGAATCTGCGCGACATCGGCCCCGCGCTCAGCCCGTTCAACGCGTTCCTTTTCCTGCAAGGGCTGGAGACGCTGCCGGTGCGCATGGAGCGGCACACGCGCAACGCCGAAGTGGTGGCCGCGTTCCTGGCCGAGCATCCCACCGTGGGTTGGGTCAATTATCCGACGCTGCCGAACAGTCCGTATCAGGAGCTGGCGGCCCGGTATCTGCCGCTCGGCGCGGGGGCGGTCTTCACGTTTGGCGTCAAGGGCGGGCGGGGGACCGGAGCGCGGTTCATCGAGGAGTTGCGCCTCATTTCGCATCTGGCCAACATCGGGGACGCCAAGACGCTCATCATCCACCCCGCGAGCACGACGCATCAGCAATTGAGCGACGAGCAGCAGCAGGAATCGGGGGTGAGCCCGGATCTGGTGCGCATCTCGGTGGGGCTGGAAGATGTCGACGACATCTGCTGGGACCTGGACCGGGCGCTACGGCGAGCGGCCGCCGCGGCGGAAGCCGGGATCGGAGCCAGCGCATGAGCGTCGAGACGCGGCAACTGGCCACGGTTCGCGCCACGAGCGGGGCGTGGGAGCGGCTGCGCATTCTGAATGAGAACAAGACGATTGCGATGGTGGGGCTGTCGGCGGACCCGATGCGGCCGAGCCACTTCGCGGCCATCTACATGCAGTCGGAGGGGTACGACATCGTCCCGGTCAACCCGCGCTACGTCGGCGAGACGATCCTGGGCCAGGCGGTCTACGCCTCGCTGGAGGAGATTCCCCGGCCGGTGCAAATCGTGGACGTGTTTCGGCGGCCGGATGAGGCGCCGGAGATCGCGCGGAGCGCCGTCGGCATCGGGGCCAGGGTGCTCTGGTTGCAGCTCGGGGTAATCAACGAGGAGGCGGCGCGGATCGCGCGCGAGGCCGGGCTCGAAGTGGTGATGGACCGCTGCGTCAAGATCGAGCACGCGCGCTTTTTCGGCGGGCTGAACCTGGTGGGGATGAACACCGGCGTCATCACCGCGCGGCGGCGGATCGGGTAGCGAAACCGGGGCGAAGGCAGCGCCGGCGGAGCCGAAAGGCGACAACGCCCCAGAGGACGACCAGGGGAACGACGGCGAGGCGCATTACCGCGCCCATAGGGATGCCCGACTCGGGCCACCAAATCGCGGTCTGGGTCAGGATCGAGCCCAGGAGCGCGACGCCGAAGGCGACGCCCGCCGGCATGACCGCGCCGCGCCAGCGGGGATCGGATCGGATGGCGAGCACGAACGCCAACGCTGCCGCGAGTTGCGCCACGCCGCCGATGGTGCCGGCGGTCTGGTGGGCGTCTCCGAGCAGGGTCGTCGGCCCCGGCTCCCCCATGGGGTAGACGACGAGGCCAAGGCTGCCGAGGCCGCCGATGACCAGCATCGGCACGGCGACCCGCATCCAGAGGGTCGGCGCGCCGGCCCAGAGCAGGGCGAGCGCCAGCGCGATCGAAGCGATGCCCATGGCCGTAAACGCCGTGGCCTGAAGCACCCCCCAAGGACCAACCGCGAAGTAGCTCAGTGCCTTTTGAAAGAGATCGAGATCCGGCCGCGCCAATGGCGCCGCGACGAGCACAATCAGGTTGAAGACGATGCCGACGACGGCGACGCCGGGAATGTAGCAGGCAATATGGGACCGGCTATCCATAGCGCTCGACGCCGCGGCCAATGCGGTCCCAGCGCCCTTCCAGGAGCATCCACTGGGCCAGCCCGAGCCCTTCAGTGTCAGGCGAAGGGGCGAAGGCCCTCACTGAATCAGCGAGCTTCCAAGCATGTCCGACGGCCCCGCTACCTCGTCACATTCACCGTCGCACGAAAACAGTCTGCCACATGATCGTCGACCAGACCGGCGCTCTGCATGAACGCGTAGCAGATGATGCTGCCCACGAACCGGAAGCCGCGCTGCTTGAGATCCTTGCTCATGGCGTCGGATTCCGGCGTGGTGGCGGGGATCTCGGCGAGCGTCCGGAACCGCTCGGCGCGAAGCTCCGGAGCGAATCTCCAGATATACGCGTCGAACGAGCCGAACTCGTCCTGCGTGCGGAGAAACGCCTGGGCGTTCGAGACGGCGGCGGCAATCTTCAGCCGGTTGCGCACGATGCCCGCGTCCCCGAGCAGGCGCACTGCGTCGTCGGGGCCGTAGGCGGCGACGATCTGTGGGTCGAAGCCATCGAAGGCGCGGATGAACGCGTCCCGCTTGCGCAGGATGGTCGACCAGGAGAGCCCGGCCTGAAACCCCTCCAGGATCAGCCGCTCGAAGAGCGCCCGGTCGTCGTGGCAGGGGACGCCCCATTCGTCGTCGTGGTACGCCGTCATGAGGGGATCGGAGCCGGCCCATTCGCAGCGGACGATCGCGCTCATGGCCCTACAGCTGGTCTCGGGGATCGAGCGCGTCGCGCAGACCGTCGCCGACGAAGGTGAAAGAGAGCGTGATCAGCCCGACGGCGACGCTGGGGGCGATGAGGAGCCACGGCTGCACGCGGAAGGCCGATTGGCCGGCCTGGATCATCTGGCCCCAGGAGGTTGGGAAAGGGGCATTGAGGTCGACGTCGGGACGAAGACCAATGCCGAGGTACGTCAGCACTGCTTCGGCGATGATGGCGCCGGGGACGATGAAGGCGCCGGCGACGATGATGGGGCCGAGGGCGTTGGGGAGGATGTGCCGGCTGACCTGGCGCCAGCCGTTGGCGCCGCTGGCTCGCGCGGCCTCGACGAACTCTTTCTCCTTGAGCGCCAGCGTGTCGCCGCGGACCAGCCGCGCCACGCTGGTCCAGTTGATGATGGAGAGCGTCACGAACAACAAGAGCAGTCCATTGAAATAGCTGCCGAGCTCGGTGTCGCCGAACGAGATCTGCATGATGATAAAGAACAAGAGCGCGGGAAAGGCGTAAACGATATCGGTGAAGCGCATCAGGGCGTTGTCCACGCGGCCGCCGACGAACCCCGCCAGGAGACCGATGGGGATGCCGATGACCATGATGACCGCCATCGGGATGAACCCGACCACGAGTGAGATGCGGGTGCCGTAGACGAGGCGGCTGAAGACATCGCGGCCGTTGCTGTCGGTGCCGAGGGGATAGGACCAACTTCCGGTCGTTTTGGGATCGTCGGTCTGGATCCAGGCCGCCTGGCGGTACCGGCCGGCCTCTCGCAGGTCGCTTTCAACCGGGTTGTGCGGGGCGATAGCGGGGGCAAAGACGCCGACGACGGCGAGAAACAGCAAGTAGACCATGCCCGCCATGGCCAGCTTGTTGCGCCGGAACTGGCGCCAGGCGTTGGACCACAGGCTGCGCGGGGGACGGAGCGCGCCGAGCGTTGCGGGAGGCGCCTCCGATTGAGGCGCCTCGCGGGTCAGGGGCATCGTCGCTTGGGCGTGGGACATGGCTGTCTCCTCGATCCTAGCGCCGGACGCGGATGCGGGGGTCGATGACGCCGTAGGAGAGATCGACGAAGACGTTGGCGATCGCGACCAGGATGGCGTAGAAGATGGCGGTGCCCATGATGACCGAGTAATCGCGCTTGGCGATCGATTCCACGAACTCCCGGCCGAGTCCCGGCGCGCCGAAGATCGACTCGATGATGATCGATCCGGTGACCAGGTCGGCGGCGGCGGGGCCGAGGATGGTGATGATCGGGATGAGCGCGTTGCGCAGCATGTGCCGGCCGACCACGCCGCGGTCGGCGAGGCCCTTGGCACGCGCGGTGCGGATGTAGTCCTGCCGCTTGATCTCCAGCATGCTGGTGCGGGTCAGCCGCGCCATGTAGGCCATGGTGCCGAGTCCCAGCACCACCCCCGGCAGCAGGTAGGCTCGGCCGAAGCCCTCCCACTCCTCGGGGCCGCGGATGGGTGAGAAATTGAATGAGCTGGCCAGAAAGAGGAGGAGGAGGAGGCCGCTGACGAAGGTCGGCACCGAGACGCCGAGCGTCGACGTGCCGAGCGAGAGATAGTCGATCCAGGTGTTCTGGCGGAGCGAGGCGATGATGCCGAGCGGGATGCCGACCACGACGGAGAAGACGATGGCGACGATGCCGAGCTTGAGGGAAATCGGGAACTTGCGGGCGATCAGCTCCTGGACCGACTCGGCGCCTTTGGAGGCGTATGAGGGACCGAGATCGAAGCGGAAGACGCCGGTCATGTAGTTGAGGAAGCGGCTATCGATATAGGCGGTCGCGAGCGCGAGCGGGTTGGAAACGCCCTGGGCGCGCAGCTCGCGCACGGCGTCCGGATTGACCCAGAGCGGCTTGTCGAGGCCAAACTGGGCGTTGAGCGAGGCCAGGGTGGCGGCCGGCAGGGTCTTCTCGCGATCCCACGGCCCGCCCGGCGCGCGGTACATCAGGAAGAACGTCACCGCCGCGACCGCGATGATGACGGGGATGACCCAGAGGATTCTGCGCAGGGCGTATTCGAGCATGGGCGTTCCTGATCTAGGGTTGCCGCATGAGGGCGATCTGGGACCTCAGCATAACAAAAGGGACCGATGATAGTCGCCAGTTGTGGTTCCGCATTGATGGAAATTCTACTGATAGCGACATGGCGCGGCCCCGCCATGCGCGCGGCGCCCCTGGCGTCAGGGGCGCCGCGGCATACTCTGCATCAGTTACTCCTCGACAAGGTCGAGGGTCATCGGCGTGGAGAGGTATCCGGGCCACTCCACTTCGCTGGCGGTCGTCGCATAGCCGGTGAAGGCCGGGTTGACGACGAACACGGCCGCGGGGTTGTAGAGGAACGGGCCCGGGATGTCGTCGACCAGGATTTCGCCGGCTTGCTCGTAGTACCCGAGGCGTTCGTCGGGATCGGTAGTAGTGTCGCCGAGCTCAGTCAGCCGGTCGAACTCTTCGTTGCAGTAGCCGACGCGCTCGGCAAAGGTCGAGTCGCACGTCCAGAAGACGCTCAGCCAGTTCTGCGGGTCGGGGTAGTCCTGGATCCAGCCGCCGACCAGGAGCACCTGCGGGTAGGTAGTGGAGTCCTTGCGCAGCGCCACGAGCGTGGTGCCGTCGGTCGGCTCGAGGGTGATGTCGATGCCGAGGTTGTCGCGGTACATGCCGGCCACGTACTCGGCGCGGGGCGTCGCGGCCGGGTCGTCGCTGTTGTAGAACATGCTGATCGGCGGCAGCCCCTCGGGGCCGCCGTACGACGACTCGGCGAGCGCCTGCTGCGCGGCCTCGACGTCATAGCCGAACTTATCGGTCTCGATCGAGCCGGGCAGGCCCTCCGGGATCCAGGTCAGCGTCGGCACGCAGTCGCCCGATCGAATCTCGGCGCAATAGGTCTCGCGGTCGAATGCCTGCGAGAACGCCTGGCGCACCTTGATGTCGGTGAACGGCTCCTGTGTCAGGTTGAAGGAGAGGTTCGACGTCCAGGCGGTCGGGTACATGAGGAACGCTTCGGAGAGCTCCGGATCGGCCTGCACTTCGCCGATCTGGACCGGCTCGAGGCTCACGATGTCGAGGTCGCCCGCCCGGTAGGCCTCGAGCGCCACCGCCGAGTCCTCGACGTACACGTAGTCGATGCCGTCGAGGAGCGGCCGGCCCTGCCAGTAGTTCTCGTTGGCCTCGAACTTCCACTCCTGGTCCTGGGTAATGCTGGTGACGGTGAAGGGCCCGTTGCCGATGTGATTCTCGGCCGTCTGCCACCAGTTGTCCGGGTCCGCCGCGACGATCTCTTGCTTGACCGGGTAGAAGACCCAGGTGTAGGCGATCGTGTGCATGTAGGGCGCCGGATTGGTCAGGTCGAGTTGTAGCGTCAGGTCATCGACCACCGTCGCGCCGAGGTTGGCCCGCGCCTCCTCGTACTCTTCGTCCGTCCACTCGCGCGGGTTGCCGTCTTCATCGAGCCCCAGCCCGGCGAACTCGGCGCAGCCGACGATCTCGAAGAGGATCGATTGGTATTCGCCGGCCGTCACCGGGTCGCAGGTGCGCTCGACGGCATAGCGGAAGTTCTCGGCCGTCAGCGGCGAGCCGTCGCTGTAGGTCAGGCCTTCGCGCAGGGTGAAGGTGATCTGGGTCGCGTCCTCGTTGTACTCCCACGCCTCGGCGGCCGCGGGAACGGTCTCCTGGTTCTCGTCGAGGCGGGTGAGCCCCTCGTAGGCGAGGGCCATGATGACGATCTCGTTGGTGAACGAACTCTTCTGGGGGTCGACCACGTCCGGATAGACCGGCTGGTGGACGCGCAGCACCTTGCCGCCGTCCTGGGCCGCGGTTCCGACGGTCAGCAGCGGGATGACGAGGGCGAAGACCGCCACGATGGCGGCTACCCTCGCCCAGCGACGGGATACGTGATTCATGGGGCTCCCTCCTGTCACGAGAGGCAGTGCGGGGCCGGCATTGGCCCTCGAATCGCACGGAACGCTAAACGACTCTTGCAATGGCGTCAATGCAAAATACGAGCCAAGTTGCGGAACCGGCAAAATTGCCGCCGGAGCGCCGATTGCCGAGCGGGGCATCGATCCTTCCCGGATCGATGCCCCGTCGCGGAGGTCAAGGCGGATCAGATGGGCAGCAGCCCCTCGACCTTGAACAGCTCGGCATTCAGGATCGAGGCGCCCGCGGCGCCGCGGATGGTGTTGTGACCCAGGAGGACGAACTTCGTGCCGAGCAGCGCGCATTCCCGCACGCGGCCGACGGTGGTGGCCATGCCGCGCTCCGCGTCGCGGTCGAGGTTCGGCTGCGGGCGATTGGGTTCGGTGCGGACGATGACTGGATGCTTCGGGGCGCTGGGGAGGTCGAGTTCCTGCGGTTTGGCGCGGAACTCGGCCATGACGCGGGCGGCATCGTGCGGGGTGGCGGAAGACGCGAAGCGGATGGAGACGCATTCGGTGTGGCCGTCGCGCACCGGGACGCGGTTGCAGTGGGCGGACATGGTGAGACACGCGGGCTGGAAGGCGCCGTCGAAGCCGCCGAGAAGCTTTTTCGTCTCCTCCGTCATCTTTTCCTCTTCGGTGTTGATGAAGGGGACGACGTTGTCGATCATGTCGAGGGAGGGGACGCCGGGATAGCCGGCGCCGGAGACGGCCTGCATGGTCGTGACCGCCAGGGCGTCGATGCCGAAGGCGTCGTGGAGCGGTTTCAGGGCCAGCACGAGGTGGATCGCCGAGCAATTGGGGTTGGTGACGATGAAGCCGCTCCAGTCGCGGATCTGACGTTGCACGTCCAGGGCCGCGGCGTGTTCGGGGTTCACCTCCGGGATGAGGAGCGGAACATCGGGGGCCATGCGGTGGGTCGAGGTGTTGGAGAAGAGGGCGCGGCCCTCGCGGGCCATGCGCTGCTCGATCGCGCCGGCGATCTCGCCGGGCAACGCAGAAAAGACGACGGGGCTCTCCAGCGCGGCGTCGTAGTCCTTCACGGCCAACTCGGCGGCATCCTGCGGCATGCTGGCGCTGAGCCGCCACTCTGCCGCCTGGAAATAGGGCCGCCCGACCGAGCGGTCGGAGGCGACCACCTCGGCCAGGCGAAACCATGGGTGCCCGGCCAGGAGCTGGACGAAGCGCTGGCCGACGCTCCCAGTGGCGCCGAGCACCGCGACGGGGATGCGGGCGTCACTCTTTGACTTGACGACGTTCATCTGGTGTCTCCCTTGCGTCCCAACCTCTTCCCAGGGCGGCCCGGAGTCTCATAGCGATGCAATGGCTTCGGCGGCATCCCGATGCCATGCTGAACGAAGTGAAGCATCCCGGCTGCTATGGCCGAGCTGTCCCGTGGCGCCGAGATTCCTCGCTGACGCTCGGCATGCCACGGGCGCCGACGGTGACCTAGCCGACGCGCAGGCTCTCGGCCAGCATGTCGGCTCGGCGCCGACGGCGGCCGCGAGCGCTGGCCGCCTGCGGGCCAATGAATACGTCGTGCAGGGTCAGCACGGCGCGCGCGGAGTCCTTGGCCGGGACGGCGACGGTCAGCGCCACGTTCGAGTGCTGCTGATTGGTGGAGAGGACCGGAATCCCGGCGCGCCCCAGCACGGCGAGCAGTTGCGACAACGTATGCGGGGCGGCGGCGACGCCGGCGCCGACGGCGGCGACGAGGGCGACGTCCTCCTCGCAACCGACCTCGGATTCGATGTCGGCCGCTTCCAGCGCCTCGCGCATGCGCTGCCCGACGCGAGCGCAGCCGCCGTGGCCGGCAGCGTCGACGACGTAGGTCATGCGGCGGCGGGACGACGCCTGCGACGCGGCGACGACCTCGATGCGGTCGCCGTGCAGCGCGCCAAAGACGGCAGCCGACGCCGCCGCGAGATCTTCCAGTTCGGGGACGTCGATGGTCAGGAGCAGCAGGTTGGTGAGCGCGGTGACCGCCTTGACGCTGCTGCCGGGCGCCTCGCGGGTGACAAGGGTGCCGGGCTCGTGCGGGGCGAACGTGGAGAGGATTCGCACGGGGATGCCGAGAGAGACGGCAGGGCGGATGGTGCGCGGGTGCAGGACCTTGGCGCCGAAATGCGCCAACTCCTGCGCTTCGTCGTAGGAGATGCCGGGAACGACGCGGGCGTCCGGGACTTGTCGCGGGTCGGCGGAGAGGACGCCGGGGACATCCGTCCAGATTTGCACCTCGTCGGCGTCGAGGGCGGCGCCGAGGAGGGTGGCGCTGTAGTCGGAGCCGCCGCGGCCGAGGGTCGTCGTCGAGCCGTCGGGGGCGCGGCCGATGAAGCCGGTGAAGACGACCGTCGCCCCGGCGTCGAGATGCGGAAGCACTTCCTGTGCGGCCAGCTCACGGGTCTGGCCGCGGTCGGGGCGGGCGTGGCCGTGGCGGTCGTCGGTAGCGATGACGCGGTCGGCCCAGACGTGGACGGCCGGCGTGCCGCGGGAGCGGAGGACGCCGGCGAGAAGGATGCTCATCGCCTTTTCGCCCGTGGCGACGGTGCGGTCGGAATCGCGCGGTGAGAGCTTGCCGGCGCGGGCGACGTCGGCCAAGGCGTCATCGAGGGCGGCATGGAGCTGGTCGAGGGCGGCGAGGGCAGCCGCGCGCTCCTGGTCGTCGCCGATGGCGGCGGCTATCTCGTGATGCTTGCCGCGGATGTCGGCTGCGAGCTTGGCGACGAGCTCGTCGCCTTCGACGGCGGCGGCGCGCGCAGCATCGAGCAGGAGGTTGGTGACGCCGGAGGCGGCGGAAACCACGACGGCGCGGGGGGCGGGCTGGGCTTCGACGATGGCGGCGGCCTGGCCCACGCGCGCGGCGTCCCCGACCGAGGTGCCCCCGAACTTCATGACGATCATCGTGGCCCGTCCTTTGCTCCGCGTCTCGTGCAGGGCGTCCCTGACACACAAAGCGGCGGGAGCGTCTCCGCTCCCGCCTGCCGATCCGTCCTGGTGGTGTTGGCGACCGTCAGTCGCGACCCCCCGGACCGGCAGGCACGGTAATGGTGATGGTGGTCTCGGTCATCGAGATCACCGCCATCGTGCTGCTGGTCTTGGTGAGACGCCCGCTATCGCTCATGGCGCGCATCATAGAGCACGATGCGGTTGTCCGCAAGTGCAGGACGAGGGTGACGAAGGGCTTATGCGCCAGTTTGTGAGTAGCGAGGAAGGGGCTGCTTTGCGAGGATGAGGGTGATCGAGCCGTTCACCCGCCGCAAAGGAGCCCGCGATGGAGTCTACGCCAGCCCCCGATCCGCCGTCCGTCTCGCCGGCGAGCCTGGCCGCTGCCTTCGCCGCCGTGCCCGACCCGCGGCGCGCGGCCAGCGTCGTCTATCCCTTGGCCGCGGTCCTGGCGCTGGCGGCGGCGGCGATCCTGGCCAACCACCGCTCGGTGCTGGCCATCGCCGAGTGGGGCGCGCGCCAAAACGCGGCGACGCTGGCGGCGCTCGGCTTCCCGCACGGCCGCACCCCCTGCCAATCGACGCTGCAGCGCCTGTTCCGCCGGCTCGACGGCGACGCGCTGTCGGCGCGGCTGAGCGCGTGCTTCGCCCCCGGCGCCGCCCCGGCGTCCGCGTCCGCCGCACAGGGGGTGGCCGTCGACGGCAAGGCGCAGCGGGGGCGGTTGCGCTTCACAGAGGCGTGCTGGCCGGTCCACGCCTTGAGCGCGTTTTGCCACGAGCGCGGCGTGGTCCTGGCCCACGAGCCGATCGCGGCGGGGGTGGACAAGGCCGAGGCCGAACTGACCGTGGCCCCGGCGCTGCTGGCGCGCATCGATTGGCGGGGCCGGGTGCTGACCGGCGATGCGCTCTTTTGCCAGCGCGCCATCTGCGAGCAGGTGCGGGCGGCGGGGGGCAATTACCTGCTGCTGGTCAAGGAGAACCAGGGCGCGCTCCACGGCGACCTGGCGCTGCTGTTCGACCCCCCGCCGACGGCGCCCGCCGCGCCGCTGAGCGATCGCCGCGTGGCGCGCACGCTGGAGAGCGGGCACGGGCGCCGCATGGAGCGCCGGGAGTTGGTCGCCTCGACCGACCTGAGCGGCTACCTGGATTGGCCCGGCGTGCGGCAGGTCTTTCGCCTCGAACGCACTTGGCGCGAACGCGGCCAGCCCAAGCGCACCCTCCGCTACGGCATCACCAGCCTGAGCCCGGCGGCGGCCGATCCGGCGCGGCTGCTGGCGTTGCGCCGCGGGCACTGGGCCATCGAGAACCGCCTGCACCGCCACAAGGACGTCAACCTCGGCGAGGACGCCAGCCTCATCCACGTCGGGCAGGGGCCGACGGTGATGGCCTTGCTGCGCGACGCGGCGCTCAGCCTGCTGCACCAGGCCGGCGTCCGCCGCATCGCCTCGCGCCTACGCCGGCACAGTCAGCACCCCGAGCAGGCCGTCGCCCTCGTCCTCGGCCCGATCCCCGCTGGCGCATAAGCCCTTTCCGAACGAGGACACGGTCTTGTAGCGCCGCGCTCGTCCCGGTATACTTTCGGGCGCCGTTCCGGGTTTGCCGTGAACTTGGCGCCCGGGC
>CALMZR010000417.1 GCA_937870845.1 uncultured Chloroflexota bacterium
CATTACGCCTTCCGCAATGCGCTCCTGCCCCAGGTGACCGGTCTGGCGCTTTCGATCGGGAACATCGTTGGAGGCGCGCTGATCACCGAGGCGATCTTCGCCTACCCGGGCCTCGGCTACCTGATCTACAACGCGATCCAGGGGCTCGATTTCCCGGTGATCCAGGGGAGCGTGCTGCTCCTCGTCTTCGCGGTCGCCTCCGCTAACTTCCTCATCGACGTAGCCTATCCTTTTATCGATCCACGCATTCGATTCGGGCGTTCGGAGAGGTAGGCAGCCGTGGCCGTCGTTCCCGTTACTGAATTAGCGCCGCAGGCAGGCACCGCGGAGCCGCGCGGCGCGCTCGTAATGCTGGGTGGCAATCGCAAGTTCATGGTTGGCGCGGCGATCTTCTTCATTCTGGGTGCGCTGACACTCGGGGGCCGGCTCTTCGTCAACCCCGATATGCGGCTTTCGGGCGCCTACCCCCAAGACAGCCCCCGGCCAGGAAGAGTCGGTCAGGGGATGGCCGCGACCGTCCGGTGGTACGTCGCGGAGGGGCTCGTTACCCGCCCCCTCCCGGGGCTCGCCGGGGGCTAGATTGCCGGGTCGGCGGCGGATCGCCACCGCGATCTCCTTCTCGCTCAGGCCCGTCCAGTAGCGCAGCACCGCCGGCAGCAGCGGCTCCCACAGCCCGGCCACCGTGACGCGCGGGTTGGTCAGGAAGCGCTTGAGGCGCCGCTCGATGCTGGGGTCGGCGGCCGGCAGCGGCAACGCCGCGGCGACCTTGAGCAGCGTCACCGCGTTGGCCCACACGATCCCCGCCGCGAACAGCGCCAGCACCCGGCAGCGCGTCACCCGCTCCCGCGGCAGCAACGCTTCGACCTGGCGCGTCCATTCGTGCAACACTCGCATCCGGCTCGACACGGGGCCCCTCCGATCCGCTCCGCTGGACGGTCAACACCCAGCAGTGTCGCATCGGCCCCCCGTGTCGGCCCGCCGTCCGCCAAACTGTCCGGGAGAGAGGGGGCAGGGGGGTGAGGGTATCCCGCAACCCCTCGTTCGACATCCGCCGCGCCCACTCGTGGAATCGCTCGCCCTCGCGCCGCTCCGCGCCAAACCGGTCGAAGATGCGCACCAAGGCGTCCGGCACGTCCGTCGCCGGCTTCGCGCCCTCCACCCAGTCGATGAAGGCCGCGTCCCGGCCCAGACTCCCCCCCAGCCCGATGTCGACCGCTTCCACGATCGCGTCAGCCGTCTTGGCCGTCTCCCCGCGGAACCCGATGTCGGCGATCTGCGGCTGCGCGCAGGAGGCCGAGCAACCGGAGAAGTGCATGCGCACGATTTCCCCGTCCAGGCTCACCCGCCGATCGAGCTCCCGCGCCCACTCCACGGCCCGCGCCTTCGTCTCCACGATGGCGAGGCGGCAGAACTCGTTGCCGGTGCAGGCCACCGCCCCCCGCTCGAACGGCTTCGGATGCGGCGAGTGGGTTTCCAACAATGGCTCGCTCAGTAGCCCGTCCAGCATCGCCTCCGTCACCCCCGTGAAGACGAAGTTCTGATCGGTCGTCAGGCGAATCTCCCCGTCGCCGTACGCTTCCGCCAGCCGCGCCGCTTCGATCAGATTCGCCCCGGTCATGCGCCCGACGGTGACGTTCACCCCGACGTAGGAGCGCCCCGCCTGCTTCTGCGGATGCACGCCGATGTGGTCCCCGCGATACTGCCGGGTGAGGTGCTCGCCGGCGGGGGCGAGGCGGATGCGCGCCCGCGCCGCCAGCTCGGCCCGAAACACCTCCGGTCCCAGCTCCTGCACCAGGTACCGCAGCCGGCACGTCCAGCGGTTCTCGCGGTTGCCCAGTTCGTCGAAGAGCTGCGCCACGGCCCGGCTGATCTCCACCGCCTCCTCGGGCCGCACGAAGACGTCGACGTCGGAAGCCAGGCGCGGTCCGTCCGACAGCCCCCCGCCCACCAGCAGGTTGAACCCGGCCGTGCCGTCCCCGAGCCGGGCCGGGACCAGCGCCAGGTCGTTGATCTCGGCCTGCGCGCAATCCTCGCGACACCCGGTCACGCTCATCTTGAACTTGCGCGGCAGATTGGCGTACTCCCGGTTGCCGGTGAAAAAATCGCTGATCGCCGCCGCGACCGGGTAGGCGTCGATGACTTCGTCCGCATCGATGCCGGACACCGGGCAGCAAAGGACGTTGCGCGCCGAATCGCCGCACGCCTGCACGGTCGTGATCCCGACCGCCTCCAGCCGCCGCCAGATCTCCGGCACCGCCCCGATCCTGATCCAGTGCAGCTGGATGTCCTGCCGGGTCGTCAGGTCGAGATACCCGTCCCCCCAGACCGGGTTCGGCTCCGGGCCGCGAGCGTGCTCGTCGGCGATCTCCCCGATCAGCCGCGCCTGCGCCGCCGTCAGCCGCCCGCCGGGGATCTTCACCCGCAGCATGAAGGCGTCGCCGCCCTGCCGCTGCGGATAGAGCCCGACCCACTTCAGCCGCTCCGTCTCCCCATCGACCGCCGCGATCGACGCCGGCCCCTGCACCGCATACGTGTCGAGAACCGCCTGCTTCACCTCCAGCGGATGCCGCGCCGCCTTCCACCGCTCGACCTGATTCAGCTTCTGGTGTCTCCTGGTCGTTTGCTCCATCGTCGTTCCTTCACCTTAAGGGCGCGGGCGATGCAGGCGTCGCCCCTGCTACCGTGTTGCCGAGTCACGACTCCCGACTCCCGACTCCCGTCACGCCCGCAGCGCGCTCCAGTCGATCCGGCAGTGAATCCCGCACTCCTTCGTCGCCTGCTGCTCCCACCACCAGCGGCCGGCGCGCGGGTCGTCGCCCGGCGCCGTGGGGCGGGTGCAGGGGGCGCAGCCGATGCTGGTGAACCCCTGGTCGTAGAGCGGGTTGGACGGCACGTCGTGGGCACGCAGGTAGTCCCAGACCCGGTCGTCCGTCCACGCCGCCAGCGGGTTGAGCTTGACGATCCCGCCATGCAGCTCGTCCCGCTCGACGACCTGGATGCCCCGCCGCGACGCCAGGTGATCCCGCCGCTGGCCGGCAATCCAGGCATCGACGCCGGAGAGGGCGCGGGTCAGGGGCGAGACCTTGCGGATCTCGCAGCAGCGGACGCGCAGGTCGATACTGCGGTAGAAGGGATTCGTCCCGTGCTGCCCGACGAACGTCTCCAGCTCGGCGGCCTGCGGCGAGTAGACCTCGATCGCGATCCCGTACCGGTCCCGCACCTGATCGATGAAGTCGTACGTCTCCTGGCGCAAGCGGCCGCTGTCGACCGTGATCACGCGAATCCGCGGGTCGATGCGGTAGGCCATGTCCAGCAGCGCCATCCCATCCGCCTGGAAGCTGGTGGCCAGGGCGAGGCGGGAGCCGAAGCGGCCGATCGCCCAGCGCAGCGCCTCCTGGGGCGCACGCGCCTCGAACTCGGCGGCGAAGACCGCGATCTCCAGGTCGTCCAGCGTGGTGCGGCGGTCGAGGGTCAGCGGCTCAGCCATGGCGGCCTCCCGTCAGGCGCCTTGTTGCGGTTGGAGTCGTAGCGGCGAAGAGCGCCGGGCCCGGTTCGATGCGCGAGTCGTCGGGCGCCGTCCCCTGGATCGGGACCCCGTGCAACGCCGACGGCGCCAACAGCTCGCGGAACCGGACGACGTCGCCGATCACGACGAGCGCCGGGGCCGCCAGGTGCGCCGCCACGACCGCCTCGGGCAGCTCGGCCAGCGGCGCGGTGACGACGCGCTGCTCGGGCGTCGTGCCGCTCGCGATCACCGCCGCCGGGGTCTGCGGCGCGCGGCCGCCGGCGAGGAGCCGGTCGCGGATGCGCGGCAGCTGGCTCAACCCCATCAGCACGACCACCGTGCCGCGGGAGGCCGCCACCCATTCCCAATCGACGGCGACCTCCGCTTTCGCCGGGTCCTCGTGCCCGGTCACGATCGTCAGCGACGAGGCGAGTTCCCGGTGCGTGACCGGGATCCCCGCGCTCGCCGGCGCCGCCAACGCCGAGGAGACGCCCGGGACAATCTCGACCGGGATGCCCGCGGCGACCAGCGCCGCGACCTCCTCGCCGCCGCGGCCAAAGACGTACGGGTCGCCGCCTTTGAGGCGCACGACGTGCTTACCGTCCCTGGCGCGCGCGATCAGGAGCGCCTCGATGTCACGTTGATCCAGCGCGGCGAACCCGCGCGCCTTGCCCACGAAGACCCGCTCCGCTCCCGCCGGCGCTTCCGCGATCAGCTCCGGCGCGACGAGGCGGTCGTAGACCAGCGCGTCGGCCGCGCGCACCCGCGCCAGACCGCGCACCGTGATCAGCTCCGGGTCGCCCGGCCCGGCGCCGACGATGGAGACCCTGCCCATGGCGTTCATGGGGCGACCGCGCTTTCCGATGCGGCGTCGGCGCCCGCGGCGACCCGCTCGAACACCCGCGCCGTCGCCGTTTCGCGGTCTCCCGCGCTCAACGCGTCAAACACCTCATCCGTGATCGCCTCGCGCCAGTGCTCATACGCGGGGATCGGGCCGCGCGCCCTGATGGTGTCCCTGACATCTCCGAAAACCGCGAGCAGATCGCCGTACGCGGGTGGGATCTCGGCGTCGAGCCGCTCCCGCATCCACCGCGCGAACGCCGGACTGCGGCCGTTGGTGGAGATGCCGAGCTGCAGCTCCCCGCGGCGCACCACCGCCACGGCGAAGAAATCGCAGTAGGGGATGTAATCGACCGCCTGCGCCAGGATGCCCGCCGCCCGCGCCTCGGTGACGACGCGGGCGTTGAGCGCGTTGTCGTCGCTGGCGGCGATGACCAGCGCCATCCCGGCGAGGTCACCGCGCTCGTACGGGCGCTGCCGCAGGGCGATCCGCTCCTCGGCGGCGAGCGCGGCGATGCGCGGTCTCACCTCCGGGCTGACCACGGTCACCCGCGCCCCCGAAAGAAGCAGGGCGTCAAGCTTGCCGTCGGCGACCTCGCCGCCGCCGACGACCAGGCACGGTTTGTCATCGAGCACCAACGCGATCGGGTAACACGGTGGGGGCATCGCTGCACCGACTCCCCTCATGGATGCCGCCGTGGGAACGGGTTGCCGCGAAACACGGACCCGACAGGAGTCGGGGTTCCCCCTGGTCTCGCGGTTCGCCGCCACGGATGGGCGTACCGTTCAGTTGGAAAGGGGCAAAGCGGCTAGCGGAGTCGACAGGGCTCGCTGCGGTTCGGCGCGTCGAACGGGATGTGGTTGGTGAAGAAGACGTAGACGAAGGACCAGCGGGCCTCCCCGCGGGCACGACGCCCTCGCACGCGGCGGGAGCGCGGGTCGCCGCTGGCCGGGGCGCTGCTGCTGCGGTCCTTCATCGCCGTACTCGTCTCGCGTCGATACTTGAGTTCTTGATCTACAAACTAAAGGATGTGCGGCCGCTTGTCAAGAGGGCAGGCCGATCGCGCGTGGCGGCTAAGGAGGGGGCCGTGGCGTGCTGGAACACGGCCATGCCACGCCCGCTCGTAGAGCCGATGCCGGCATCGCCCGTCGGCCGCAGGCCGACAACGGGTGGTGGGGAAGCGCCGTTGTGGCCCGCCGAGCCGGCTCTCCAGGGAACCATGTCCACCCGCTTGAACCGGGCTTCGAGCGCGTCCGCCTGGTCCGTACGGCTCGATCCACCGACCCGCAAGGGAGTGGAGTTGGGGAGCGTCCGGGACGAGGCGGCCGCAACACGCCGGGGACCGGGCTGGCTGAGCCCGATCCCCGGCCGATGCCGCGCCCGCGGGATGGCTGCGGGCGCCGCGAAATGAGGGTTGGCGACTCCGCGGCCCGCGAGGCCGCGGAGGGATGGCGGCCGGCGCTCAGGCGCTCTGGCAATACCCGCCGTTGCAGATCACGTCGACGCCGCAGCACTCGTAGCCCTGGTCGCAGGGATCGCCTTCCTCGATGCAGCAGCGCTTCACCGTCTCGTCGTAGTAGTTCTGGCTGTTCGCCTTCTGGCAGACCAGCTTGCCCGAACACTCCTCGCTCTTCTTGCAGCGCGCCGTGACGTCCTTCTTGCCCTTGCTCTTCTTCTTGCCCAGCGCCTCGCCCAGCCCGGCGGCGCCTAACCCGAGCCCCAGTCCGGCCGCCGCCAGCGTCTTGAAGACCCCGCGCCGGGTGTCCGTGCCCGAGAGGCGGCGGGCCAAAACGTCGAATCGCGTGCTGTCCATTGATTTCACCTCGTTCCCGTTTCGTTTTGCCGCGGCCGCGCCAATCGGCGGCCACCCCACCAGGATGCGCCCGCCAGGGGGCCGACGCGGTCAACGAGACGACAGGGCGCGAGTCAACTCGGGAACACGGCGAAACGGGATCGGCGCACGCGAAAGGGCCGCGGCATCAGCCGCGGCCCTGCTTCGATTCACCCGGCGTGAGCCGGTGTGGCGCTCCCCGCCGTTACCGTTCGGCGATCTTCTTCGCGGCGAAGGCGGCCACCCCGGCCATGGCGACCTTGGCCAGCGGGTTGTCGAGCATGCCGCCCATGCCGCCGCCCTGCTGCGGCTGCGACCGGTCGTCCCCGCCGCCCAGCCCGAAGAGCCCGGCCAGACCGCCGCCGCCCTGCTCCTCCTGATCGGCGCGCTGCATCGTGCGCGCCAGCTCCTCCGGCGAATCGTCGGCGGCGTCGTAGCGGTCGCGCGAGCGGCGGCGCATCTCGCGGCGCAGCTCCCGCCGTTGCTCCGGGTCCATCTTGCGCAGCGCGTCCGCCGCGGCCATCTGGTACTCCTCCGGCGAAAGGCGGGAAGAGGCGGCGCGGTAGTTGTGGATCACCTCGTCGTCGCCCATCTGATCGTAGGCGCCGCGGTCGTAGCGGTCGGCGAAATCGCGCGCCCGCCCCCGCCGCCGGTCGTCGTCGTCATCGTCCTGCGCCCCGAACAGCCCGCCCAGCAATTGATCGACCATGAATGCGTCTCCTTCCAGTGCGGCTCGCACACGGTCAAGCCACCCGGCTTGGGTGTGCATATCGCGTGCCAGCGGCGTCGGGAGGCGAAAGTCGAACGACGAAAGCCGGGATAGGCTGACGCTGACCGCTAGCTCGCCAGGAGCGCGTCGAGATCGATTTCGACGCCGGGCAGGGAGGCGACGGCGACGATGCCGCCGCGATAGATCTCCTCCGCGTACGAACCATCCGGCTGTTTGCGCCAAACGGTCAACGTCCGCTCGTAGGGATGGATGAACCAGATTTCCAGGTCGCCGCGCTGCCGGTAGAGCGGAAGTTTTGCGGCCATATCGTAATCGCCTGGAGATGGCGGCCAGACCTCAGCCACGAAGGGCAGCGGCTCGGTGTAGGCGTTGAACGACCTCGGGTTGTCCTCGAAGGGCAGTTGGTACGAGGCCGGGATGACCACCACATCCGGGATGTAGAAGTTGCGCTCGGTGTAGCGGGTCTTGCCGCCATTGACATTGACCCGAAACTCACGCCAGTCGAGTTGATTCTGCAAGAAGTGCCCGAGCAGAAACGACTCGTTGTCGTGCTTTATGCTCATCGGCGGCTTCTCCACCAAGACGCCATCCCACAGCTCCCACGAGTGGTCGTCGTCGCTCTGCACGAGTTCGCGGTACTCATGCTCGCTGAGGATGGTGGTGGTCGTGGCCATGATGGGCGTCTCCAGCCGCGGGTCGAACATTGAAAAGTCGTGAGTCGTGAGTCGTTAGGCGTGAGATCGCGAGGGGACGAGGCGCCGCCACGAGCATAGCCCATCGCCGATCGCCAAACGCAATCGCGCCCGCACTCACCTCACCCCTTCCGCCTCCCGACCCCCGACCCCCGACCCGTCACGCGTACTCCCCCGCCCGCAGCCGCGCGATCGCCTCGTGCGCGGCGTTGTGCCCCGGCGCCCCCATCACGCAGCCCCCCGGCCACGCCCCGGAGCCGCACAAGTACAACCCCGAGATCGGCCCCTGGTACGACTGCGACCCCGGCACCGGGCGCATGTCGAACGCCTGCTCCGGCACCAGCTCCCCCTGGAAGATGTGGCCGCCTGTCAGCCCGAAGCGCGCTTCGATGTCGGGCGGGGCCAGCACCTGGGCCGTGATCTCGGCGTCGGCCATGTTCGGCGCGTAGTGGGCGAAGCGCGTGAGCGCGTTCTGCGCGATCTCGTCGCGCCGCTCGTCCCACGTCCCCTCCGCCAGCTCGTACGGGAAGAACTGCGTGAAGATCGAGAACGTCTGCTTCCCCTCCGGCGCCAGCGAGCGGTCGACCGCCGACTGGGCGTGGATGGAGAAGAAGGGCCAGTCCGCCGGCCGCCCCTGCCGCGCGTCCTCGTACGCCCGTTGCAGATAGTCGATGCTCGGCCCGATGTGGACCCCGCCCGTCTGCCCCAGTGAATAATCCCGGTTGCGCAGCGCCCGGTACTCCGGCAGCCGATCCGTGGCCAGGTTGATCTTCATCACCGGCGAGGTGATTTGAATGGTCTCGATGTCGCGGGCGTACTCGTCCGGCAGGTATTGCTTGCCCACCAGCTTCAGATACGTCCGCTTCGGATCGGCATTCGACAGCACCAGCCGCGAATGAAACTCCTCCCCGTCCGTCGTCACCGCCCCCGTCGCCCGCCCCCCCTCGACGCAGATGTGATGGACCTCCGTGCCCGGCCGGATATCGACCCCCAGCCCCTGCGCCACTTTCTTGAGCGCCTGGGTGAAACTCCCCATCGCCCCGCGCAGGTACGCCCACGCCCCACGCTTCCCCGTGGCCATCCCCATGGCGTGGTAGAGCTTGACGTACCCCGTGCCGGCATCGCGCGGGCCGCGGAAGGTGCCAATGAGACCCAGGGCGCAGGCCGCCGCCTGCATGATGTCCGACTCGAAGTAGTACTCCGCCGAATCCGCCGCCGAGCCGAGGACCATGAACTTCAGCACCCGCTCGTCGCCGGGTTGATTGAATTGCGAGACGAACTCGGCGAAGGAGGGGGGATTGCGCAGGATGTACTGGTCCATGACCTCGCACGCCCGCTCGATCATCGCGTCGTAGACCGGATACGCCTTCGCGTCCTTGGGCGAGAAGCGCCGGATCTCCTCCACCGTATCCGCCATCTCCTCCCAGAAGACGATCCCGTCCTCCCCGTCCATGAACGGCGCGAACGACCGCGGATTCCGCTTGATCATCTCCACGCCGTTGTTGAGCAGATCGAGGTCGTTGAGCACCTTCTGCGGCGCCAGCGACAGCACGTACGACCCGGTCGAGGCGATGTGCCCCGGCGCCCCCTCGATCTCTTCAGAGAAGGCCGCTCCGCCGACGTCCTTGTACCGCTCCAGCACGGAGACGCTGTACCCCGCCCGCGCCAGGTAGCACGCCGCCACGAGCCCATTGTGCCCGCCCCCGACGATGACGACGTCGTACGTGTTGCTCGGCACGGTGATCTGGTACGCCAACTCGAACCTCCTCTCGGGGGCCCCAACCAGGGCCGCACGGGCAGCAGAAATCGACTCTCTGGAAGTCGGAACGCTACGCGGGGGAGGGGCGGACGTCAATGGTTTCAGGTGGGGAACCATGTTGAGCAGATGGCTCGTGATGGCGCTCGTCTTGCCTGCGCCGAGAAGCTGGTCTTTGCAGAGTTTACGGAGAGCTCGCTCCGGATCGCGCCGGAGGGGTTCCGACAACCTCCGTACTTTCCCCGATGTGCGATGGGCTTGGGCAAGGCACGATGGCCTCGGACTGCTCACGGGCGCATCGCTTGCGGCGTCGAGTGCTTGCCGGAGAGCTCGGTGGTCAGGAGCAAAGGAGAGACCGCATGGACGCAGACCGCTTTGACGATGTCGCCCGATCGCTGATCGCGGGGTCGTCACGCCGCGCGGCGCCAGGTCTCGCCCTCGGCGCCATCTTCACGATCCGAAGGTTCACCGATGTCGAGGCCAGGAGACGGAAGCGGAAATGCAAGCGGCCATGCGGCTCCTGCCGCGCCTGCCGGAGGGGGAAGTGCAAACCGAAGCCAAACGGCATCGCCTGCGGTGGAACCGGGATTTGCCAGGCAGGGGCATGCGTCTGTCCCGGCGGGAGCAAGGAGTGCCAGGGCGCGTGCATCCCCGACAACCAATGCTGCGGCGCCTGCCCCCAGGGCGAGACGTGCTGCGCCAATGTTGGCGAGTGCAAGGACCTGCTGAACGATCCTGATTTCTGCGGACAGTGCGGCAACGGTCAGTGCCCAGGTGGAGCCATCTGCGCCAACGGCGATTGCGGCTTGGCCTGCACCCCCGGATTGGCATGCTTCACCGGCTGCAGTTGCGTTCCCCGGGCCGACCCGGATCACGCCAACCAGAACGTCTGCGCCGGGCTTGGCACGTTCACGTGTCAGACGGTCACCTTCTGCAGCGAGGACGCCGATTGCGGCTTCGGGAGGGTCTGCGTCAGCGATCTCTGCCCGCCGTTCAACGCCTGCGCCGACCCCTGCGCGTAAGCCAGCGCCGCGCCAGGGCGCCACAAGATCGCCCCGGCGCGCCTCGGATCCGCCGCCGCCGATGAGCGCGTCTCGAGTGTTGATCGGCGCCGTCATGTGAAACGCCAACTCGAACCTCCCCCGCGGGGCCGCACGGGCGGCAAATGTCTATGGTCTAGGGCATGGAACGCTACGCGGGGGGAGGGGCGGGCGTCAATGCTCTCTTGAGGTCCAGTAGTGAGGCCAAGACCGCGCTGCCCGGTTAGCCAGTGTGGACCCAGCCAGTCATACTCTCATGATCGAAGGGCGCCGTCTTTGGCTTCGGTCAGTCCAGAAGTGAGTGGTGCGGTACATCACATCGCTGCTACCGCTCTCAACCTATCGGCTGACCAAATGCCGTCCTTGCTGGGGTCGAAGCTGACACCAAGGCAAGCAGGTTGACTGGCTCCCGAGCGGGAGCGAGGAGGGCGAGAATGCTGTTTCGTCTGAAATTCATGGTGGCTGCTACTGGATGCGTCAGTCTTTCAGGTGGGGGTGTTTGGTTGGCGCGACGACGACCTTGTTTTGGTGATATTCGCTGGCGGGCTAGCTGGCGACCTGTTGCCCGAAGTCTTTACCACGGCCCGCGCAATTGCCGGCCGAGTTCCCGGATCAGAGCCAGCGTCTACTCCCAGCCGACCGGATGAGCTACGAACTGGCGGTCTTTGGGAGGTTCAGCCGACGTACGACGATGTCCCCGAAGGATTTGTTCTCCTCCGGGATCGGGATTTCCGAGAAGAGTTGGAAGCGAGTCCAGTGCCTTGAGCTGCAATATTGAAGAACGCCCGCAGGCGATCCTTCGCCCTGCTGGCGAAGCATCAGGGGAGCGACTACGAAAATAGTCAGACTCCACCTTGTCCTGCAAGGTGTTGAAGGCAGAACCTACCGACCTTTGCGCCGCCGCTTGGACTCGGCTCGTGTCTGGCTCAGCTGAAACATGGTCGCCGCCAGGCTGATCGCCTCGGGCTGGTTCTCGCCGGCCGCCTGAACCCTGTGCAGGGCTTCCTCATAACACGCGTTGTCGTCTCGATCCCCGATGACCCAGATGGCCGCAACCGTCGCTGCCGGATCGGTCTTGAAGACGATGCGCCAGTCGCGGTCGCCGACGACGATTTTGCGCCACCCAGTGAGGCCCCGCCCAAGCGGCAACCCGGCGGCATTCCCTACGTCTTCCAATCGAAGCAACTTCTTGATGAAGAGCGGGAGGTTGCCGGTTTTCGCATACTCAACGAGATCGTCGAACGCTTGCCCCGTGAACTCGACGCGGACAGGCATCTAATCGGGCATCGCTTCGAGTTGTTCTCGTGTGTAACCAAAGTATTCCAGGACCTCATCGAGCGAGTAGCGCCGGCCATCGTCCGCGAGCATTCTGGCGGCGACGAGCGTGATGTCGATCAGATCATCCTGCAACTGCTGCCATTCCTCGAAGCGCTCTCCGCTTATGACGACTGCCACGGGCTTGTCATCGCGCACCACGACGAATTCTTGACCGGTCTCAACCTCGCCGACGAGCGCATCCACGCCCAGCCCTTGGGCTTCGACAATCGAGATGCGGGTTGCTGTCTCAAGGAAAGCCATTCACCACTCCTTTGTCACTGGGATCATAGCCAGTTTCGAAGTAGTGTTGCGGCCCCGCATCGCCGCCAGTCATGACCTTGGGCGACCCCTTATACAGTTCCTCGTTTGATGAACTCGAACGGATGTGCCAAGATTGTTTTGGTGGCGCAAGTCAATGCGCCACCGCCTAGTGGCCGGGAAAATGGCCGCAGAAAACGCAACCGCGTTCTTGCCCGTCGCGAAGACCTCCCTGCTCACGGGCAGGGTCGAGGCGACCCCCGGAGTTCGTCTAGCGGCGGGATTTTTCTATCCAGACCAAAACCACATGCCTTCTTGAGCGCGCAAGACAGACCCGAGAGCTCTCCGCAGATCGCTATACTCCCGGCCCACAAGGAGCCCGACGCGCCATGCCAAGCCATGCCTCACCGATCCGCGTAACCCCCGATACCGACCTCCCCCGGCTTCTCGACGACGCCGCCAAGGGGCCGCTCCTGCTGGAGCGCGACGGCGAACTGTTCCGCCTGACCCGCGCGGACGACATCGCCTACGAGCCGGACCCCGACCTGGTGCGTCGCACGCTCGATGAGACCGCCGGCAGTTGGGCCGACCTCGATGTCGATGCCATCATCGAGGAGATCTACGAGGCCAGGCGCGCAGGGTCACGACCGCTCGACCGGCCCTGATGTACTTGCTCGATACCGACTGGATCATTCAGGCCCTGGCCGGTCGCGAACCGGCATTGCGGACGCTGCGCCGCCTCGAAGGCGCCCGCATCTACGTCAGCTACATCGCTGTCGGCGAGATCTATGAAAGGGCATTTGACTCAGCCAACCCGCAAGCCCACATGGTGACGTTCCGCCAGTTCCTCAGTCCCTACCATCTGCTGACGCTCACCGATCCGATCATGGAGCGCTTCGCCGAGATGCGCGCCTACTTGCGTCGCCGTGGCCAGCTCATCGCCGACTTCGACCTGCTCATCGGCGCGACCGCGATTCAGCATGACTTCATCGCACACGCCAGAACGCTCAGTGCGCTCGCGGGCAAGCAAGTCCGCGTCCTCGATGACGACCATGGCCGGTTGCAGCAGCCTGGCCAGGGCCATATATTCGAGCAGCAGTCCAGCGCCCTCGGCGGTGACCAGGAGTGTCGTGTGCCCCTCCAAGCGTCCGGCAAGGTACCGGATGCAGTGCGTCTTTCCAGTGCCGGGAGCGCCGTGGAATAACAGCCCCTTTTGTGTCGACAAGCCGAGTCCGCGTAGTGCCTGCCGTTGTTCGGCAAACTTAAGCACATTGCGCTCGAGCGTTTGAAGGGTTGGCTCGGGAAGAATCACGTTGCTGCGTGTGACGGTTTCCAGTTCATGCACGGTTATTCGAGGTGCGTGCCCGGACTACTGATACGTCTGCTCAAGCGAAAGCACGCGGCCTCGATAACAACTGCCTTTTGAAAGTCGCTGCTCAAGCGCGTCAAAAACCCGTGTACAAACGCGGAGGCCACGTTCCCCAGGGGCGGTCATAATCTCAAGGGTCAGATGGCTGCCCGCTCCGTAGTTGTCATGTTGGGCCAACACTACGGCGTAAGGGTCCTCCCCGTCGCGCAGCATCCACAGTCCGTTCTTGAGGCACCTAACCGTTTCCCCGGCGCCAATGTAGACATCTTCAAACTGTGCCGGCCCGGCTTCCACCGCGTTCCGCCCTTGCTCCAGCAATTTCGAAAATCCAAGAACCTCGTGGCGGTATTCTTGGTGGATACCGACGAAGTCCTCGGGGATACTGCGCTCACCGAATTGGTCGTCGAGCGCTTTTTGCAGATCGGCTTGCTGACGCAGTGGATACGTCCGAGAAGTGGCAATGAGATCCTGAGGACGGGCCGGAGCAAAGTGGCCGGCCAGACGTTGAAACAGATACCGTTCAGGCGGCTCCTGCCTTCGAGGCGCATCCTCCGCGGGTTGGAGTAGTTCGCTACAAGCTCGCACACAGCCGCTACATATGAAACCTGAATCGCCAGCAATCACGCATCCGGATCTTTGAGCATGGCTTAACATATATAAAGCAAAATAATGAATTAAAACAAGAAATATTTCTT
>CALMZR010000418.1 GCA_937870845.1 uncultured Chloroflexota bacterium
GCCGTCGCAACCCGCAGGCGTAACGTCCGTCAGATGATTTGCCGCTTTCGCGCTTCCGATTCGCTCGCCGCGCTGGTCGCCGCGATGCTGGTCGCCGCGCCGCCCGCTTTCGCGCAGCAGGGCGCGCCCGCCGACAGAGCCGGAAAGCTCGACGCGCTCAAGCAGAAGAGCTGACCCGGGCCTGACCATGGCCTGGCAGCTCCTCAAGATCCCCGCTGACGAAAAGACTGCCGCGCTGCTCAGCGATGCGCTGATGGACCTCGGCGCGCTGTCGGCGGGCATTGAGGACGCCCGCGCCGGCACGGCGGAAGAGCAACCCATCTTCGGCGAGCCGGGAATGGACGCGCATGTCTGGCACGACAGCCTGGTGTCGGCGCTGTTCGATCCTGACGCCGACATCGAAGTCATCCTCGCCGCCGCTGCGCGCCAGATCGGTCTGGCGGCTGCACCGGCCCACACCGTGGAAGGCTTGGAGGAACAGGACTGGGTGCGCCTCACCCAATCCCAGTTCGATCCGATCCGGATTTCCTCCCGCCTGTGGATTGTCCCGTCCTGGCACGAGTCGCCCGACCCGAACGCGATCAATCTCGAGCTCGACCCGGGCCTCGCCTTCGGCACCGGCAGCCACCCGACCACCCGCCTGTGCCTGCAATGGCTGGACGACAATATTCGCGGCGGGGAGTCGGTGCTGGATTACGGCTGCGGCTCGGGCATCCTCGCCATCGCGGCGAAGAAGCTCGGCGCCGGCGTGGTCGTGGGCATCGACATCGACCCGCAGGCGGTGCAGGCCTCCCGCGACAACGCCGAGCGCAACGGCGTGGACGTCCGCTTTGCTTTGCCCGACGCCGCGCCTCGTGCACAATACGATGTCGTGGTCGCCAATATCCTCTCCAATCCGCTGCGGGTGCTCGCACCGCTGCTGCGCCTTTCGAAGGCCGAGATCATCCGCCTCGGGACGGATCTCGGCATCGATTACTCCATCACCCACAGTTGTTACGCGCCCGATGACGCGGGGCGCGTCCGGCTCATCGCCGTCCCGCCCGTCGTCACCATGTACTTCGCGATCATGTTCGGCCGCTCCCAGGCGGGCAGCGCGGTGCGGTCCCGGAGGTAGCCGAGGAAGGCCCGCCCCGTCTCGTCGGCCGGGGAGAGGAGTCGGGTGTACTGCTCGATCGTCGGCTCGGCCGGGATCCAGACCGGCGGTTGCTGGATGGAGGCGAACTCGGTCTTGATCGAGGTCGAGAACATCCAGATCATCGGCAAGGCGGTGAAGGCCAGCATGAACGCCAGGAAGAGCCAGCGCACCAGAGCCAGGAGCGAAAATCCGCGTCGGGTCGCTGCCATCCGTTACTCCTCCCGCCGCGGCGTGTTGGCCGTGAGCGCTTTCACGTAGAAGTAGCCGAGCAGCAGCATGATGATGAACAGGATCACCGAGAAGGCCGATGCCAGCCCGTACTGCAGCGTGCGGAAGGCGATGTTGTAGATCTCCGTGATCCAGAGCTGCGAGGCATTGGCCGGCCCGCCGCCGGTCATCAGCCAGACGAGCGTAAACGAGTTGAGATTGATCACCAGCAGCAGCAGCGTCGTAATCAGGATCACGCCGCGCAGGTGCGGCAGCGTGACGTGGCGGAACTGCTGCCAGGCGCCAGCCCCGTCGACGCGGGCCGCGCGCAAGAGCCCTTCCGGCACCGTCTGCAACCCCGCCGTCAGCATCACCATGACGAAGGGGAACTCTTTCCAGACGTTGACCATGATCAGGGTCGGCATGACGCGGTTCTTGCTGTCGAGCAGCACCAGCGGCCGGTCGATGATCCCCCACTGCAGGAGCGTGCCGGTGACCAGCCCGTAGTCGCTATGCAGAATCCAGCGCCAGACGTAGGCGGCGGCGACCGCGGAGATGACCCAGGGGATGAGCAGGATGGCGCGGATCACGGCGCGGCCGGGGAACGGGTTGTGCAACGCCAGCGCGGCGCCGAAGCCGAGGATGAAGGCGAACAGCGTCGAGCCGATGGTCCAGTAGAACGTGTTGGCGGTCGTCCGCCAGAAACGGGGGTCGCTCAGGATGTCCCGGTAGTTCTGCACGCCGTTGAAGACCCACTCCCCGGTGCGGGGCGGGGTGGCGTGGAAGGAGAGCCAAACGGTGTAGACCAGCGGGTAGCCGATGACCAGCAGCATCACCAGCAGCGAGGGCAGGATGTAGAGATAGTCCGACCAGTGCTTGCTGATGCGGCGGCCAAGCGTCTCGCGCACCGGAGCGGCGATCGGCTCCCGCCGGGGCGCTAGTGCTGGGGCTTCGGCAATAGCCATCGCTGCACGTCACTCCTGACGCAATTGGGCGCCCTCATCGGCCGGAACCCCGTGAGGGCACGGCATGCCGTGCCCAAGGCCCCTCTCCCCGCGCACGGGGAGAGGGGTTGGGGTGAGGGGCAAGCTACCGCGACGCGATAAGGGCGTTGATCCGCTCCGCCGCGTCGTTGGCCGCGTCCTCGACCGTCATGGTCTCGGTCAGGGCGTTTTGCAGCATCTCCGGGACGATGATGTTCATCACCTCGGGAGACTCCGGCACCACCGGGAAGGGGATGCCGTAGGGCAGCATCGCCGTCGTCACCTCGAGGAACTTGATCTCCTCCAGGCGCTGCTCCATCCACTCCGTCTCGAACCCGACCAGGTTCGCCGGGTTGGAATCGGCCCAGTTGTTCTTCAGCGACCATTCGGGGCCGGTCAGGGCCGCCACCAGCGCGCGGGCCGCCTCGCGGTTGACGGGAGCGCCGTGCGCCGCGTCCGACATGATGTGGGCGTTCGACCCGCCGAAGACGACGGCACGCCGCGCCGGTCCCTCGGGGATGAGCCCGTAGGACATGTTGGCGACGATCTGGTCGGCCCGCTCTTTATCGGCGCCGGTCGCCTTGGCGGCGCGGTCAGTCATGGCCACGTATTCGCTGGGGTGGCTGATCATCATGGCGATTTCGCCGGCGATGAACAGATCCTGGTTCTCGGTCTGGGTGTTGGTCAGGGCCGAAGTCGGCACCGACTGGTCGCGCACGTACATGTCGTACATGACCTGCAGCGCCGCGATCCCCTCGGGGCTGTTGATCATCGTCGTGTCGTAGGTCGGCTCCTCGACCGCCTCGTCGAGGGCGCTGGCGCCGTAGGCCCACAGCAGCGGCATGAAGCGGAAGGGGGTGTTTCCGGCGTTGACCTTGGCCACCATGCCGTAGCCGTTCTTGCCGGTCTCCTGCTTGATCTGGTTGGAGTAGGCGACGACGTCGTCCCACGTGGCCGGCGGCGATTCGGGGTCGAGGCCGGCGTCGGCGAAGAGCTGCTTGTTCCAGATGAAGGCCATCGTCTCGTTGTTGGTCGGCACACCGTAGAGCTTGCCGTCCCAGGTGACGGACTTGAGCGCGCCGGGCCAGAACTGCTCGGCGGTCCAGCCGAACTCCTCCAGCGTCACCTCGGCGGTGTCGCCGCGGGCGGCGAACTCCACGCCCCACAGGATCGGCATCTTGGCCACGTCCGGCGCGGCCCCGCCGGCGGCGGCGGTGCGGATCTTGTCGAGCATGTCGTTGTAGCCGACGTTCTGATTCTCAAGCGTGATGTTCGGATACCAGAGCGCCCAGGTATCCAGGAACTCCTGGTAGAGGTCTTTGGTGATCTGGGGCGAGGCCTCGGTCGGGCCGACGTTCCAGTACTGGATCGTCCCTTCAGTCGACTCCGGAACCAGCGCGTGCAGATCGCCGGCGGTGTCGACTTCGCGGGTTCCGGCCAGGGCGCGAATCGTCTCGGGGTTCCACTCTTCGGCGGTGACGCCGGTCTTCTCGGAGGCATCCTGGAGGTAGGCGAGCGCCCGGTCGCGGCTGATGATGCCGGCGGCCACGGCCCCGCCCAGAAATCCGATCAGGCGGCGGCGATTGATGACCAGGGGATCCCGTGTCGGCTGGTACAACATCGTTACAGCTTCCTCTCTCGCTCGACGACGAACGAACGCGGATTGGCCACAGCCGGCGTCCCTCTCCGCCGAGGGGACGGCGATGGCGCCATTCACGGTCTGGCTTCGACCTGAGACGACCTCCCTGCCGCTGCGGCACGCTTCTCATGGGAACGAGCCAACCCTCGTGGGTGGGATCATTCAAGCAGGGTGACGCAAACGTTGTCAACGCCGAAGTCGCCGGCCGCCGCGTGCCTGGGCGCGGAAGCTGGCGACAACGAAGGATTGTGTCGGAATACGTCTCTGGAAACCTCAAGGCCGCAGGACGATGGGGACCTCGGCGCGATCGATGGGGTCCCCCTCGATATTCCGCGCGACCTGAAAGCTCACCAACCGCGCGGGCCCGGCGGCGCTGGCGGAAAGCTCGATGACCACGTCGAACGCTCCCCGCGTGCCGCTGCCGGCGGTCTGCACTCCTGTTGCGCCCAGGATGACGACCTGGCCATCGACGGTCTGTTCGACCTGGAGTTGGAACGAGCCCTCGACGGTGTTGGCCGTGCCCCGCACCCGCACCGGGTTCGTCACGGCCGCCCCCGCCGCGGGCGACTCGATCAGGATCGGCGGCGTCTGCGCCGCGAAATCGTCGCGACCGAGCGCCGCCGTCAGATCGATCCCCGCGGACGCTGCCGGGGGTTCGCCCCCCTCACCGAGGAACAGCACCTCGTCGATTGCTGGGATCGCGGTCAGCGTGAACACGACCTGCGCCAGCCGCGGCGGCAGCTCCGCATCGGTCTCTCCCGCGAAGAACGCGGCCGGCGCCGTGACCGTCGCGACGCCGTCGGCCACGGTCACGGCGGTGAAGGCCTGGTCGGGGGGGAGCTTGGTCGTCAGGCCAGCCTCACGCTCGATTGCGTTCGGGCCGGCGACGAGCGCGGAGAGCGCGGCCGTGGCCAGGGCCCCAGGCTCCTCGCCAGGAGGCGGCGCGGCGTCGCGCTGCGCCGCCGCGACGACGTCGAACGGCGAGATGTTCGCGCCCGAATTGAAAGGCCGCAGAAAGTAGACCGAGAAGCCGTTTCCGCCCGCAGCCGCGGCCGGCGTGGCGGCGACCGGCGTGGCAGAGGCCCGGGGCTGCGCCGCGATCCCCACCGCCGAGGCAGCGAGCAGGACGAGCCCGGCGATGCCGCCGATCCAGACCCATGCGCGAAACACGTCTCGGCGAAGCCGCCGGCCCACAACACCGCGATGCATCTCCACCACCTATCGCTACGCCATCAACACTGAGCATCGAGGCCGGCGCCATTCGGTCGGCGCCGGCCTCGCCGCGGGCATCCGCGGCCAGTGCTGGCCGCGGATGCCGACGGCGGTCCCATTCAGGCGACGCCGGTCTGGTGGCGCTGCATGATCGACTTGGTGCGGGCGATGATGTCGCTGGTCGCCGTCTTGACGATATCCCAGGGACATTCCTTGTCCCCGGTGAACTCCGAGTGCCAGTAGGTGTAGACCAGCCCCGTGTGCGGATTCAGCGGGTAGGTGTAGTGCGGGATGCGGGCCTGATCCGCCCAGTACGCGGAGATCGCCGCGACGGCATTCTTGGTCGTGTCGCTGATCGGGTCGCCTCGCAACCCGCTGATCTCGATCGCGATCAGATGCCGGTTGATCGCGCTGTTTCCGTACTTCGCCTGGAAGGCCACGCCGTCGCCGTCGAGGCCATTGGCCGGGCCGCTCGCCCACGGCGTCACGGGCCCGACCGGGTCGGCCCACATGAAGATGTCCCCGTCTTCGCCGGCCTCGCACGGCGGCGGCGCGCCGACGCCGTACTGCGTCAAGGCCCCCGTCGACGGCAGCTTGAAGAACTCCCCGGTGCCGCGGATGGAGCGGCCCTCGGTGCGGTGGTAGACGACCCCGTAGTTGTTGCGGGGACCGAGCAGGTCCATACCCCACCCGTCCGGCTTGTCGATGATGTCCCGCGTGTGCGCCGGGTGCGGCACGCGGCCGAAGACCAGGGCGACCTCGCCATCCTCGGCGCCGACCTCGGCCACGCCCGGCGAGGCAAACGCGTTCATGAACGAGACGACGCGGGAGATGTAGTTCTCCGTATCGTTGTGGTCGGGCGGCGCCCAGCGGTAGATGACGGGCGCGATGGCGCGCCGCCCCTCCTGAACGTAGACGAATTCCGGGTCCACGAGGCGGAACGCGAGGTCGCGCCACCCCTGGGCCCAGGTCGGGTAGCGCATGAAGGGACCGTGCGGGGTATTGACCTGATCGGTGAGGCCAATGCGGCTGGTGCGCGTGTGCCCGGGGTTGCGCAGCCCGAACTGCACGGTGGCGCTGATCGGATCGGTGGCGAACTGGCTCTCCTGATGATAGACGGCGAGGGCGAACAGGGGATCGACCCCGTTCTCCCGCACGATCTCCCAGGCCGCTTCCGCGTCCTGCGCCCCCGGGCTTTCGTGCTTGATGAGCACATCCCGGAACTCGCTCTGAGAAATGCGCGGGTCCGTCCCGACGACCTGGGTCTCACGGCCGATGAACATCTGCTCCTCCGTTCTGTTCGTCCGCGGGCCGGGGTTCGACGACCCCTGACCCGGCGCAGCCCTGGGTGGAGTGCACCGCGGTGACGAGGGCTGTCGCGGCAGCATCGTAGGGTTGGAGGAGGCCTCTCGCATCCGTACCTTGTACGGAATCGGGGGCGACGGCGCAGCGCCCGCCCACGGCGCCGGCGGCAGCGTCGGGAGTCCGATGTCAGGCCGTCTCGCGCACCGCCAGCGTCATCAGGTCGGCCGGCCGTTGCCTCGGGTTCGCGATGACGGACGACGATCCCATGGGAAGAAAGACCACGCCGCCGGCGGTCACCTCGCGTGCCGTCCCAGCCGAAATCGGCTCCAGCGACCCCGGCATCGAATAGGGCGCCGAGGCGGCCGCCCGCGCCGCGAAGACCTCCCCCGCCGCCGGACGGACCTCGATCGTTCCCGCGTCGACGCGGGCCAGCGTCAGCCCCACGCTCAGGTCGGCGGGCAACGCGGCCAGCGCGCCCAACCGCACCCGCTCCAGCGTCACGGCGACCCGGCCCGGCGGCGCCTCCGTGGCGTGGGCGCTAGCCAGGAGCTGGAAGCTGACGCCCTCCTCCGTGGTGAAGGCGCGGGCCATCGGCCGCGGCTCTTCGCGGTAGACGACGACGTCGAGCGCCACCACGGAGCGGGCGCCGGGGTTGCGGACGGTGGTCACGCCGCGCGATCCGAAGGTGATGGTCGTTCCCGCCGGAACGAACAACTCGTCGTTCAGGTCCGACTCGGGAGCGAGGAGGGAGAATTCCTTCGCGGAGAGCGGCTCGGCGACGGTGGAGGCGACGGCGACGGCAAGCACCCCGGATTCGACGGCGATCATGCGGGCTCCGAGCGGAATGGCCGCCCGCGCCATCGCCCCCGGCTGCAAGACGACCTTGGCGATGCCGAGGGTGAGGGGCGGCTCCAGGCCGTCGCTGCGCTCGACCGCGGCGATCTGTTCGCGCTCGACCGTGGCGGCGATGCCACGTTCGGTGTTCTGGGAGAGCAGCGCGGCAGAGGCTGCCAGAAGAACCCGGCGGGAGAGCGGGCGATGAACAGAATCATGGTCGCGCATGACAAGCTCCAACCGTGGGACGCCCCCGGTTCACCCATCATATCCGCGGCGCCAACGGAAGCAAGGGGCAACTCGAGGGTCTTTCTCGAATCGCCCCGGCATAACCACGTTGGCGATGCACGCTGTGTCCGTGCAGAAGGGATCAGCTCGGCACGGTCATCGTGGCGCTTGCCAGCTTTGAGGGCGATGGCACGATGAACCGCGCGCGAAACTCTTCACATCGTCTTCCGGCAGCGACGACCATCGCGCTTTTGCGTCGGCATAGCCCCGGAATCAACTGTCGCAGATGCCGTTGTCGCAGTCATCGCTGGCGCAGTTCGCGTCGACGTTGCAGGGGGAGCCGGCGCCACCCTGCGAGCAGAAGCCGCCCGTGCCGCTGGCCCCGGCAGGGAGGCACACGTTCGAGCAGCAGCTGGCGTTGGCTTGGGGAGCGCGCGCGCCCTCAGGAGTCGTGTTGGTGCACGGAAGGTTGTTGACAAAGCAACAGACGCAAGTGTTCGGGTTGCGCGCCTGAGCATTAGGGGCGCAGAGCGGAAAGCATACGCCGTTGCACTCCTCTGTCCCGTCCTGACAGACACACTGGCCGTTCGTGCAACCCCCGTTGGCGGGAAAGGCACATGGCGTCCCGTTCTCGACGGCTTTGCACTTGCCTTTCTTGCAGCGCTTTGTCCCGCTCTTCGTCCGCTTGCATTTGCCCTTCTGGCAGAACTCGCACAGGCCGCATTCTTTCTTGCATGTGCCTGACTTGGCCGCGTCAGCAGAGTCGGGCGCGGCCAGACCGAGGGCGGCCAGCGCACCGCCCAGCAGGCCGCCCAGCGTGCGCCGTCGGCTTGTCTCCGAGATCAGGGCTTTGGCGATGGCGTCGAACCGTCTGGCGTCCATACCAAATCCTCCTGTCATCGACGAGCGTCTCGATGCCGGCCGCTGCGTAAACGTCAGGCGCACAATGACCGCTAATCGCCGCGCTGCGTCTCTACTCAAATGCCGCAGCGCCATCGCCGGTTTAGGGCTCGCGCACCGCCACCTCATGGGCCGTGGTGATCGGCGGCTCTACCAGCAATTCGGTGAAGTCGGCCATGCGCTGCGCGTAGTAGCCGCTGGATCCGCCGCTACGCTGCATGTCGTTCTCCGTCTCCCACACGCTGATGCCGACCAGTTGCTGTCGCGAGCGGTCGGTGAGGAGCAGAAATCCCTGGTAGCCGGGTTGCTCTCGGGCCGCCGGGGCAAACGTGTCCCGCACGGCGTTGACCGCCTCGTCGAAACGCTCCGGCTGTACCTGAGCAACTGTCATTCGTGCGTACATGCGCTCCGCTCCTCCGCTGGTCGTGGCCGCAGACCCCCGTCGCTCGTGGGCGGTCTATTTCAGGTCGTCGGAGGCGATGTGCATCGCCTCGACGATGCGTTCGTAGGGGAGTTGCGCCCGATCGTTGGCGGTTCGCACGTCGTCGGCCGACGGCCCCTCGAAAAGGCAATAACACTTCTCCTCGCTGGGAATGAAGGTCGAGCGCAGGTAGCGCACCGGCGTTCCCTCCTCCGTCATCGCCGCCGTGGCGCCTTTGGCGCTCCCGGCCGCCGCGGTAAGCTGGTCGGGGGTGATGCCCGGCAACGTCCGTTCGACGATGAACTTGGTCATGGCGAGATTCCCTTTGCGCTCGTGCGGCTCGGTCTCCGCGGTGGGTCGACCCCGGCGCCCATCATTGACGGCGCCTCCCCCGACTGGTAGAGCCACTTGGCCGCAAAATGGATAAGGCCACCGTTGGCGACGCGCCCGGCCACGTCGTCACGGGCAGAGATGGCGGTGGAGCAACCCGCCCAGCGTCTCGATGCCGTGCTCGATCTGTTGCTCCGTCAGGGCGGCAAAATTGAGCCGCATGAAGGGCTGATCGGCTGGTTGGGGGAAAAACGCGGCCCCAGGGGCGAAGCCGACGCCTTGGCGCTGGGCGTCGTCAAGAAGCGCCATGATCGGCACACGGTCAGGCGCCTCGATCCAGATGACGAATCCCCCTTCGACGCCTCGCCAGCGCATGCCCGCTGGAAAGTGGCGCCGGAGTGCGTCGAGCATGGCCGCGTGCCGCCGCCTGTAGACGCGTCTGGTGTGCTTCCAGTGCGCATGAATATCCCCGCTTTCGAGGAAGCGATGAAGAGCTCGTTGCAGCAGCGTGGAACCGAACATGTCCAGTGTCCGCCGTTGATGCGCCAGCGCCTCCTGGATCGGGCCCCTGGCGACCACGTAGCCCAACCGCAGGGCGGGGATGAGCGACTTGGTGAAACTGGCCGCGTAGATCACGTCGCCATAGCCGTCGAAGGCCGCCAACGGGGGTGGAGCCGGATCGCCAAAGCGAAGCTCACGCATGTTGTCGTCCTCCAGGATCGGCACGCCATGACGGTGACTGAGCGCGACGATCTCCCGGCGCCGTGTCGCGGACATGGCGATGCCTGTCGGATTCTGGAATGTCGGGGTGGTGAAGATGAGACGAGGGTGCTCCCGCTCGAGGGCGCGCTGGAGCGCGTCCGCCCGCATGCCATCGGCATCGAGGGGAATCCCGATAATCTCTGCCCCCAGCCCTTCAAAGACGTCGAGCGCGCCTGGCCAGGTAGGGGCCTCGACCACGACCCGGTCTCCCTGCCGCAAGAGGGTTTGGGCGACCAGATTGATCGCCTGTTGCGTGCCCGCCGTAATGAGCACGTCCGCGGCCGCGACCTCTATGCCCTGTTGCCGAAGGTAGGTGGACAAGGTCTCGCGCAGGGGCAAGAAACCCCGTGGCGACTCCGGCCCGAGGGCCACGCCCTCGTCGATGCGAAGCACCTCAGCAAGGATTCTGCGGAATTGGACGGCTGGAAACAGCCGCATGTCGCCGGCTCCCCAGGCAAAGGACATCCTGTCGTTCGGCCCGTACGAGCGGAGCGCCTGCCCGAGCATCCGCTCCCGGGCGCCCATGACCCGATGCTCGAATCGCTCCTGCCAGACCGGGACCTCCACCACGTCATCGGGCGCGGCGGGCGCCGCGTCGCGGATCCGCGGCGGCAGGACGAACGTGCCCGAGCCGGCGCGAGCCTCGATAATCCCGTCGGCTTCCAATTCGGCGTAGGCGTTTGCGACCGTGATCCGGCTTACGCCCAGATCGAGGGCAAGTTGCCGAGACGATGGGAGTCGCGCGCCCGCGGGCAGGACGCCGGAAGCAATCTGCTCCCGCAGCCCTTGCACGATCTGAAGGTACCGGGGAACATCGCTGTCAGTGCGCAGGGTGAAGACCATTTCCGGCTCCTTGGTGAGAGTGCGCCGCGCCAAATTGTCCAGGGCGACATTCTCGCCAAGAATGCCCGTGAGCGGAGGTTGCGGCGACCGGCGGAGCGGCGTCAGCAGGAGGGTGGGGGGAAGCAGAGCATGCCGGACACGACCGAAATGCCGAATTCACCGGCCCCGTTGCTGCCGCCGCCGTGGCACAGCGACGATCGGAGCAGACCGCGCATCCGCGACGTGCGGGTGATCCTCACCGCCCCGGAGGGGACGCGGCTGGTCGTGGTGAAAGTCGAGACGGACGAGCCGGAGCTGTACGGGCTCGGGTGCGCCACCTTCACCCAGCGTCCGCTGGCCGTGGCCACCGCCATCGAGGAGTACCTCCGGCCCCAGGTCATCGGCCGCTCGGTCCACGACATCGAGGACCTCTGGTCGATGCTGGCCGTCAGCTCCTACTGGCGCAGCGGGCCGGTGCTCAACAACGCCATGTCCGGGCTCGACATGGCGCTGTGGGATGCCGTCGCCAAGGCCAGGCGCGTGCCGCTCTGGAAGCTTCTGGCCGACCGCTACAACGGCGGGAAATTCGACGACAAGGCGTGGGTCTATGCGGCCGGCGGCTACTACTACCCCGGCAAGGACCTCGACGGCCTGCAGGACGAGATGAAGCACTATCTCGACCTCGGCTACTCCACGGTGAAAATGAAAATCGGCGGCGTGCCGCTGGCCGACGATCTCAAGCGCATCGAGGCGGTGCTCAAAGTGATCGGCGGCAAGGGCGAGAACCTCTGCGTCGACGTCAACGGCCGCTACGATCTCGACCAGGCGCTGGCCTGCGGCGCGGCAATCGCGCCTTATAATTTGCGTTGGTACGAGGAGCCGCTCGATCCGCTCGACTATCTGCTGCACGCCGCGCTGGCGACGCGCTACGCGCCGCCGCTTGCCACCGGCGAGAACCTGTTTTCCATGCAGGACGCGCGCAACCTGATCCGCCACGGCGGCCTCAGGCCGGACCGCGACGTGCTGCAATTCGATCCGGCGCTGTCCTACGGCCTCGTCGAATACCTGCGCACGCTCGCCATGCTCCAACGGCACGGCTGGTCCGGACGCCGCTGCGTGCCGCATGGCGGCCACCAATTCGCGCTCAACATCGCCGTCGGCCTCGGCCTTGGCGGCAACGAATCCTATCCCGACGTGTTCGCCCCGTTCGGCGGTTTCGCCGACGATTGCCCCGTCGAGAACAGCCTCGTCCGCCTCCCCGACATCCCGGGAGTGGGTTTCGAGGCCAAATCGGCCCTCTACCGCGTAATGCGTCCGCTCGCGGAAGGCTAATCCGCGCTCCGATGTGATTGAGGTCCCGGCGCGGGCCGGGGCCC